>PMCF01000067.1 GCA_003154115.1 Anaerolineae bacterium
TGAACGCGTTTTTCGGACAGAAACTATCTATGTCCTGGACTGGTTGTCGCAGCATATCCCTTCTTCACTTGTAGACAATGCCTTGAACAACTTCCCGAATGTCGACAAGGAGAAAGGGGAAGTTGTTCAACGAGTAAAGAAATGGACAGATCTAGATGCATCTGGGCACAGCAAACGACGAACCTTCTTTAATCAGTATTTCTTCCCTGGTGACCAGGCATACTGGCTGAAAGGACACTAATGTTTTCAAAACACCATCTAGCCCTAGGTTTGCTTGCTCTGAGCGCTGTTCTTGCCGTTTCGGCCTGTGCGAGCGGGTCACAAAATCTTGCGCCTACTCCTGCGAACAACACTGGTAATGTGCCTCCAATACCAACGCTCTTTGAATTTCCTAAAGAAGATATACTGCCGTCGCCGACCTTGACAGCAGGGACGCCTTTTGACTGCTGGGCTGCGCCTCATTTCGAGGTTCCACCTCAACAAGATAGTTCAGGACAATTGCTTATCGCATACACAGGTGGGGGAATCCTGAATCTATACCGCTTTAACCTCCAGACCAAGAAGTATTCACTGTTGGTCTCGCAGATTGAGTCTTATGAGCCTTCCCCTGATGGCTTGAATGTGTGGTATAGCTTCTATCAAACCGCCAATAGGTCGATGCGGGATGTCATCTTCGTCCACGATCTTGTTCGTGATACCCGCCGCCAGGTTCCTTTCCCAATTCCGATCGAGAGCAAGCAACATGAAGTCACCTGGTCGCCAGATAGTCAATGTCTATTGGCCTGGCGCGGTGATACCGCTTATGCTTATCGCTTGAAGGATGGCGCGTTGCAGTCCCAAACCTTTCCGGGTGTGAACTTCGGAGTCAGGGCAAGCCCTTCGTCTGATGGTCGCTGGTTGGCCTGGAGTTGCGACAAAAACACTTGCCTGATGAGTACTGAGGGTCAACAAGTGGACTCTGAAGGACTTCATCTTCCCATCATCGCGGACCCTCAAACTGGATACTATAACCATAGCTCGAACGATTGGTCCCCCGACGGCCACATATTGGCGATTGCTTATCCGAGTGTAAATTGGCAACGCTGGGATGCTATCCGTCTCATTCGTTTCAACCAAGCTGGCCCATCTTCTTTTCGCGAAATGGAGAGGGGAGGAGTGTCATCATGGATCGTCGATAGAGCATGGTCACCTGATAGTAGTCGGCTAATAATCCTCAATAGTGGGGGTCAATTGATTATCGAGGATCTGAATACTGACAAACTGACGGTCGACAAGATTACAATTGTTCCGATTCCAGATGAGAATCACGCAGAAGCCGCCGCCTGGTCACTTAATGGAAAACAAATTGCGGTCCTGACACATGATAAACAGTACAAATCCAATCTATACATCATGAATGCCGACGGCACAAATGCCTCTCTCATTCCACCTTTGCCTCAAGAGACTGAAGGTGCAGAAATGGTTGCGCCAGATTTCCGTATCAGCCATGTGTTCTGGGTGCCATGAAGATCAGCACCACACTGAGCGGCGTCACTTCGCCGTACGCTTACAGCGGCGACGACGTACGCACAAGATTTGGCGGTGTCCTTGCCGGTGCTGCAATCACGCAGCCTTCAACCGTGGGCGACACTTGATTATCCGCAACCGGAAACCTTCGCAGGCTGGCTGGAGAAGTTGATGCACCGGGGACGGAGAATCCTACGAAAGCACACAAGGAAAGACTAAGATGAAATATCGGTTAGTGTTCTTCGCTTGTGTTGGCATTTTTCTGGCACTGGTGTTGCCAGCCTGTGTAGTGCACGTTGATCTACCTTCTACTACAGACCAGGGTGCGCCGCCCAACATCGCCAAAGTAATACCGCCAAGCGCCTCATCAGAGACCGGCCCCTGCACGCCAAGTGCAGCGGTAGGACGCAATGTAGCCAGCGGCAAACGCATCGTCGACCGTGTAGGAGGCGTCAACTACGGAAATCACAACGATGCCGAGGAATTCAATTGGGTGTGGCTAAACTCAGTTGATCGCCAATGTAAGGGCAGGGCCTTGCGCCTGTCCAAATGCGGGCGACCGCGAGGGTCGCCCCTACGGCTCAACCAGATTTAGCCACACCCATATCGATAATGGGTAGCAAATTGCACGCCTGGAAAATCAGGCCAATGCGCGTGCGGCGGAGGTCAGTCAAGTGATCATCGTCAAGGGTAGCGACACATTAGCGAGGGCGCGCACGGTGACGCTCCCTGGCCGATACGATTTGGTGACGTGGCGAAATTCAATGGCGTGCATGTCGTGCCGGTGCCGTTGTCTGGATGATAGCCAAGGATAACGTGCGTCAGAATGAATGAAGGTCCTGGCTTAGTTTATGCGCCGGGGCTGGCCGCCAACCCGCAGACAGCCCGCGCCACCCATGATATAATGCGTGCATCTCATCTATAAGCCGAGCGCTGTGTCAAAAAAACACAAACATCAACTTCCCGCGCCGCAATCACGCACTGCCGCGCTCAAGCAAAACGGCCTGCGCGCCTTTCACCAGAACAAATTCACAGAAGCCATTCAACACTGGCAACACCTTGATCTGATCGCCGAACCCGCTCTGCGCGCCCCGCTGGCCGAAGCCTATTTTCGCCGCGCCTTGGCCGCGACCGATCTCACGGCGCGTCTCGACGATCTCACGCGCGCGATCGAAATTGCGCCCGACGACGGTCGCGGTTGGTATCATCTGGGGTTGGCCCGCCAACGCGCCGATCGCGTGCCGGAGGCGATCGCGGCGTATGAGCGCGCACGCGAACTGGGCGATGGACGCGCGACCCGCCTGCTGGCGTTGGTGCAGATCGAATCTCAGTCAGAGCGGCTGCTCGCGGATCTGCCGGAAGCCGATCGGATTGCGCTACAACCGGTGAACGCTTTGTTGCGCGGCGATTGGTCGGCGGTCCTCGATCAGGCCCCGCTTCCCACTGAATCAGCGGCGACGATCAATCTGTGGCGCGGACTGGCTTTGTTGGCGCAGGGCGATCTGATCGCGGCGCGTGACGCACTGGCCCCGCTCGGCAAAGCGTTACGACCGGGCGCGGAGGCCGTGCGCGCCACGTATCACGGCCTGGCGTTGTGGCATACGGGCGATCGCGCGGGCGCGCTGAACGAATGGCAGACCGCCGTGACGCGCACGCCCGCGCCGCGTACCCTCGCGCCGCGCCTGCAAGCCATCGTCGCCGCGCAGCGGCTGCAGCACATTCGCACGTTGATCGATCAACAGCAGTGGGCGACGGCGCTGAAAGAAATCGAAGCGGCGCTGGCGCTGATGCCCGATCAAGCGGACTTGCTGAAAGCGCAGCTCATTGCGTCGCACCGTCTGGCGCAAGCCGCCGTGGCGCAGCAGCAATGGCCGGTGGCGCTTGAGCGCTGGCAGGCGATGATCGCCGTGCTGGAAAAACAATCCACCTTGGGCGTGCTGACGCCGCTGCTCTACAACCTCGCGTTGACTTACGAACAAAACGAACAGTGGGCCGAAGCCGCCGACGTGTGGGATAAATTGCGCGGCAAACTGCCGCCGCGCCCGTCGGCCAAATCGCAGGCCGCGCTGCAACTGCCGCTGCCCGTGCCGGAGTTTCGCGTCTGGTTGCGCAAGCACGTGCTGGAGTGCTATAAACACGCCGGCAATCTGGAGGGCGCCATCACCAGCTATCGGGCCTTGATCAAAACCGCGCCCGACGATCTCGATCTGCGGTATGAATTCGCCGAAGCACTGTTGTCCAACGCGCAGGACACGGCGGCCCGCAATGAATTGCAGCGCATCTTGCAGAAGGACGAAAATCGCACGGCGGCGCGTTTGCTGCTGGCCGAGATTCAGCTGGAACGCGGCGAGATGTACGACGCCGAGCAGCATGTGCGTTTCGCGTTTGAGCATGATCCCAACAACTCCCAGGCGCGGCAGGCCATGAGCGATGTGCTGGCAGAGCAGGGGAACAGTCGGTTCGACTCCGGGCGCTTTGCCGACGCGAAAAAATTCTACGAAGAGGCCCTGAAGATCGCGCCCGATCGAGCGATCCTGCTGGTCTGGCTGGGCAACACGGAACTGGCGCAGCAGCACCGCGCCGAGGCGGATCGCTACTTCGATGCCGCGTTGAGCAAGGCCACCGACTTGCACGACTATGTGGCGGTGTTTCGCTGCTGGGTCGAGCATGACGATCAGGCCGCCGCCCGAACGATCATCGCGCGCGCCACCGCGGCCGGTTTTGCCACCGAGCACTTTTTTGTCGATCTGGCAGGCATTTGCTTCGAACGCAGCCAACCCCCCAGTCTGATACCGTTTTTCACGCCGGCGAAGAAAAAGCCGGACGAGGCCTGGTCGAAATTTGGGCATGAGATGCTGCAACGCGCCGAAGCAGTGGCCACCGATCCGGCAGCGACCCTGCGTGAGATCGTCGCCCTGTTGGGACCAACCCAACCGGAATTGGCGGCGGATTACGCGCAGCGCTTGCTTAAACTGACACCCGACGATCCGCTGGTGTGGTTGATGCAAGCCGTCATGCACATGTTGGCCGGGCAGATCAAACAGGCCAAGGACGCGGCGAAACAGGCGGCCAATCTGGCGCGCAAGCAAAACAACCCGGCCCTGCTGCGCGACATCGAGGCATTTCGCCAGGAGCTCAACAATCCGTTCGCCTCCATGCTGGGCGAGCTGTTGGTCGGCAATCTGGACGATGACGCTGATGAGGAGTGGTTCCGATGAAATTGCCAACGCTCTCGCCGCATAGCAGCAATGATCCGTATGCCGTGCTGGGCATCGCGCATACGGCCTCGACGGAGGAAGTGAAAAAGGCTTATTTTGCGCTGGTGCGGCAGCATCCGCCGGAGAAAGACCCCGAAGCCTTCAAGCGCATCCGCGCCGCGTATGAGCAGCTGCGCGATCCCACCCAGCGCCAGCAGACGGATCTGCTGCGTTGGCAGACGTGGATCGAACCGGAATTGGAGCCGCTCCCGACCGAAGCCGCGCTCGATCCGGCGTTGGCCCCCGTGCTCGATCGCGCCGATGTGATCCGCGCGGCCCAGGCGCTCAGCGATCTGGGCCGCACCGATTTCCGCGAGGATTTCCGTGAGGTGCGCGTGTGATGGCTGAACTCGATGTGACGCAAGAGCTGGCTGCGCTGCGCGAGCTGGTGGCCGCGTTGCCGGCCGCCATCGAGAAGCTCGATCGGCAGGTGACGCGCGCAGGCAAGGAACAGTTCAAAGCGAATAATCTGTTGGAAACGCAGCAGCAAAACTGGAAAGCGATCCTCGATCAATTGCGCGACGGCGAAGCGGCGCGCGGCCATGAAGTGACTTTGTTGCGCGATCAACTCGCTGACGCCCACACGGCCGCGCGGCTCGATCTGATCGCGCAGGTGCTGCCCGTGCTCGACGGGTTGGATGAAGCGATCAAGGCCGGTGAAGCCTTGCTGGCCGATGAAGCGCCAGTACGCTCGGCGGGACAACGCGTGCGTGTGGCGTGGCGCGCGCTGCGCGGCGAAGCGATCGGCTTTGCGTCGGACCGCGACGAGTGGGCGGCGTGGCTGCACGGCATTGAGTTTGTGCGCGAACGCCTGTTGACCGTGTTGGCCGTCGCGGGCGTACGCCCGATCGAGGCGGCGGACGCCATGTTTGATCCCCACTGGCATCACGTGATCGAAACGGTGGCGGCGACGGACGATCAACCGGCGGGCCGCATCGTGCAAGAAACACGCCGCGGCTACGCCACGGCCGATCGCGTGGTGCGTTACGCCGAAGTCGTCGTCGCTAAATAAGGCTCACGTAATGCGTGGTGCGTAGTGCGTGGTGTCCAACACGCATCACGTTCCACGCAATATGCACCACGTTTTACTCGTTACTCATTACTCATTACTCATTACTCGCTAGGAGTCTCATGTCAAAAATCATCGGCATCGATCTCGGTACGACTTATTCAGCAGTGGGCTTTGTGCGCGACGGCTTGCCCGCCATCTTGCCTAACGACGCAGAGCGCATCATCCCGTCGATGGTGGGACTGACGCCCAGCCAGGCGCTGGTGGTCGGCACACCCGCGCGCAATCAGTACGTGCTCTATCCTGAAAATACGGTCAAGTCGATCAAGCGCAGTATGGGTACGGACTTGCGTCTGACGCTGGGCGAGCGCGATTATTCGCCGGCCGAAATCTCGGCCATCATCCTGCGCGAGATGAAGCGTATCGCCGAAGCGAATTTGGGCGAGCCGGTCGATCGGGCGGTGATTACGGTGCCGGCCTATTTTTCCGACGCGGCGCGGCAAGCGACGAAAGAGGCGGGCGAGATTGCCGGCTTCACGGTCGAGCGGATCATCAACGAACCGACGGCGGCCGCGTTGGCGTATGGGCTCGATCGGGCGGATGAGACGCAAATCATCGCCGTGTACGATCTGGGCGGCGGCACGTTCGATGTGTCGATCGTCGAGTTGAATCAGGGCGTGCTGGAAGTGCGCGCCTCGCACGGCGATACGCACCTGGGCGGCGACGACTTTGACGATCGCCTGGTGGAACATCTGGCGCATCTTTTCAAAGCCGAGCACGGGCTTGATCCGCGCGACGATCGCAAGGCGTTGGCGCGCCTGACGCGCGCGGCCGAGGAGGCCAAGATTGCGCTGTCGACGCAGCCGTTTGCGCGCGTGCGCGAAGAATATTTGATGGAGCAGAATCGCCGCCCGCTGCACCTGGATGTGGAGATTGCGCGCCACGAATTTGACGACCTGATCCGCGATCTGCTGCAAGGCACGTTGACGGCGTTTGATGCGGCCTTGAGCGATGCGGGCCTGAGCAAAGGCGATCTGGCAAAGGTGTTGTTTGTGGGCGGCTCGACGCGCATTCCGCTGGTATGGGAGATGGTGGCCACGCACGTGGGCCTGGAGCCGATGATGGAAGTGAATCCCGACGAAGCGGTGGCGCTGGGCGCGGGCATCCAGGCGGCGCTGATTGCGGGTGAGCCGTTGGACGCGATCCTGGTCGACGTGACGCCGCACACGTTGGGCATCGAGGTGGTCGAGTTTCAATTCGGGCGCGTGATCGAGGATCGGTTTGGGCCGATCCTCCGGCGCAACACCACGCTGCCCACCACGCGCGCGCAAGTCTTTAGCGCGCTGTATCCCGATCAGCCGGCTATCAAGGTGAAGGTCTATCAAGGCGAAAACAGTATCGCTTCGGCCAATACGCTGCTGGGCGAGTTCCTGTTTGAGAATCTGGAGCCGGAGATCGAGGGCGAACCCCCGCGCATCACGGTGCAGTTCGATCTGGATGTGAACGGGATTTTGGGGGTGTCGGCGACCGATCGGGGCAGCGGGCAGCTGAAGCAGACGACGCTGCATGCCGCGCACACGCGCTTGTCGACCGGCGACAAAGCGGCGGCTTCGCAGCAACTCGATCAATTGTGGCAGACGGTGGGGACAGTTGACGCCGATCCGCTGCTGCAGCGGGCGCGGGTGCTGGTGCAGGATCAGATGCAGGATTTGCAAGGAATGGCGGCGATCTTGCAACAGATCGAGGTGGCCGAACAGGCCGGTGATGAGTTTGAATTGGCGCGCCTGCGCGATAAGTTGACCGACTTGCTCTATGAGTTGGAGGGCGAGATCGGCAGCGACAGCCAGACGGTGGAATTGGAAGACGCCGCGCCTGATGATGCCGCTGACGACGAAGACTGGCCTGATGAAGAGGATGAAGGTGATGAAGACGATGAAGGTGATGAAGACGATGAAGAGGATGACGAGTAGGCGTGTGGCGTAGCGTTTGGGATGTTGGCGCTGCTTTTGATGAGTGGGGAAGGATTGCGCATTGACAGCCGTTACTTTTGTTATATACTATATGCAGCTGACCAAGCCACGACGATTTTCGAGGAGTCTACATGCCGGTGCTGTATACTTTAGCCGGGAAGGCACTCGTTTGGCCGCATCAAGTGCCGAAAACACGGGTAAATCGCACTACTTTTCCCGGCTTGGGTAGTCATTAAATGGATTTCCCGGCTTGGGTATACAGCACCTACATGCCCGGTAGCAACAAATTAACGACCACCCGGCGACGAGCCGGTCAACTCGGCGGAACGTCCACGCTGGAGAAGTACGGCGTCGAGCACTACCAGTCGATCGGCAGTCTGGGCGGCCACGCGACGATGGAGCGCCATGCCGACGAGTATGCCGCCCATCGCCAACTGGGCGGGCAGACCACCAAACGCCGTTACGGTCGCCGGCATTTTCAGGACCTGGCGCGCAAGTCGGCGGAAACCCGGCAGGCGGCGACCTCCAGGCGTGATACGGTCATCGTCGAGATGCTGGCGGATGGTTGGAAGATACCGACGATTATCCAACTCACCTTTGACGACTTACCCGATTTGAAGAAGTATCTGAGGAATGGACTGGGCAAATACCTGAAGACCGAACGACCTGATTCTGATTCACCCAATTTGTTCGTTTCGAAATCCGGCAAACCCTTGACCTTAGCCAATACTTACAAAGTCATTCGCGCGAAACAGACCGAGTAGCACCAGTTTTTATTTTTAGTATTTTGCCTCTTGACACACCTGAAATCGGATTTATAATACGAGCGGCTAACTAATCAAAATAGAGTGACAACCATGTTTATCAGGCACTTGCTACCGCAACTCAAGAATAGCGATACTTATCCCGCGCGACATGAGCAGTTCGTCATGTGGACGCTGGGTAGTGTGCGCTTACCTGCGGAGGATCGAGCCTGACGCCGTCGTTTATCGTAGTCGTGAACGGGTGTGAAGGACTTCCTTCGCACCCGTTTTTGTTTGTCAGCGCAACCAGTCGCTTAGAGCGAACTCCACTTTGATTTACGGTTTTATTGGGAGTCGAGGCTTGCCCATGTCCGCCGCTTTGCGGCGGTGGGCCGCTGGGCGTAGCCGGTTGGCTGGTCTGCGGCCAATCCGGCTGACACTAAAGTGGGCTTCGCACAGCCTCGACTCCGATGTCGTAAACTAACCTGGAAACCGCTCTAGTGTTGCTTCGTGAACTTTGTGGAAAATACCGGACATGATGGGCCGGAAGCATTGCGGTGATGCAGCGGTTTTTTAAGCCGTTGAGCAGGGTTCAAATCCTTGTCGGCTCGCTCGCCGGAGATTGTTGGCTCAAGGCGATCCCTCAGCGGATCGATCCGTAGATCGCACATCCCCACACTTGCACCCACTGCGTGGGCGCAGTGCGGTGTGCGCGATCACAGCGGCATAGGGATGCTGCTATCACGGGTAGACCGCTGAGGGATGAACGGGAAGATGCCGGCCATCCAAGAAACCGGGTTTCTACGAAAAGTGTGTGCCATCATGATGAATGTACTTCTGTTGAATGCCAGTTATGAACCGCTGCAAGTCATCGATGCGCTGCGCGCCGTGAATCTATTGTTTGCGGGCAAGGCGGATCTGATCGAATGCGTGCCGGGCCGCGAAATCCGATCGGCTACCGCGCGTCATCCGCTGCCGAGCGTGCTGCGCCTGCGCTACTACGTCAATGTGCCGCGCCGGGGCGCCAGCTGGTCGCGGCGGGGTGTGCTGCTGCGCGATCATTACACGTGCCAGTACTGCGGCAAGCAACTCAACGGCCACGACGCGACGATCGATCATATCAACCCGCAGTGGAAATGCCGCCGCGATGGCATCCGCCCGCACACCTGGGGCAATACGGTGGCGTGCTGCCCGCGCTGCCAGCAGCGCAAAGGCGGCCGCGCGATGCACGAAGCGGGCCTGAAGTTCCACGATCCGAACTTCGAGCCGAAGATGCCGCGCACCAACTATCTGGTGTTGAGCTCCAGCCTGCGGCCCGAATGGCGGCAGTACGTGCGCGTGTGAGCGAACCTCGCAAGCGTTCGTCCGCGTTCTGAAAGCCGGGAACATGCCGCGCACGTTTTGCCCGCCGCAGGGCGGTGAGGCGCGCGCAGCATGGGGTATAACGCAAAACTGTAGGGCGTGCATACTGCCGGCTACGCTCGCGCTGGATGGCACATCCGGCGCCACCAGACGCTGGATGTGCCATCCAGCAGGAGCGTATCCCACAAGTCACCAACACTTTTGCGTTATACTCCGCAGCGTGTTCCCGTTTGCCTTTCTCCCTCTTTCTTACTACAATCACCTTGTCCTCAAAAAGAAAAACCTTGCATATTACTGAATGCCAACCGGAGTCATCATGCCAGACTTCATCATCCCGCCTGAATTGATCGAATATCTCAATCGCGGCGACTGCGTGCTCTTCGTCGGCGACGCGCTAGACGAGGCCGGTTCACAAAGTGCGCGACTGGCCGCCGCGTTAGTGGATGCCTGCGGTGCGCACTGTCAATTTTGCAAACCGCACGGCAAGTGTCAATGTCCAACGTCGTGTGTCATCCACTTGACGCAGGCCGCTCAGTTTTACGAGAACACGCCGGGACACAACCGTCATAGCCTGATTGAGTTTGCGCGCAGTCACATCGGTGTGAGGGCGGAGCCAACGGCGCTGCACCGCAGTCTGGCAATGCTGCCGGTGCGCGTGATGATTACAACTGCCTATGACGATCGTTTGGAGGTTGCGCTCAACCAACAGGGCCGCGCGGTGCTGCCGGTGGTGCGCGACACCGATGTGCCCTTTGATGATCCGCAACGCACACAGCTGATCTACCTGCACGGCAAACTCGATCAGGCCGACAGCCTGGTATTGACCGAAGATGATGCGGCTGATCTGTGGACGCGTCTGCCCAATGTGGCGCGAATTTTGGGCGGGCATTTTGCCAGCAAGACGTTGCTGTTTATGGGCTATGGTTTGAGCGATCCGAATTTCTTGGCACTATATCGACAAGTGACCGGCTCCATTCAACGCACGCAGCGTTTGGCGTATGCGGTGCAGTGGCCGCCCGATCCGTTGCTGGTCGATCGCTGGCGCGGCAAGATCACGCTGCTGGCTGCCGAACCGTTGGCCTTTATCCACCGACTAACGCAGGGCTTGCAGATCAAAGCCGTCGAAGTGAAACGCGCCAGCCTGCCGCCCGAGCCGTACAAATTCCTCGACTTCTTCACCCGCGCCGATGCCGAGATTTTCTTTGGCCGCGATCTGGAAGCCGATTTGCTGCTCAGCCAAATTCTGGCGTATCCCCTGACAGTGTTTTACGGGCGCAGCGGCGTGGGTAAGACGTCGCTGCTGCTGGCGCGCGTGGGACCGCGTTTGGACGCGGCGGGCTATCGGGTGGTGTACGCCCGCATGTTGGGCGATCCATCCGCCGAAGTGAAAGCGGCGGTGCGCGGCCTGTCGATCGGGCAGCTCAACCAGATCGATCGGGGCCGCCGCCTGATCGACGTGATCGCCGATGCGCTGCCACCGGGCGGGCGCGTGGTGATCGTGCTCGATCAATTCGAGGAATTCTTCTTGCGTCAGGGCGAGGCGGTGCGGCAGGCCTTCGCGCGCGAACTGGCCGACTGCCTGACGCCAACCGCAATCGATGTGCGCCTGGTGCTGTCCCTGCGCGACGATTATCTGGGTGCGCTGGACGAATTAAGCAGCGTGCTGCCGCAAGATGTGTTTGCGCGCCGCTACCGCCTGGACAACCTGACGCGCGAGAAGGCGCTGCTGGCGATCTTGAAACCGGCCGAAGCCTTTGGCCTGCCGATCGATGAAGGTTTGCGCGAGCGGCTAATTGCGGATCTGGAAGATCAGGGCCTGGAGACCGCCAATCTGCAAATCGTCGTGTTCCGACTGTATCGCGATGCGATCGTGCAAGGCCTATGGCAGCCGAAAACACGGCAAGGCGTGGGCTTGACGTTGCAACGTTACACGGCGCTGGGCGAGACGCGTCAGATTCTGGCCGGTTACCTGGACGAGGTGTTGAATGAATTGCCGGACGAGGCGCAGCGCCAGCAGGTCCGCCTGATTCTCAAGAGCATGGTCACGCCGCGCCAGACCAAGTTGGCCGTCAGCGGGCAAGAGATTGCGCGCGGCGACCTGGTGGGGCAAGCCCGTTTGACGGAAGCGCAGGTGACGACGCAGTTGGCGTACTTGCGCGAGAAGCGCGTGGTGCGCAAGTTCGGCGAGGAAGACCGCTACGAGTTGGCGCACGAGGTGCTGGTCAACAAAGTGTGGGCGTGGATCGGCGATGACGAACTGCGCCAACTGGAAGTGCGCGACATGTTGCGTCGCGAGATGAGCAACTATCAGAAGTTCCGGCACTTGCTGACGCCCGAGAAGTTGGCCTTGATCAACCCGGGCGGTGATAGTTGGACTTTGACGCCGGAAGAGTTGGAACTGCTTTTTCGCTCCGCCTTAGCCAGCGGCGATGCTTCTGCGCCCGAGTGGTTTACGCGCGCCCAAGCGAGCGGCCTGCCGGTTGAAGCTATGGCGCGAGAAGGCTTGCGCAGCGACAACTTCCGTGCGCGGGTTGCCGCGGTGAAGATGTTGGCGCAGTTAGGCGCGCAGTTCATTGATTGCATTAGCGAGATGCTGGCCGACCTGTATCCGCAAGTGCGCGTGGCGGCGATTCACGCGTTGGAGAAGTCGCAGCCCAGCGGCGAGTGGCGTAAATATTTGAAGTATGAATGCTATGTGCCCGCTGGTTCGTTTATCATGGGCAAAGATAGAAAAGCACATGAAGTCAACCTTGACGCTTTCTACATCGGCAAATATCTCGTGACCAACGCGGACTACAAGCGTTACATGGTAGTGTTCAAACTGGATGGATGAG
>PMCF01000061.1 GCA_003154115.1 Anaerolineae bacterium
ACCAGACTCAAAACGGGAATTGCTGGATGAAGACCAGGCAAAGAGTTCCCTCGAAAAAGTGATGATTATCCTGCGCGCGCAAACGGGGCACGATTTTTCGCTCTACAAAAAGACCACCGTCTATCGGCGCATCGAGCGGCGCATCGACTTGCTCCACATGGATAATATCGCCACGTATGTGCGCTTCCTGCGCGAGAATCCACCAGAGGTGGAAACGCTCTTCAACGAGTTGTTGATCGGCGTGACGAATTTTTTCCGCGACCCGGCCGCATGGGAACAGTTGAAAACCGCCGCCCTGCCCGCCCTGTTGGCGGAGCGCGCACCCGAGCAGACTCTGCGCGCCTGGGTGCCGGGTTGCTCCACGGGCGAGGAGGCGTATTCGCTGGCGATGCTCTTCACAGAGGCGCTGGATGCGCTCAAGCCGCGCAAGCCCGCCAAAGCCTTCAGCCTGCAAATCTTCGCCACCGACCTGAATCAGAAAGCCATCGAGCAGGCGCGCGAGGGCGCGTACCCGGCCAATATCGCCGCGGATGTTTCGTCAGAACGCCTGAGCCGCTTCTTCGTTGAGACCGAGCGCGGCTATCGGGTAGCAAATGACATCCGCGAGATGGTCATCTTTGCCCGGCAGAATATCATCATGGATCCGCCCTTTACCAGACTCGATATTTTGAGCTGCCGCAACCTGTTGATCTACCTGACGCCTGAATTGCAAAAGAAACTCCTGCCGCTCTTTCATTACAGCCTGAACGCGGGCGGGATTTTATTCCTGGGAAACTCTGAAACCGTGGGTGGATTTAACGACCTGTTCGCGACGCTGGATGGAAAAACACGCCTCTATCGGCGGCTGGAAGCGGGTCTGTCGGAGCACCCGATTGAGTTTCCGACCCTGTTTGCTGCGGCGCGACCCGGCACAGCCGTGCAGGCGCTGAAAGCGGCGCCCAACCTGCAGACGCTGGCAGATCAACTGCTCTTGCAGACCTATTCCCCGGCGGCCGTGTTGACCAATGGCAATGGCGACATTCTTTACATCAGCGGGCGCACGGGAAAATATCTGGAAGCGGCGAGCGGCAAAGCCAATTGGAATATTTTTGTGATGGCGCGCGAAGGCTTGCGCTACGGACTGACGGGCGCTTTCCAAAAAGCGCAGCGGGGACAAGCGACGGTCACACTCAAAAATATGGTCGTCGGCGCCAATGGCGGCACGCAGATCATCAACGTCACCATTCAACCCATCCACGAAAAAAATGCGCTGGACGGGACGGTGATGGTCGTTTTTACAGATGTGGCGGCGTTCTCCAGCGCCAAAGAGAGCGGCAAACCGCGCCGAGGTACAGTCCAAAGCGCGCGCATAGAGGAACTGGAGCGCGAACTCAACTACGCGCGCCAGGAAGTGCAAAGCATCCGCGAAGAAATGCAGGCCTCGCAGGAGGAACTCAAATCAGCCAACGAGGAGTTGCAATCGACCAACGAGGAACTGCAATCGACCAACGAAGAGTTGACCACCTCCAAGGAAGAGATGCAATCCATGAACGAGGAATTGCGAACGGTCAACAACGAGTTGCAAGCCAACGTGGATGAACTCTCGCGCATGAACAGCGACATGAAGAACCTGCTCGACAGCACCGACATCGCCATCTTGTTTCTGGATAACACTTTGCGCGTGCGGCGTTTCACCGCGCAGACCAGCCAGATCACCCAATTGATTCCCGCCGATGCGGGCAGACCGATCACCGATATTGCCTCGGCGCTGCTCTATCCGCAACTGGCCGATGACGTGCGCGAAGTCCTGCGCACGCTGGTCAAAGTAGACAGACGGATCTCGCTCCCCGGCGGCGATTGGTACGCGGCGCGCATCCTGCCCTACCGCACGCTGGAGAATGTGATCGACGGCGTGGTAATCACCTTTACCGACATCACCGCGTCCAAGAAGTTGGAGGCGGAGTTGAGGGCGAAGGGAGCGGAATTGTAGTAACGACTTTAGTCGTATTGGTATCAATACCATCGCCAATTTTCAAAAAGGAATATTTAGGCCCCATATCTTGCGGTAGCAGCATGCGCTAACCGGCAGATATGGCGGTCGAAAAAGTCATCTGAAATTTTGGCGAAGGTATTGGGTATGGCACAAAAGCGACTGAAGTCGCTACTACAAATTTTCAAAAAGAGAACACGTCATGACAAAAAGCAACCGATCTAAAACCGGTCTGCGCCAGCAAGCGGAAGCGAAGTTGAGCGCGCGCCAGCAGAAAGTCGCGGCTCTGCCTGCTACAGCGTCCGACCCTCAGCGCCTCATCCACGAACTGGAAGTGCATCAGATCGAGTTGGAGATGCAGAATGAGGAACTGGTACAAGCGCGGGCAGAGGCGGAAGAGGCGTATCGTCAATACGCCGACCTGTATGACTTTGCGCCCGTGGGTTACTTTACGCTGACGCGCGATGGCACGATCCAGCGGAGCAACCTGACCGGGGCGAACCTGCTGCGCGTAGAGCGCGACAAGTTGATCAAGCGGCGCCTGGGGGTGTTTGTGGCCGTTGAGTCGCGGCCCGCTTTGAACGACTTCCTCGAAAAAGTATTTTCAACCACTGAGCGCCAGGCCGCCTGCGAAATTGCGCTTTTGAAAGAGGGGCCAGATCCGCGGTGGGTCCACCTCGAAGCCAGCCTGGATGACCGCCAGCGCGAAACCTGCCGCGCGGTGGTGATGGACATCACCGCGCGCCAGCAGGCGGAGAAAGCGTTGCGCGAGAGCGAACAGCAACTGCGCCTGATCGCGGATAATATCCCCGCTATTGTGAACTACGTCAACGCCCAGGACTTGCGTTATCGCTTTGTCAACCGTGCCTATGCTGACATGTATGGGATGTTGCCGGAGCAGATTCAGGGCAAGCAGGTCAAGGAGATTCTTGACGAGGCCGCCTATGCGCGGGCCTTGCCCTATATTGACCGTGCTCGCTCGGGCGAACGGGTGTCTTACGAAAATATCGTCCTCGACCGCGGAGAGCCCCATTGGTTTAATATCAATTACATCCCGGAGTTCGATGCGCAAGGCACTGTCCAGAGTATCATCGTCCTGGCGGTAGACATTACCGAACGCAAACGGGCAGAAGAGGCGATCCGCCATTACGCCATGATCATCGAATCCTCCGATGATGCCATCATAAGTAAGTCGCTGGAAGGAATCATCCTCACCTGGAACAAAGGCGCTGAAAGGATTTATGGCTATTCTGCCGAAGAAATCATAGGACGATCTATCTTCCTGCTCGTTTCCCCTGAATATTCCAATGACATGGTAGAGATTCTTGCCCAAATCGCCAACGGCGAACATGTCGATCATTACGAAACCGTGCGCATGAGGAAAGATGGCCGGCGGATTGATGTGGCCTTAACTGTCTCGCCGATCAAAGACGCAACCGGCAGGATCGTCAGTACGTCCACCATTACACGCGACATCACCGAACGTAAGCGGGCGGAGGAGGCGTTGCGCGCGGCCAGTTCATATAACCGGCGGTTGATCGAAGCCAGTATTGATCCGCTGGTGACCATCGGCCCAGACGGCAAGATTACCGATGTGAATGAGGCAACCGAGACCGTAACCGGAGTCTCGCGCGAACGACTCATCGGCGACAATTTCTCGAATTACTTTACAGAGCCAGAGAAAGCCAATGAGGGATACCAGAAAGTGCTGGCAGAGGGCGTGGTAAGAGATTATCCACTCACCATTCGGCATGCGTCGGGGCAAACAACGGATGTGCTTTACAACGCAACCGTCTATAAAAACGAGGCAGGGGAGATAGAAGGTGTCTTTGCCGCCGCACATGATATTACCGAACGTAAACGTGCGGAGGAGGCGCTGCATCGGTTGAATCGCGAGCTGCGGGCCATCAGCAAGTGTAACCAGGTTCTGATGCGGGCGGAGGACGAGCCGACCCTGCTCAACGAAATCTGTCGTATCATTTGCGATGAAGTCGGCTACCGCCTGGCGTGGGTGGGTTATGCCGAGCACGACGATGCCAGGACCGTGCGGCCCGTGGCCTGGGGTGGGTTCGATAGCGCCTATGTCGCAAACGCCAGACTGAGTTGGGCCGACGATACGGACCGCGGACATGGCCCGGGCGGAAGCGCTATCCGGAGCGGTGAAACAGTTTATATTCAGGATTTCACCACAAACCCGCGCATGGCCCCCTGGCAAGAGAGTGCCTTACAGCGCGGCTATCGATCGGTGATTGGCTTACCCCTAAAAGACGAAAACGCGAACGTCTTCGGCGTGCTCCTGATTTATTCCACGGCGATCAACGCCTTTACCCCGGACGAACTCCGGCTCCTGGAGGAACTGGCCGGCGATCTGGCGTTTGGCATTGGCGTCCTGCGCGGCCGCACTGAGCGCAAACGCGCGGCGGAGGCGTTGCGAATTAACGAGGGGCGTTATCGCATGGCCCAAGCCATGGGTCATGTCGGCAACTGGGAATATAACCTGCATACAACCGGGTTCTGGGGATCCGATGAAGCCAACCGCCTCTATGGATTTGATCTCGAACAGCCCAATTTTACAACGGATGAAATCGAAAACTGCATTCCTGAAAGGGAGCGGGTCCATCAGGCATTGGTCGACCTCATCGAAGCAGACAAGCCGTACAATCTGGAATTCGAGATCCACCCGAAAAACTCCTTGAAGCCAAGGATCATCTCCTCCATCGCCGAGTTGAAGCGAGACGAATACGGCAACCCGCTGCTTGTCACAGGAGTCATTCAGGATATCACCGAGCGCAAACAAGCTGAATCCCAAAGGGAGGCGGCGCTCGAGGCGCTGCGTGCGAGCGAGGAACGTTTCCGGTCGCTCGTCGAGAACAGCGCCGATGTCATTTCACTGCTCACCGGCGAAGGGATCATCTTGTACGAGAGCCCGGCGGTTAGGTCGATACTGGGTTACCAGCCGGCCGAGATGGTCGGTCATAACGGGTTTGAATTTCTACATCCTGACGAATATGCCGCCAGTCAGGAATTATACGGAAAGATCATTCAGCAGCCACAGACGCCGGTCACAACCGAGATTCGCTACAAGCGCAAAGATAACACCTGGGCTTGGATACAGGCCACCGGTACCAATCTGCTGGCCGAACCCAGCGTGAAGGCGCTTATCATTAATTATCATGACATCACTGGGCGCAAGCGCCTGGAAGAACATCTGCGTGAAAAGATCGCCACGTTGCAAGCACTGGCCGAGATCGATCGCGAGATGATCGTTGCGACAGAGCCGCAGAGCATCCTCGAGCTGGTATGCCGCCGCGCGGCAGAATTGGTGCACACTCCCAAGTCGGCCCTCGTCACCCGGACCGCCGGCTATAAAGATGAAATGGAAATGGCCGTCAGTTACGGTTTGCGTGACGCGGCCCATGTCAGCGCCGAGCTCGCGCACATCCGGCAGGCGGGCTTGATGAGATTTGGTGTCTTGAAAACGCGCGAGACCATTGCGCTGAATGACATCACCGCCGATGACCACCCGTTTATGTCCGCCACGACTGACGGTGAAGGCGTGTGTGCGCTCGCCATCGTCCCGCTCGCGACCGGCGAGGAATCCTTAGGCGCGTTGATCGTACTCGATACGACCGCCCGCCAGTGGCAGCCCGACGAGATCCAGTCCCTTGAAATGCTGGCGGGCCAGGCCGCCATCGCGCTCGAAAAACTGCGGCTGTTAGAGGTGGTGCGCAGTCGCGCCCTGCATCTGGCGACCTTGAACGACATCGGCCAGGCGATCACGTCCTCGCTCGATCTGGATCGGGTGCTGCTCACTTTGTTGGATCAGATACGCCAGGTCACCGAGGCCGAAGCGTGCTCAGTCGCGCTGATCGATCAGGTGTCCGGCGACCTGGTGTTTCGCCAGGCCGTTGGCGGAGTCGCTCAGACGGTGATTGGCCTACGGCTGTCCTTGGGCGAAGGCCTGACCGGCTGGGCGGCGCAGCACCGGCAGTCAGTCTTGGTGCTTGACGTGGCCGCTGATGCGCGCTCCTACCCATTGCGCCACCAGGATAACTTTGTCACACGTGACCTGATCGCTGTCCCGCTGATAGCCCGCGATGTTGTCACCGGAGTGATCGAGCTCGTGAACAAGCGCCGCGGCAAGTTTAACGAGGACGATCGCCGCTTGCTCGAATCGGTCGCCGCGCAGGCCGCCATCGCCATCGAGAACGCGCGGCTATTTGAAACTGAACATGCCGGGCGGGAGCGGCTAGAAACCCTCTATCGCATTGGACAAGCGATCAATTCCACGTTGGACGCCGCTGCCATCCTGGACCATTTGATCGATGAGGCGATGCGCGCGACCAGCGCCACCCACGGTTCGGCGCTGGTCGCGCACCCTGATCAAGGGCGCTTTGAACGGCGCTCGCTGCGCGGCTATTCGCCGGAGGAAGCGGACAAAGCGCGCACCGATGAACTGCCGCTGGATCACGGTGTAAACGGGCGGGCCTATCGCTTGCGACAGGTCGTGTATATCGACGATGTGACGGCCGATCCGAATTATCATCCCCTGATCCCCACAACGCGTGCGGAATTAGCCGTGCCCATTATGCGCGGCGGCCAGGTGATTGGCAACCTTGATTTGCAAAGTCCCGAGGTGGGCGCGTTCCGCAAGGTGAGCCTGGATTTTTTGCAGGCGCTCACCGACCAGGTGGCGATTGCGTTGGAAAATGCGCGCCTGTTCGCCGAAACGCAGCGCCAGATGAATGAATTGACCATTGTGTCGCAAGTGGCGCTGGTGGGGGCAGCCGGGCGGCCGTTTGACGAGACGGTGGCCCGCGCGACCAATGCGCTGAGCCGGCTGTGGCCTGAAGCGGCGCTGGGTTTCCTGTTCGTGGACGAAAGGGGCGAGAATCTGCGGTTGCACGCGTCCTACCTTAACTCCACGCCCACGGAGAATACGTTGGACAGCCTCAGTCTGGAGCAAGGCTTGACGGGGTGGGCGGCGCGACAGTGCCAGCCGCTCCGGGTGGGGGATATCACAAAGGATGCGCGCTATGCTGTGTCCCCGCTGGAAGCGGGGCGGCACGCTGGGCGCGTGGCGTGGTCGGTGAACACCCGATCGGAAATGGTGGCGCCCCTGGTGGTGGGCAAGCAAGTGATTGGCGTGGTCAATGTGGAGACCCCGACGCTGGATGCCTTCTCGGGCGACGATCTGCGCCTGCTCACGACCCTGGCCGGGCAATTGGCGGTGATCTTTGAGAAGGCGCGTCTGGATGCGGCGTTGATCGAACATACTGCGCTGCTGGAGCAGCGCGTGCTGGAGCGCACGGCCGAAATCCGGCAACAACAGTCCCGCACTCAAGCGATTCTCGATGCGTTGGGTGAAGGTGTCGTGGTGACCGATCTCCAGGGGACCATCCAGTACATGAACCCGGCGATGGAGCAGCTCACGGGCTTCGGCAGCGGCGAGTCGCTGGGGCAGACGGCGCGTCTATGGCAAAGTGGCCAGACACCCCCGGAGGTCTACCAGGATCTGTGGCACACGATCCTGGCCGGCAGGACGTGGCACGGCGACATCGTCAATCGCCACAAGGACGGTACCTTGTATGTGGCCTCACTCGCCGTAGCGCCCATCGCGACTTCGGGCAGCAGCGCTGAGCCGCTGCCCGGTTTTGTCGGCATCCAGCGCAACATCACCGAGCGCAAACACGCCGAAGCGGCGCTGCGCGAAAGCGAAGCGCTCTATCACTCCTTGGTCGAAGTGATGCCGCAGAGCCTGTGCCGCAAAGACTTAGCGGGGTGCTTCACCTTTGCCAATCACCGGTTCCTGGCCGAGCTAAAGTGGTCACTCGCCGATCTCATCGGCAAAACCGATTTTGATATTCATCCACCGGCGCTGGCCGAGAAATATCAGCGCGACGATCAACAGGTGATCAGCACCGGACAGATCTTAGAGGTCGTCGAAGAGCGTACCGTGCTCGACGACAAACTGCTGTATGTGCAGACCGTCAAGGCGCCGATCCTGAACAGCGCCGGGAACGTCAGCGGCGTCCAGATCACGTTCTGGGATGTGAGTGATCGCATCCGGGCCGAAGAAGAGATGCGGCGGGCGTTGGAAAAGGAAAGAGAGCTGAATAATCTCAAATCCCGCTTTGTGTCTTTGACGTCGCACGAGTTTCGGACCCCGCTGACCGCCATCCTGTCTTCCGCCGAGATGATCGAGCACTATGGGGCCCGCTGGAGCGTGGAACGAACACACGAGCACCTGCAGCGCATTCAGACGTCGGTCAAATACATGACGGGTTTGCTGGATGACATCCTGGTGGTGGGCAAAGCCGAAGCGGACCGGCTGGAATTTGCGCCGGAGCCGCTCGATCTGCTGAAGTTCTGCCAGGACCTGGTGGAAGAGTTCGAGTTGATGGACACAGGCCAGCATCCGCTGCGGTTTGAGAGCAGCGGGGCGTGTCCTCAGGCGCGCCTGGATAAGCAGCTGTTGCGGCACATTTTCACCAACTTGCTGTCCAACGCGTTCAAGTACTCGCCTCCGGGGAGCGCGGTAGAATTTGAGGTGACGTGCCAGCCCGACCGGGCGGTGTTCCGCATTCAGGATCACGGCCTGGGCATACCGTTGGAAGACCAGGCGCGCTTGTTTGAGACGTTTCATCGGGCGAGCAACGTGCGCAATATCGCCGGGACCGGGCTGGGGTTGACGATCGTCAAGCGGTCGGTGGATTTGCACGGGGGAACGATCGAGGTGGTCAGTCAAGTCGAAGTGGGGACCACCGTGACGGTGAGCTTGCCGATCGGCACGCCGACTGGATGAGGAGTGAATACATGGAACAATCCCCATCCTTGGGTGGGACTGAGCAATCGTGTAACTACTCAGCCAGAACGCCGGACTGTGCAAGGTCATTCCCGCCTTCGTGGGAATGACGGCTGAGTAGTAACGCAATCGTGGTGGTAATCGAAAGGAGAATTCCGATGAGCAAGCTATTAGTCATTGATGATGACGAGGCCGTGCGGGAAAACTTGGTGGAGTTATTTAAACTGGAAGGCTTCGAAGTGGTCGGCGCGGAGAATGGCCACGTGGGTGTCCAGTTGGCCCGCCAGCATTTGCCGGACTTGATCATGTGCGACATCATGATGCCGGAACTGGATGGCTATGGCGTACTGGAGGAATTGCGGCAGGATTTCGCCACGGCGACCATCCCTTTCATCTTTCTCACGGCGAAGGCCGATAGAGCCGATCTGCGGCAAGGCATGAGCCAGGGTGCCGACGATTATCTCGTCAAACCTTTCACGCGCAATGAGATTCTCAATGCCGTCTCCACCCGGCTTGCCAAACAGGCCATGTTAGTCAAAAAAGTGCAAGGCAAGTTGGAAGATCTGCGTGCCAATATCACGCTCGCCTTGCCGCACGAATTGCGCACACCGCTGACGGGCATCTTGGGCTCTTCCGAGCTGCTGCTGGAAGAAGCGGCGTCGCTGCCCCTGCACGACATCCAGGATTTGGCGCGGAATATTAACCTGGCGGGCAGGCGTTTACAGGATCTGATTATGAATTTTCTGTTATACGCTGAGCTCGCTCTGGCCATGAGGGACCCTGAGTTTGCCGTCACCATGAAAGATGTCAGCTCCTGCTATGTGGAATCCGTGGTCACTGAAGTCGCCGTAGAGCAAGCCCGGCGGGTCCATCGCGAAGCGGATCTGCAAGTGGACGTTGAACATGCGGCCGTGTGGCTGGGGACGGTTTATTTGGCCAAGCTGATCAAAGAGATCGTCAATAACGCTTTCAAGTTTTCACAGCCCAATCGGCCCGTGCACATTATTGGCCGCCAGCAGGCTCCGCACTATAGTCTAGCCATCGAAGATCACGGGCGCGGTATGACACCCGAACAAATTGGCAACATCGGGGCTTATCTGCAGTTTGAGCGCAGACATCACGAGCAGCAAGGTCAGGGCCTGGGGCTGATCATCGCCAAGTGGATCGCCGAGTTGCACGGGGGTAAACTAACCATCGACAGTCTCTATGGTGAAGGCAGCACGGTGCACGTTCTCCTGCCTCTGTGTCTGGACGAAGCCGTGGGCCTCGACGAATTCTCCTCGAAGGGCTGGCATGACCAATAAAATACTTGTCATTGAGGATCAAGACTCGATTCGGACGAATATTCTGGAATTGCTTGACGCCGAGGGCTATGAAGTCATGGGCGCAGAAAACGGCCGCGTAGGTGTGCAGCTGGCGCGCGAATTTCTCCCCGAGGTGATCATCAGCGATATTATCATGCCGGAACTGGACGGGTATGGGGTGTTGCTGGAGCTGCGCCAAGATCCGGTCGCCGCCACGATTCCGTTCATCTTTCTCACAGCTAAAGCCGACAAGGCTGATCTACGGCAGGGGATGAACCTGGGGGCAGACGATTACCTGGTCAAGCCATTTACCCAGCGTGAATTGTTGGAGGCCATTTCCGCGCGGCTTAGCAAGCACAGCCAGGTGAGCGCTCATTACGAGCAGAAATTGGACGAGCTGCGGAACAACATTACCGCCTCACTGCCCCACGAATTCCTCACCCCATTGACCGTCATCTTGTCGGCTGCAGAAATCCTTGCCTTGCACTCGGACAAATTAACGGCGGCGGAAATTCCAGAATTCGCCGAACGGATTCGCACTTCCGCTCAGCGCCTGCTCCGGCTAATTAGAAATTTTTTGTTATATTCTCAGCTGGAGCTCGCTGCGTATGATCCGACCAAGGCCAAATTCCTGCGCGGCCTGCGCGTGAGTGATGTGCGCGCCGTGATGGTGGATGTGGCTGTGCGTCTGGCGCAACAAGTCGATCGGGTCAGTGATCTCCAGCTGGACTTGCAAGACGCGACGGTTCCTATCGAACCGTCCCACTTAGGCAAGATCGTTGAAGAGCTGCTCAATAACGCGTTCCGCTATTCCTCGCCCGGGACCCCCGTGCGTGTCCGGTGTGCTACAGAGGATGAGCGTGTGTTGGTTCTCTCGGTCATGGATCGGGGACACGGCATGACGCGCGCCCAAATTGCTCAAGTGGGCGCCTACATGCAGTTCGAACGTGAGCGGTACGAACAGCAAGGCCAAGGCTTAGGGCTGACGATTGCGAAACGTCTGGCTGAATTACATGGCGGGGAACTGACGATCGAGAGTGTGCCCGGCCAGAAGACGATCGTGCGTGTCGTTCTGCCGCAGCAAGGCCAGGCTGACCGTTGAGGGCAGCAGCGTGTTCTGCTCTGAAATCAAGGTGTAGGAGCAATGTTGATTTACGATCTGGCTTGGAGTCGAGGCTTCAGCCGGTTGGCTGGTGTGCGATGGATCCGGCTACGCCCAGCGGCCCGCCGCCGCAATACGGCGGATACGGGCAAGCCTCGACTCCCATGTCGTAAACTAAACTGGAAACCGCTCTAGAGCGCAAGGTACTGGTCGATCCGCTGCCCGATCAGGTTCAGACTGCCCTGCCAGAATTCCGGCCGGCGAATATCGATGTCGAAGCGCAGCGCCAGATCGGCGGCGTTGGCTTCGCCGGTGCTGGCGAGTAGTTCTTCATATTCTGGCACGAATGATTTGCCCCGCTCCTGATAGATCGCGTACAGTCCCGTGCCAAACAATAGTCCAAAGGCGTAGGGGAAATTATAGAACGACAGTCGCCCCGAATAGTAGTGCGGCTTCCAGGCCCACATGTAGGGATGCAGATAGCGCTCGTCCAGGCTCGCGCCGTAGGTCTCTTTCTGGCAGCGCACCATGATCTCGCAGAAGTCATCGGCTGACAGTTCGGATTGAGCGCGGCGCTCAAACACTTCTTTTTCAAACAGGAAACGCGAGGAGATGTCCACGATCACCTGGGCGGCATCGATCAAGTACGTCTCCAGGATCGCCAGCTTTTCGCCCGTGCCGGTCGCGGCGGCCAGCGTCGCATCGGTGCTGAGGGTCTGGCAGAAGATCGAAGCGGTCTCGGCCAGCGTCATGGGCGTGATGATTTGCAGCGGCGTCTTGCTCGCCAGGCACTCATTGTGGAAGGCGTGCCCCAACTCATGCGCCACGGTGGACACTTCATCGAGCGAGCCGTCGAAGTTGCACAGCACGCGCGATTCCTTCAGGGCCGGTATACACATGCAAAACGCGCCGCCGACTTTTCCGTCGCGCGGTTCGGCATCGATCCAGTGATTCGCAAACGCCCGTTGGGCCAGGTTTGCCAATCGGCTGCTGAAGGTCCCAAATTGCGTGACAATGAAATCGGCCGTTTCCGGCCAGGTGTAGTGACGGACCTGTTCGCCAGCTGGCGCGCCACCTGGCGCGCCGACCGGCGCAAAAATATCCCACCACGGCAGTGCGTCCGCGTGACCCAGGCGGTGGGCCTTGGCCTGAAAATAGCGCCGGAACATGGGGAACGATTCACGCATCGCGCCGAGCATGGCCTCCAACGTAGCCCGATCGATGCGCGCCTGATCGATCGGGGCGTGCAGGGCATCACGGCGGCCCCGCCGTCGATTCAACACGTTCACCGTGCCTTTGATGCCGTTCAAAGCCGCCGCCAGCGGTTCGCGCACGGAAGCCCAGGCGGCTAACTCGGCGGTGTAAGCCCGGCGGCGCACTTCCGGATCGGGATCGTGTTGGCCCACGGCTTGTAGCGCCGTGATGGGCAATTTTTCGATCTGACCGTTGTGCTCGAAGTTCACCGTCAACTGTGAACAAAGGGTGCCTTGCAGTTTTTCCCAGGCGCCGTCGCTGCCGGGCGATAGTTCGGCGGCCAGCGACTCTTCGGCGTCGCTCATCAAGTAGCGGCTTTGCTCCACAGTCTCGCGCAGATAGAAAGCGTGCGCGCGCGCTGGGCCGTCCAGTTCCAGCACCGCCGGTAGGGCTTCGGCCGATCGCCCGAGCCATGCCTGAAAGCGCAATCTCTGTTGACGCACGCGCACGCCCAGCATCTCCAATTCGGACTGCCAGCGTTTGGCGACGGCGTCGTAGGAATCAGTGGAGACGTAGCCGGAAACGTAGGCCGTCATGGTGTTGAACAAACGCAGCAGCGCATTCATGCGATCGAGATAGCCGTCGATCGCGGCCTTCACGCGGATGGGATCAGACCCGATCGGTTGGGCGGCGTCTGCCAGGCCGTGTTCGATCAGATAAGCGTCGAGTTCGGTCAGGCGCTGTTTCAGATCGAGCACGGCTTGCGCAAATGCCTCGGATTGCAGGCTCGGATAGATGCCGGTAAGTTCCCAGTGCGGCAAAGCGGCGGGGGCTGTCGTTGGCGCGTTCATAGTTCCTCTCACTTCTTCGCTTTCAAACTCTCGACCAGATCGATGTACTCTTGCATCGCAGCGTCTTTGGTTTTGCCTTTCGACTTAGCTTAGACGTCATGCTACGTCATTCTTTTCCAGGCTCCCATATGTTCCCACAGTTCAAGCAGGTAATCTTTATCTTCTCACCTCCGACAAAGCCGCCAACCAGACCAGCTGGACCGAGTAGAACAGCACCTATTGCAGCTTTGCCTACGCTGAATCCTTGTGGATTTGCGGTTATTTGGGTTGAGCCGCATAGTGGGCACTTAACCTGTTGAGGCGGCAGTTGACTGGGCGTTGTTTGAGATTCCGCCTTGCTAGATTGAGCTTTTGATGGGCTTTGTGTCGCCTTCAGGCTTGCCACCAGATCGATGTACTCCTGCATCGCCGCTTCTTTCGTCTTGCCCTTCTGCTTGGCCCAGGCGTCATACTTCAGCTTGCCTTCCATGTCGAAGCCGCCAGGGCGGCTGCCAGTCACGTCACCAGCAGTGGCTTGCTTGTAGAGTGAGTACAATTTGAGCAGGGTGTTGTTATCGGGGCGCTTGGACAGCTGCTTGGAATCTGCGGCGGCTTGTTGAAAACGCGCATTCAAATCGGTAGCCATGATGTCCTCCCTGAGGGTGAGATGAGCGATCGGATGCAGCACTGCCGTTCATTGTATGATCGCAGGCGATAAAGGTCAACCGTGCTTGACTTGAAACGTGAAACATGCGAATATAATCCCAGCAGTTCCAAATCACACCACAGGAGGCTGGGATGGGTATCAAGTTTGCGAGCGCTGAGTGGATGGTGGCGTTGAAGGACGAGCTCAACAAGAGCGAAGGTTATCGCGACGCGGCCAAGACCTGGGAGGGCGACTTCTACTGGATCATCACGGGGATGCCGGATGCACCGGGCGATGTGTATCTCTACGTCGATCTGTGGCACGGCGAATGTCGCAATGCTTTTGTGTCGGATGCGACCGCGAAGAAGCCGGAGTTTGTGATCGAGGCGACGTATCCCATCTGGCGCAAAGTCGTCGACAAGAAACTTGATCCGATTCAGGGTATGGTGACACGCCAGCTCAAGCTAAAGGGCAACATGCTCAAGATCATGAAAGCGCCCAAAGCGGCTACCGAACTGGTGCACGCGTCAACGCTGATTGACACCGAGTGGCCTGCCTAAATCCGGGACCCGCAGGTCCGCAGTAACCCTGCGGGTCTGGAGGTAAAAACCATGTGGTACTTCGACAGTCCTCACATTGTCTTTGGTGAAGAAGCGCTCAGTCACCTGGCGCAGTTGAGCGGCCGCCTGGCCTTCATCGTGGCGGATCAGAACATCGTTCGGTTGGGGCTGACGCGGCTTGTGACGGAGCCGCTCGATGCGGCGGGTATCGCCTACGTGATCTTCGACGAGACCGAGCCGGAGCCCTCGCTGCAACTGGTTCAGCGCTGTGCCGCGGCGCTGGCGCAGCACCAACCCGATTGGATCATCGCCCTCGGCGGCGGATCGTGCATCGATACTGCGAAAGCCGCCTGGCTGCTGTACGAAAATCCCGAGGTTGAACTGGCCGGCATCAATCCCTTCGATCGCTACGTGATGCGCGAGAAAGCGCATCTCATCGCCATCCCCACGACGTCAGGCACAGGCTCGGAAGCGACGTGGTATGCCGTGCTGACCGATACCGTCGAGCAGCGCAAACTCGGCATTGGCTCGCGCCAAATGCTGCCCGATCTGATCATTCTCGATCCGGAATTGATCGTGTCGCTGCCGCCGTCGATCACGGCGGATACCGGCCTCGATGCGCTGACGCAAGCGATCGAAAGCCATAGCAGCACCTGGCGCAATGATTTCTCCGACGCGCTCTGCGTCCACGCCGTTAAACTGATCTGCGAATATCTGCCGCGCGCTTATGCGGATGGCGCCGATCGAGAAGCGCGTGAACACATGCACAACGCCGCCACGATCGGGGGGATTGGGTTCGGCAATTCGCAGGCGACCCTGGCCCACGCGATGGGGCACGCCTTCGGCGCGCTGTTTCACATCCCGCACGGCCGATCCGTCGCGTTGTTTCTTCCCTACACGATGGAATTTGCGGCCAACCGCAAGACCGATCGCTACGTTGAAATCGCGCGGGCGCTGGGTCTGCCGGTGGGCGACGGGCGCGAAGGGGCCATCAATCTGATTACAACCATTCGTGAGCTGGAAGCCAAGCTCCATCAGCCGCAATCCGTGCGCGAACTGGGTATCACAGCCGAGGCCTATGCCGCGGCCGTGCCGGAATTAATCGCCAAGGCCGAGATGGATACACAAATCATTACCAGCCCGCGCATTCCTGACACGACCGAGCTGCGCCGCCTGTTTGAATACGCCTACGAAGGCAAGTCAATCGATTTTTGAGTTGACTAGAAACCGGGATTCTCCGGTCTAATCGTTCCGGCTCATGTAGCCTTGGAGGTGAAACGCTCCCGCTGGATTGCCAAATCCAGCGGCGGATGGTCACATCCGCCGGGAGCATCACCTCAAAACCGACATGAGCGATCGTTCTATTCCTTCTGAAATGGAGAATCCTGGTTTCTTGGCCTAGTTGATCCCATTTAACTCGAAAGAGCCACTGGCTGTTGTCGCGCCGCCGATCGGGAAGTTGATCGGCGGCGCGGTTTTTTCCAGGGAGTCCTTGTATTTCATTTCACGATGGAGTACACTTTGAGCAATTGTGAAGATAACGCCGACTTTGCGCTAGCTAGTTGACACCCTTTCAGGAGCCCCTGCGATGAAACAAGGCCGTACCATCCTCGAAGCAAAACGTTTCGGTTGTTACACGTGCTATCCAGATACGCCGCTGGTCGAGGCGGCCAAGAAGATGGTCGCCAAGGATGTCAGCTGCATCGTCGTGATCGAGCATGACGGCTATTTGGCGGGCATCATCACGCGCAACGATCTATTGCGCGGCTATCTGGATCATGACGATTGGCAAAGTATGCCGGTTGGTCAGTACATGACTAAAAACGTCATCACCGTCGTCTCTGAAGATTTGCTCAACACCGTCGCCAACTTGCTGGTGGAACATCATATTCATCGCGTGGTCGTCGTGCGTGAAGAAAATGGCGGACGCAAGCCGGTGGCCGTTGTCTCTGACACCGATCTCATTTATCACATGATGAAGGAAATCGAATAACCACTTAAGAAACGTTACTACTCAGCCGTCATTCCCGCNNCCGCGAAGGCGGGAATCCAGTGCCGTCGGCTGGATTCCCGCCTTCGCGGGAATGACACTGCACGGCGCATAGCGCGACGGCTGAGTAGTAGCTAAGAAACAATCTTTTAAGGTGAGTTACTTCGCTGAATACGTGCCGAGCCGCGCGCCGGGCTTCTCTGGCGCGCGGGTGCGTCAACCGATTGGCCTGCAAGAGCGATGACAGATCTGGTTTCCACCAAACGCGTGGGGCTGGCATTAAGCGGCGGTGTGTCGCGCGGCCCGGCCCACATCGGCGTGCTGAATGTGCTGCTGAGCGAAGGCATTCCCATCGATTACGTGGCGGGTGTCAGCGCGGGTTCGATCATCGGTGCGTTGTTGTGCGCGGGTATTCCGTTGGAGAAGCTCAATGAACTCGCGCCGCAGATCAACTGGCGGCACATCGCCCAGCTGGTGTGGCCGCGGCGCGGCTTCGTGAGCTTCAAGAAACTGGAGCGCTTCCTGGTCGAATTGATCGGCGATCTTCAGTTTCATGAAATGAAGATCCCCTACATCACGGTCGTGACGGATTTGCTGAACGGTGAACCGGTGATCTTGCGCGAGGGGCACGTCGCTTCGGCGGTGCATGCCAGCTGCGCCGTGCCCGGCTTTGTCGAGCCGGTGGAGCGTAACGGTCAATTGTTGGGCGACGGCGGGGTGTCGTGCAATTTACCGACCAGGCAAGTCCGCGCGATGGGCGCGGACTACGTGATCGGCGTGGATTTGATGCAACCGCATTTGCGGCGGCGGGTGGGGCCTTTTCGTTTTGGCACCATGGCCTTAGAGACGCTGATCCAGCGATCGGGGGGCGGCTTGGACGCGGCCGATTGTTTGATCACGCCGAGCCTCGCTGGATTCAATTCATTGCGTTTCGGTCGAGCCGAATATCTTATCGGGGTTGGTGAGGTCGCGGCCCGGCAACAACTGGACACAATTCTGAAGGCACTGCGCGCCGCGCTTCCGCAAGACTTAGCACGGCCTGTTCCCGATACTCCTGTATGGATCGCTTGATAAACCCTCCCGCGATCTCATGAATGCGCCATTCGGTGATGTTCTGCGCGATCTGCTGCGTGACGCGCTCGGGCAGCAGCATCAACCCGAACGGCTTTGGCAAGCGCGCTTCCAGATTCAAGCCGTAATCTACACTGGTTTGTTCCCCGTGCGCGCGGAAGACCGACTGACTGGTGAAAGTGCCCTGCGCGGATAGCGAGTTAATGGTGACTTCGGGGCGGACGGGCGGCTTGTCGAAGAGGGGCGTCACGTGTAGGGTCTGGGTGGTTTCGTTGTAGTGCACTTGCAAATCGCAGATGATGCGCACTCGGTATACATTCAATTCCAACGTGTGATACATGACGCGAAACTGGTCAGGGCAGTAGGCCTTGACCAGTTGAATGTGTGGCAAATAGCGCAAAATGCGGCCAAAGTCGCCGTAAAAGGTGCTGGTCGTGGCGACGTCGGCCGGAAAAAGAAAAGTCTGGCGGTTTGTTCCGTTGATCAGGATCACAGTGGTGCACTCGACTGAGAGAGATATGTTCGCAGCTGGCTAATCCGGCTGAACACCCATCGTAAGCGTAACACAACCCTTGATTTGGCAGTGTTGGGAGATTTGTGTGTTTTGGTTTGCGTAGAGTTGTAGCCTCTACTTCTTGTTGATCCGCGGCAGCTTCAACTTGGTCAGGCGTTCCACTTCAGCCGATAGAGCTTCCACCTGCTTGGTCAACTGTTCCAGCTGCTCTTGAGTAGGACCGCGCTGCTTGATGAACTTTTCCAGGCCGCCGAGTGGCGTGGGCCGATCGGGTTGTGGCTCAGGCTCGGGCGGGGTCAGCAGCAAATCGAGCATATGAAAGCCGTCGTCGTCGGCGACTTTGTCGCGCTGCATCAACGCTTGCACGCGCTTCTCAATTTCCACATCGACCGCTTTCTTCCATTCGTCCGGCGGAATGAGCGCGCGCCAGACTTGCGCGAACGTGTCGCTGCCGGTCTGGATGAGATTGGTGAAGACGGTGTGCGGAATGCCGCTGCGCAGCTTGCGTTCTTGCTCGAAAATGATCTGGGCCTGGGTCAACGCCGTGATGTCTTCACCCGTTTCATGATCGATGACTTTCACGTCCTGCTGCTGGCGGATCATTTCGGCGATGCCGTCGAGGGTGATGTAGCGTTTTGATTCAGTATCGTACAATTTGCGATTAGCGTAGCGTTTGATGAGCGGCATAGAGTCACCTCATGAGCTATTATACAACGAACACGGGAGAGTGACACACTGTGTCACTCTCCCGTGTGGTTCTTGAACCGTTGTGCGGAGGCTTAGTTCTTCAGATTTTCGACTTTCTTGGTCAGGTCGGCGATCTTCTCGTTCAAGGCGTTGATGTCATTCTTGGAGGGGATGTTCAGCTTGGTGAGCATTTCCTCAAAGCGCTTGTCCACTTCCTTCTCTGTGCCCTTGCGCTTCTCGGTTACTTCGTGCACGGTCTTGCGGGCTTCCTTCTCCGCTATCTGCCCACGCTCAACTGCCTTATTGATGAAGTTTTCGACCTCATCCTGCACCAGGCCCACGCTGCCCAGCGCGGCCAACACGACACGATGCAAAGATTCTTGCACCTTGCTCTGCTCTTCGGCCACGGTTTCCTTCGCTTGCTCGACTTGCGGCTTGACTTGTTCTACGACGTTTTCCATTTGAATCCTCCTGAGAGAAATTGATTTTCTGGTTTGTTTCACACTTGACTATTATGCACTGCGTCATTATAATAACACAGTGCGTCATGGATGTCAAGAGGGAAACGCGAGGAGGTGTCGACGGTCCGATCGGTTGGCGCAAATTCCGAGGCACTGTACACTGGATTTGATTTGCGGTAAGATAAGGCTGATCTTGTATCCACGCCAGCGCGAAGTCGGCGCAGGGAGAGGTGCCCATGGGTGTATTCAAGGACAGCCAGCAGTTTTACGACATGGTGGGGGAAGTGATTTACCGTGCTGCTCTCGATCCTGACATCGGCTCCTCTGTCGCCCGCACCGAGAGTATTATTCAGTTCCGCTACACCGATCCCGACGCACAAATCACCCTTAACGCGAAAGATCGGCCCACTCAACTGGATGCCTATTTCGATGTGTTCTTTGGCCCCAGCGCTTTGCGGCCGGATGTGGTGATGTCCATGCAGGCCGATTTGGCGCATGAATTCTGGCAAGGCCGGATCAATTTATTTTCGGCCTTAGCGCGCGGACAGGTGATCGCGATCGGGACGGTCATCCCCGTGCTGCGGCTCGTGCCGGTAGTGGGACCGATGTTTCAGTGGTACTTGACGTTGTTACGAGAACTAGGGCTGGCAGATTTGATCTCGAAGTAAAGGAGCGCAGCTATGACTGAACAGCGCGTTGTGTTAGTCGATGGAGTGGCCGGCTATTGGGGCGGACACGTCGCCGAACGATTGTTGGCTGAACCCGACCTGCACGTCATCGGCCTGGATACTACGCCGCCCCGGCAAGGCAGCGGCTTGGACTTCATCCAGAGCGACATCCGCAATCCGCTGCTGGCGGATTTGTTGAAAGAAGAGCGGGTGGACACCTACGTTCATCTCGCCTTTATCGAAAGCGATCGGCCTAACGAGACTGCCTTCGACTTCAACGTGATGGGCACGATGAAAGTGCTCAGCGCGTGCGCCGAGGCCGGTGTGAAGCGGGTCATTCTGCGCAGCAGTACGCTGGTGTACGGCGCACAGCCGGGCAACTCCGCCTTTCTGCGTGAAGATCACCCCCTCAACGCCAAACGCAACTTTGGCACCTTGCGTGATCTGGTAGAGATCGAGACCTTCTGCAATGCCTTCCGCGGTCAGTGGCCTCAGGCCAAATTGACGCTGTTGCGTTTTGCGCACATCATTGGCCCGACGGCCGAGACGCCGCTGACGCGCTTCTTGCGCGACGACGCCGCGCCAACCTTGTTCGGCTTTGACCCGGTGATTCAGTTGATTCACGAAAAGGATGTCGTCAACGCGCTGGCCCATGCCGCCATCTACGATGTCTCCGGCACTTACAACGTGGCTGCTTCCGGCGCGATGCCGCTCTTCAAATTGACCGGATTGGCGGGCAAACTATCGGTGCCGGTGCTTCATCCGTTCGCCTATCTAGGCGAATCCGTCCTCGGCGCGCAGTTCACGCCGATCGATTTTGACTACCTGCGGTATGCCTGTGTGGGCGATTTGAAGCGCATGCGCGAAGAACTGGAATTCGAACCGACTTACGCGGCAGAAGCGGCGGTGCGCGAATTTGCGGCGGTACGCAAGGCGAAGGCAGTTGTGCCGGGCCTGTCGCCACAAGATCTGGAAGAAGAACACTTGCGCGCCGTGATCGAGCGCCGCAAGCGAATTCGTGAACAGGTGGCGACGGGTGGCCCGGCACGCCATCAGCCACGCGGACACACTGAGGCTGAAACCGTTGCAGCCTCTGCCGACAGCAGCTTGTACGAGGAGCAGAACCATGACTGAGCCTAAGAAGACCACCCGGCGCACCACGCGTACCCGATCGGGCAGCGCTAGCTCATCGGCTGGCAAATCCCCGTTTGAATTTACCACGCCCGCCGCGGACACCAGTCAAAAAGTGCAGCAGGCCATGGCCTCGCTCGAAGGACTTGCGACTCCCAGCGCCGAGACGGTCGCGCCGCCCGCGCCGCCAGAACCCAACGGGTCCGGTGCTGCTCCGGATCTAGATGTGCCGGTTGAGCAGTTACAACAGCAACTCGTTCACGAACTGAACAATCTCATTGCGCGGTTGAAAGAACTTAACCCGGCGTTCATTCCGGCGCAAATTCCGGGTGTGCACCATGTGCTTAACGCGGTGCAGGATGTAGTCGGTAAATCGAACTTTGAGAAAATGCGCTCGGTGGCCGGTGATTTGCTCGATCCGGCCACGTGGAAGGGTGCCTGGTATATCTTGAATCAGACCGTGCAATTCCAGACCGAAACAGTGAAGCGTCGCTGGCACGGCGAATATGAAACCGATGAATGGGGCTTCGATCCTGAAGTGATGGAAGCGGTTGCGCCGTTCTTTGAATTTCTGTATCGCAAGTACTGGCGCGTGACGGCCACCGGTCTGGAGCACGTGCCCAACACGGGCCGCGCTTTGTTCGTCTCAAACCATTCCGGTCAACTGCCCTTCGACGGAACGATGCTGGCCTCGGCCATTAAGTTGGAGCATCCCCGCAATCGTTTGGTGCGGACCATGTTTGCTTCATGGTTTCCCACAATGCCCGTGATCGCGCCGTTGTTTGTGAAGTGTGGGCAGGTGACGGCGACCGAAGACAATGGCATCCGCCTGTTGGAAAACGAGGAACTGGTCGCGGTGTTTCCTGAAGGCTATAAGGGTGTGGGCAAACTCTACAAGGAACGTTATCAATTGGCCCGCTTCGGGCGCGGCGGATTTATCCGCATGGCGTTGAAGACCCAGGCTCCGATTTTTCCAGTGGCCGTCGTCGGTGCAGAAGAGATGTATATGTCGCTCGCCAAATCGGATTTGGTCGCTAAGGCGATCGGCTTCCCGTATTTCCCGATCACACCGACATTTCCGTGGTTAGGGCTGCTCGGCACAATCCCGCTGCCGACGAAGTGGTATATCGATATTGGCGCACCTATTCCGATGGATGGGTATGGCCCTAACGCCGATCAAAACTTGATACTCGTCTCGCAGCTGACCGATCAAGTGCGCGGGGTCGTCCAGAAGATGATCAACGAACGCGTGGCACAGCGGAAGTCGGTGTTTCGCGGATAGAGAGCGGGATGCAGGATGCAGGATGCAAGATGCAGGATGCAAGATGCAGGATGCAAGAAGCAAGAAGCAAGAAGCAAGAAGCAAGAAGCAAGAAGCAAGAAGTATAAATCGCGCCGACTGGGGTAAACCAGTCGGCGCGATTTTTTGTGCTGCCGCTGAACGCAAACTGAGTTGAGCGAGGCTTGTAGCAAAATGGCCCAGGACCCCGGCGTGGAAGACCTCGGAGGTTTTGTTAGCCTGACGGCCTTGCCCTGCACTCAACTCGATTGATAATCAGGCCCGGCCAGTCGGCATGCTTCGCAAAAACCTCCGAGGTCTTGGGGCGGCGGAGGCACATCGGGTTGGGCAGCGTTCTCTTGGAAAAGAGGCATGTCCGCGGCTGTACCCGTGCAACATTTTAGCCGAACTCATAGCCGCGTGCTACCCAGTAATGCCAGTCCTCGACGACCTCTTGTGTCTTGTCATCAGTTTCAACGGGTGTGATTTGCGAGAGTGGTATAGCCAGTGTTCGCCCAGACCATTGCACCGCAACAAACATTTCGTGCAGGCAGTCATCACCGGAAGCCATTTCTACGACTTTGACTTCTTCTCCTACTTTTAGAGGTGAAGTATGCCGTTCTGTAATACAGCGGGCCTTGAAAGGAACGCTGAGATTGTCTGCCAGATAGTAGTACCAACCCATCGCTTGTTCTTCGGGGCCGTTGGCATCGACTACGACTTCCATTGTGATACGTTCTTCGCGCACTTTATCTTTCTCAATTCTCTTCATCGGGGCAATACCTTTCATTCGCTCCAGGGTGTGAGGTGAGTCGTGTTTGTGCTCATGTTACTTTCGGAGAGTCGCGCGCACTCCCCTCTCCGCTTCCCGTGTCCATGTAATGGCGGGACGGCTGGCCGCAAGGGAGAGGGGTTGGGCGTGAGGGTCGGCTTCAGCCCTGCCCCGCACTCAACTCGATTGATGATCAGGCCCGGCCAGCCGGCATGCTTCGCAAAAACCTCCGAGGTCTTGGGGGTGGCGGCAAATCGGGTTGGGCCGCGCTTTGGTTTGTTCAAGCGCCCGACGGTGTGCGTTACCCGCTAGTGGGCGGGACGAGATAATACCGTTTTGCCGGAACCAACTTCAAGCCACGTAAACCGCTCAAAAACGCGCAGACTCCCACCAGTCGGGTGCACGTTGTGTTAGCGCACTTTTATTTTAACAGGCTGGTTGGGTCTATGCCAAATTCAGCCTTTAAGAACTCAATTGTATCGGGCTGGTTTTGTAGTGACGCTTTTGCCAAACGAGTTGTGAAGAAATTTTTGTTGCTTGCCCATTTGCCGTTTTCAGCGTTAACCGCAACTGCCCAAGAAACTCGAACAGGGTGCTCTGCTTTTTCAGCATCGCTTGCATTTTCCAAAATTCCACCTTGTACTAAATCCAATTGGTCAAGACGTTTGCCATCTATTTTGAAATCTTGCGCCATTACAGCGGATTCGGCAACTGTGCCAATTCCAACATAGCCGCCAGTATTTTTCTTTCGCTTTAAGTAGGCTACGACAACATCACCCACTCGCAATGTCTTCATTGCGTCACCCCATATTTTTCCTTGACCAGCCGAAAGAAAACCGTAATTTTTGCAATCAGCCCAACACCTATGTTTTCCTTCGCCAACATTTACAAGATAAATGCTGTTTTGAAAATCAAAACCGTACAAGTCTAAATGTAATGTGTTGTGGCGGCGAAATTTTTCTGAAAACTGTCCCGCCACAACATTTGTCAACATTCGTCCCAATTTCCATATCAGAGTTGTTTCTATCAAGAACGCTTCATCTTTTGTCAGATTTGCGGCAATTACTTTGATTATTGGCTCAAGGCCTTCTTTCTTAATATCTTGAATTCTCTCTGCCTTTTCATTGTCGTTATCATCGCTTAGATGCGAATATTTTCTTTTGCCTTTACCTTTTCCATAATAAAACTCTTCATAATTGCGGGGGTCAATATAAACGTAAACGTAATAATCAGAAGGTTCCATCATGAATTTCCTCTTGTTATGCAAGTAGCGTGCTAACTAGTTTGACAATGTCAGATTCGTAAA
>PMCF01000172.1 GCA_003154115.1 Anaerolineae bacterium
GGCGGGAATCCAGAGTGCCCGTCGGCATTAGTTGTTAATCGTCAGTCTGGATGCCCGACAAAAACGTTCGGGCATGACAGAGCCGCCGTCATTCCCGCGCAGGGCTTGACCCCCGCGAAGGCGTGGGGCGGGACCTACGGTAGCCGCTGAGAACTGGATACCCGCCTTCGCGGGTATGACATGTGAGTAGGAATTTAGGCAACGCCACCTTAAACGACGATGCAAACGAGACAATACTACATCTATATTCTTGCCAGTCAGCGCAACGGCACACTGTATGTCGGCATGACCAACAACTTGAGGCGCCGGGTTTGGGAACACAAGACCGACCAGGTCGAGGGCTTCACCCAAAAATACGGCGTTCATCGATTGGTCTGGTATGAAGTGACCGATACGCCACTGGCGGCCATTACGCGCGAGAAGCAGTTAAAGAAATGGAATCGGGCCTGGAAATTGCGGCTCATTGAGGAGTCAAATCCCGAATGGAAAGATTTGTATGATGAGCTCGGAGATTGACTGGACACCCGCCTACGCGGGTGTGACGTGCGAGTGTGACAGTCATTCCCACACGCTTCTGGCGGGAATCCAGTAGCCCGGCCAGCGCTAAGTGCCAATCGTCACTCTGGATGCCCGACAAAAACGTTCGGGCATGACGGACAGCGTAAGTCATTCCCGCATGCTTTAGGCGGGAATCCAGGGTGTGACAACTGGACACCCGCCTGCGCGGGTGTGACGCTGTGCAAGATGGAGTTAACTTGGAAAACGCTGTCACGTGAGGCTGCGATGGAAACACCTTTACGTGTTCTATTGGTCGAGGACTCTGAAAACGATGCTGCGCTGATCATCCGTCAGTTGACCAAAGCGGGCTATGCGGTCACGACAGAACGGGTCGAAACCGCCGCGCAAATGACGGCGGCTTTGGAACAACAGGCGTGGGACTGCGTGATCGCCGATTACAAGCTGCCACAATTTGACGCCCCGGCTGCGCTCGCCGTGCTGCAAGCGACCGGCCTGGATCTGCCCTTCGTCGTCGTCTCCGGCACCATCGGCGAGGAGACAGCCGTCGCCCTGATGAAGGCCGGCGCGCACGACTATGTGATGAAAGACCACCTGGCCCGCCTGGCGCCGGCGGTCAGACGCGAACTGGCCGAAGCCCAGGTCCGGCGAGAGCGCAAGCAGGCCGAGGAGGCGCTCAGGCAATCCGAAGAACTGTTTCGGGTTGTCCTGACGAATATCCTGGACCCTGTATTCATGACGGACACTGATGGCCAATTTACCTTCATCTGTCCGAATGTCCCCGACATCCTTGGTTACTCTATGGAAGAATTGCAGGCGCTGGGTAATATTTCAAATCTGGTGGGCGGTGACCTTTTCAGTCTGGCCGACCTGGAAACGCGCGGAGAAATTACCAATATCGAGCGAGTGATTGTTGATCGTTCTGGATGGCAGCGAATCTTTCTCACAACGGTCAAGCGGGTGTCCATCGACGGAGGCACGCTGCTCTATACGTTCCATGACATCACCGAGCGCAAGCGGATGGAAGTGCAGCTGCGTGAAAAGGTCGTCACCTTGCAAGCGGTGGCCGAGATCGATCGTGAGATCACCGCGGCGACGGAGGCCACGAGTGTACTCGAGCTGGTGTGCCGCCGCGCCGCAGAATTGGTGCACGCTCCCAAGTCGGCGATCGTCACCCGGACCGCCGACAACAAAATGGAAATGAGCGCCAGTTACGGGCTCAGTGACGCGACTAGCGTCGGCGCCGAGTTCACCCGCATCCGGCAGGCGGAGGGGATGGACCTCAGCGTCTTGAACACACGCAAGGCCATTGCGCTGAATGACATCAGCGCCGACCATTCGTTCATGTCCGCCACGACAGCCCGTGAAGGCGCGCGTGCGCTCGCCATCGTTCCGCTGGTGATCGGTGAAGAAGCCTCAGGCGCGTTGATCATCCTCAATACGACTCCCCGCCAGTGGCTGGCTGATGATCTGCAAATCCTCGACTTGCTCGTGGGTCAGACCGCCATCGCGCTTGAAAAGATGCGGTTATTCGAGGCCGATCGCACGCGGGCGGCGCAGTTGGCGATGCTCAACGAGATCGGGCAGGCCATCACCTCGTCGCTCGACCTCGATCTGGTGCTGGTGACCTTATTGGAAAAGGTACGGCGCGCCACGTTGGCAGAAGCCAGTTCCGTGGCCCTGATTGACAAGGAGTCGGGTGATCTGGTGTTTCGGCAAGCCATGGGGGGAGCCGCGCACGCCGTCGTGGGGTTGCGGCTGCCGCTGGGTGAAGGGATCGCCGGTTGGGTGGCCCAGCACCGGAAGTCGATGAAGGTGGACGATGCCGCGTCTGACGCGCAGGTACATCCACTGCAAAACACGGTTAACTTTGCGACGCAGAGCTTGGTGTGCGTGCCGCTGCTGGTGCGCGACACGGTGACGGGGGTGCTGGAACTCGTCAACAGTCAGCGGGGCAAGTTTGGCCAGGAGGATGTGCAGCTGCTCGAATCGGTGGCGGCCCAGACGGCCATCGTCATCGAGAATGTGCGCCTGTTTGAGATCGAACACACCGCGCGGGAGCGCCTGGAAACCCTGTATCGCATTGGGCAAGCGATTAACTCCACGTTAGACGCCGACACGATTCTGGATCGCTTGACCGACGAAGCGGTGCAGGCGACGCAGGCGACGCATGGCTCGGCGTTGGTGGCGCACCCCGAGCGCGGGGTGTTTGAGCGCCGCTCACTGCGCGGCTATTCGGCGGAGCAAGCGGAAGCAGCGCGTACCGATGAACTGCCGCTGGATCGCGGTTTGAACGGGCGAGCCTATCGCTTGCGCCAGCCGGTGTATATCGACGATGTGACGGCCGATCCCGACTATCATCCCCTGATTTCCACGACCCGGGCGGAATTAGCCGTGCCCATTATGCGCGGCGGCCAGGTGCTTGGTAACCTGGACTTGCAGAGTTTCGTGGTTAATGCCTTTCGTGCCATTGATGTGCCGTTCTTGCAGGCGCTGACCGACCAGGTGGCGATTGCGTTGGAAAATGCGCGCCTGTTCGCCGAGACGCAGCGCCAGATGGATGAATTGACCATCGTGTCGCAAGTGGCGCTGGTGGGGGCAGCCGGGCGGCCCTTTGACGAGACGGTGGCCCGCGCGACCGACGCGCTGAGCCAGCTGTGGCCGCAGGCCGTGCTGGGCTTCCTGTTTGTCGACGAGAGCGGGCAGGCGCTGCGCCTGCACGCGTCCTACATTCACCTTACGCCCGAGTGTGATCCGCTGACCAGTGTCAGTTTCGATCAGGGGTTGACGGGCTGGGCGGCGCGTGAGCAACGGCCGATTCGAGTGGGGGATGTCACGGCAGACCCGCGCTGCATGTCCCCGCAGGAAGCCGGGCAGCGCGCCGGGCATGTGGCGGGAACCGCGTCCGTCCGATCGGAAATGGTGGCGCCCCTGGTAGTGGGTACGCAAGTGATTGGCGTCGTCAATGTCGAGATGCCGTCGCCGGATGCCTTCTCGGGCGACGATCTGCGGTTGCTCACGACCCTGGCCGGGCAATTGGCGGTGATCTTTGAGAAAGCCCGGCTGGACGCGGCGTTGGTCGAACATGCCGCGCGGCTGGAGCAGCGCGTGCTGGAGCGCACGGCTGAAATCCGCCGCGAACAGACGCGCACGCAGGCCATCCTCGACGCCCTGGGCGAAGGCGTAGTGGTAACCGACCCGCAGGGCACGATCCAATATATGAACCAGGCGATGGAGCAGACGACGGAGTTCAGCGCCCTAGAGGCGCTGGGGCAGGAGGCGCGCCTCTGGCAAAGTGACCAGACGCTGGAGGATGTGTATCAGGAGATGTGGGCCACGGTGCTGGCCGGCCGGACGTGGGCGGGCGAGGTCGTCAACCGGCGTAAGAATGGTGAATACTACTCTGCGTCACTGACCGCCGCGCCGATCCTGACCACGGACGGCGGCACCGCGGAACTCGTGGGTGTGGTCAGCATCCAGCGTGACATTACCGCGCGCAAACGCGCCGAATCCCAACGGGAGGCTGCGCTCGCGGCGCTGCGCGAAAGCGAAGCGCTCTATCACTCATTGGTCGAAGTGATGCCGCAGAGCCTGTGCCGCAAAGACTTAGCGGGGCGCTTCACCTTCGCCAACCACCAGTTCTTGGCCGAGCTAAAGTGGTCACTCGCCGATCTCATCGGCAAAACCGATTTTGATATTCATCCGCCGGCGCTGGCCGAGAAATATCGGCGCGACGATCAACAGGTGATCACTACCGGGCAGATCTTAGAGACCATCGAAGAGCGCACCGTGCCCGGCGGCAAACTGCTGTATGTGCAGACCGTCAAGGCGCCGATCCTGAACAGCGCCTGGAACGTCATCGGCGTCCAGATCACGTTCTGGGATGTGAGCGATCGCATCCGTGCTGAAGAAGAGATGCGCCGTGCTCTGGAAAAAGAACGGGAGCTCAACAAGCTCAAGTCGAACTTTGTGTCCCTGACTTCGCACGAATTTCGCACCCCGCTCACCGCGATTCTGTCTTCGGCTGAGATGGTGGAACACTACGGCGACCGGTGGCCCCCTGAGAAAAAACTCGAACACCTCCACCGGATTCAAACGGCGGTCAAAAACATGACCACCCTGCTCAACGATATTCTGATCGTCGGCAAAGCGGAAGCGGGCAAACTGGAGTTCGTGCCCACCCCGCTCGATCTCGTGAAGTTCTGCCGCGACCTGGTGGAAGAGCTGCAACTGACGGATAAGGCCGCGCATGTTCTGACCTTTAACCGCCAGATCGAATGTATGCAGACACGCATGGACGAAATTCTATTGCGACACATTTTGAGCAACCTGCTGTCCAACGCGCTGAAGTACTCGCCGCCGGGCAGCACCGTCCAGTTCGATCTGGTGTGCCAAACGGGTCAGGCCACTTTCCAGATCACAGACCAGGGCATTGGCATTCCGCCGGAGGACCAGACACACTTGTTTGAGGCTTTTCATCGTGCGAGCAATGTCCGCAATATTGCGGGGACCGGCCTGGGCATGGCGATTGTCAAGAAGTCGGTCGAGCTGCACGGCGGGACGATCGAGATTGCCAGTCAGGTCGATGTGGGTACCACCGTGACGGTGAGCTTGCCGATCGGCACACCGGATGAAGGATGATGGGCCAAGTAGCCGCCGCTGTAAACGAAGGACAAGGAAACCTGATGAGCAAACTGCCGTCATTGATGATGATCTCTCCACGCGCACCAACCTGGTGGAGTTATTTGAAATGGAAGGCTTTGAAGTCATCGGCGCAGAGAATGGCCGCGCGGGCCTCCAGTTGGCACGCCAGCACTTGCCGGACCTGATTGTGTGTGACATCATGATGCCGGAACTGGATGGCTATGGCGTACTGGAGGAATTGCGGCAGGACTTCGCCACGGCGACCATCCCTCTCATCTTTCTCACCGCCAACGCCGATCTGCGGCAAGGCAAGTTGGAAGATCTGCGTGCCAATATCACGCTCGCCTTGCCGCACGAATTGCGCACACCGCTGACGGGCATCTTAGGCTCTTCCGAGCTGCTGCTGAAAGAAGCAGCGTCGCTGCCCCTGCGCGACATCCGGATTTGGCGTGGAATATCAATCTGGCGGGTAAGCGTTTACAGGATCTGATTATGAATTTTCTGTTATACGCTGAGCTTGACATGGCTATGAAAGACGCTGAGTTTGCCGTCACCGTGAAAGATTCCAGCCCCTGCTATGTGGAATCCGTTGTCACCGAAGTCGCCGTAGAGCAGGCCCAGCGGGTCCATCGCGAAGCGGATCTGCAGGTGGACGTTGAATATGCGGCTGTGCAGCTGGGGACGGTTTATTTGGCCAAGCTGATCAAAGAGATCGTCAATAGGGGCAGGGTCTGGGGCTGATCATCGCCAAGTGGATCGCCGAGTTGCACGAGGGTCAACTAACCATTGACAGTATCTAGTTTCTGTCCGAAAAGTCCTCGAACGTGAGTTATCAAGCATCCTGAGCGGAGTGGCGTGCTTCTTCGCCACGCAGTCGAAGGATGCGGATCGGGCTAGATTTCTCGACTGGAGCGCATCCTTCGACTGCGCAGTGGAAAAGCGCACTGCTCCGCTCAGGATGCTTCCACCGTGTTCAACCAGGGTTTTCGGACAGAAACTATCTATGGTGAAGGCAGCACGGTGCACGTTCTCCTGCCCCTGAGTCTGGACGAAGCCGTGGGGATTGACGAATTCTACTCGAAGGGCTGACATGGCTAATAAAATACTTGTCATTGAAGATCAAGACTCGATTCGGACGAATATTCTGGAACTGCTTGACGCCGAGGGCTATGAAGTCATGGGCGCAGAAAACGGCCGCGTGGGTGTGCAGCTGGCGCGCGAATTTCTCCCCGAGGTGATCGTCAGCGATATTATCATGCCGGAACTGGACGGGGATGGGGTGTTGCTGGAGCTGCGCCAAGATCCGGCCACCGCCACGATTCCGTTCATCTTTCTCACGGCGAAAGTCGACAAGTCTGATCTACGGCAAGGGATGAACCTGGGAGCAGACGATTACCTGGTCAAGCCATTTACCCAGCGTGAATTGTTGGAGGCCATTTCCGCGCGGCTGGGCAAGCATAGCCAGGTGAGCGCTCATTACGAGCAGAAATTGGACGAGCTGCGGAACAACATTACCGCCTCGCTGCCCCACGAATTCCTCACCCCATTAACCGTCATCTTGTCGGCTGCAGAAATCCTTACCTTGCACTCGGACAAATTAACGGTGGCGGAAATTCCAAAATTCGCCGAACGTATTCGCACTTCTGCTCAGCGCCTGCTCCGGCTGATTAGGAATTTTTTTGTTATATTCTCAGCTGGAGCTCGCTGCGTATGATCCGACCAAGGCCAAATTCCTGCGCGGCCTGCGCACGAGTGATGTGCGCGCCGTGATGGTGGATGTGGCTGTGTGTCTGGCGCAACAAGTCGATCGGGCCAGTGATCTCCAACTGGACTTGCAAGAGGCGACGGTTCCGATCGAACCGTCCCACTTAGGCAAGATCGTTGAAGAGCTGCTCAATAACGCGTTCCGCTATTCCTCGCCCGGATCCCCCGTGCGTGTTCGGTGTGCTACGGAGGATGAGCGTGTGTTGGTTCTCTCGGCCATGGATCGGGGACGCGGGATGACGCGCGCCCAAATTGCTCAAGTGGGCGCCTACATGCAGTTCGACCGTGAGCAGTACGAACAGCAAGGCCAAGGCTTAGGGCTGACGATTGCGAAACGTCTGGCTGAATTGCATGGCGGGGAACTGACGATCGAGAGTGTGCCGCGCTTAACCACGGCGGTGCAGGTGATGTTGCCATTGTAGAAATGCACGTGCGCCGGCAGAGGCCCGCGAGATGGTGTAGTTGAAAGCTCTGCGCTGTGAAGGTGAAACAAACTTTGATTTGGTGCGATGCAGTGATTTTAGGTGAGCCATGAGGACGCCTCTCTGGTGTTGGTTCCGACAAGTACGCGGATTTGGCTCCGCTTACCTGCGACCACGTTTCTTTATTCCAGAGAGAGCGGGGCCGTGTGGACGAAGATACACGGCGGCTCACTAGCGGGTTAAAGGGCAGTCCTCACGGTTAGGGTTTTGCCCTGTCCGGGAGGACTCAGAGGTAGTGAATTTATTGTCTGCCCGCTCTCTACGGCGGTCGGATAGTCTCTAACACGTTCCGGTCAAGGCCCACGCCGTGGGATGATCGCC
>PMCF01000243.1 GCA_003154115.1 Anaerolineae bacterium
ATCAATCCGTCAGGAATGTGCTCTAACTTCAAGAAGCATAGAGTCGGTTTTGAAGAAGCAAAAACTATTTTCAATGATCCCTTGCTGCTGACTTTCCCGGATTTTGAGCATTCCAACGGCGAACAGCGATAACTCAGTATCGGTCTGTCAGCACTGGGTCGGGTGTTGATCGTTGTGCATACCGATCGCAGCAAGAACATCCGCTTGATTAGCGGACGCAAGGCGACTGCCAATGAGCGAAAAGTCTATGAGCAAGGCAACTTCTAAGCAACGCAAACCGCCGAAGAAATTGGCCGAGATGCGAGCCGAATATGATCTCACCAGCCTGGGTGACGGCGTGCGCGGCAAATACTATCAGAATTATCGCGCCGGACATACCGTGAAAATAAATCGAGAAGATGGCACGACCGTTATTCAGCATTTCGAACTCAAAGAGGGAGCTGTTATGCTGGAACCGGATGTGCGCGAGTACTTTCCTGACTCGGCGGCAGTCAACACTGCGTTGCGATGCTTGATTCCGTTGATGCCCAAAAAGCGCGAGACCAAAATCAAAGCCTGAAGTGCGTGGTTGGCAGACAAATCATGGGCTTCTGGGAAGGCTAACGCTGCGCGTACTGCCACGGCGCAATTGAGGAAAATCTGAAATAGCCTATGACTACCCGTAAAGCATTTACCTCCAAATATGCCATCTGTGTTGACAACACAGAATATCCAGTTTCCCTGGAACTGCACAAGGTGTATCGTGTCTTGGCCGCCGCAGAAGCTTTTCAAGATGGCGATCGGCGTATCGTGGACGAGAGCGGGGAAGATTATCTTTACCCGGCCAATTACTTTTTGCCTGTTGATTTGCCGCGCAATGTCGTGCGCGCTATAAACAAAGCAGCTGCCCGCCGCACCCAACCGGCGGCCTAATTATCGAGGTCAACCCCACTCATCATGCGTAATATTTTTCCTTTTACGGCCATCGTCGGCCAGGAACGAATGAAACGCGCGTTGGTTCTCAACGCGATTTATCCGCAAATCGGCGGCGTGTTGATTCGCGGCGAGCGCGGCACGGCCAAATCGACCGCAGCCCGTGCCCTGGCAGCCTTGCTGCCGGACATCGAAGTGGTGGTCGATTGCCGCTTTGGCTGCGATCCCGATCAACCTGCCACGTGGTGCACGGAGTGCCGCGAGCGCGCGGCCAAGAGCCCCGATAAGCCGCTGCCGCGCACCAAGCATCGCACCAAATTTGTCGATCTGCCCGTCAGTGCCACGGAAGATCGCGTCGTCGGCACGCTCGACATTGAACAGGCCATTCAAAAAGGCATTCGCCGCTTTGACCCGGGTGTACTAGCGTCGGCCAATCGCGGCTTGCTGTACGTTGACGAAGTCAACCTGCTTGACGATCACGTGGTCGATCTCCTACTCGATTCGGCGGCGATGGGTACCAACGTGGTGGAGCGCGAAGGCATCTCGTTCAGCCATCCGGCGCGCTTCATTCTCGTCGGCACCATGAATCCCGAAGAAGGCGATCTGCGGCCGCAGCTGCTCGATCGGTTTGCGTTTGCCGTCGATATTCGTGGCATTCACGATCAAATGGCGCGCATGGCCATCCTCGAACGCAATCTGCAATTTGAAAGCGACCCCGAAGGTTTCCGCGAAGAGTGGGAACCGCATGAAGAACAGTTGAGCCAGGAGATCGATCGGGCGCGCCGGCTGCTGCCCGACGTGCAGTATCATCAAGGCGATCTGGCGGCCATTGCCGGGCTCGTTGGCGGGCTGGGGATCGACGGGCACCGCGCGGACATCGTCATCCTCAAGGGCGCGCGCGCTCACGCGGCGCTGCATGGGCGCACACGCATCACCAAAGACGACATCCTCTTAGCGGCCGAACTGACGCTGCCGCATCGTTTGAAGCGCCAACCGTTCCAGGAGGACGGATCGATCACCGCACAGGATTTGAGCGAGCGGCTGGAAAAGGCCGAGAGCGAATTTCCAGGCGGTGACGAAGCCGAGATGGACGAGGGCGGCGAAGAAGGCGGCACGAAAAAAAAACGGTAAGCCCCGAAGGCCAGGTCAACGATACCGCGGACTTCGGGCAAAGTGATGCGCGCACCAAGACGCAGACCACCGGTATGCAAGACGCTTACTGGTGGGAAGGCGGCGATAACGTGCCGATTGGCGACACGTTTGACGTGCGCAAGCTGGACACTCCGCTCGATAAGTTGACGCGGCGATCTTCGGGGCGCCGCTCCACCACCAAGACCGATCGCAAACGCGGGCGCTACATTCAATCCCGACCGTCCCCCGGCGATCCCAAAGACCTCGCCTTTGACGCCACCTTGCGCGCAGCCGCGCCGTTTCAAAAACAGCGGCGCAGTGCGGAAGTGCATGGTCCCGCGCTGCGGGTCAAACGGCACGACTATCAGAAGAAAGTCCGCGTGCGCAAAGCGTCCAACCTGATTCTGTTTGTGGTGGACGCCTCGTGGTCGATGGCGGTGGCGGAACGCATGCAGGCCACCAAAGGCGCGATCATGTCATTGTTGACCGATGCATACCAGCGCCGCGATCGGGTGGGCTTGATCGTGTTCCAGAAAGATCAGGCCCGCCTGGTGTTACCGCCGACCGGTTCCATCGATCTGGCGCAGAAGGCGCTGCGCGACATTCCAGTGGGTGGCAAGACGCCACTGTCGGCCGGCCTGACGCTGACGCATTTTGTCTTGCAGCAAGAAATGCGCCTTCATCCCGAAGTGGCGCCCTTGGTCATCATCCTCACCGATGGGGCGGGAAACGTCTCGCAGACCGGCGTCCCGGCGCAGGAAGAATCCTATCGGGTGTGCGAAGAAATCTGCAAGTTGAAAGTGCGGACCGTCGTGATCAACATGGAGCATCCGGCTTTCGATCAGGGCCTGGCGCAGAAACTGGCCGATCATCTGGAAGCGCCGTGCTACTCCCTGAAGGAATTGAAGGCGGAGTCGCTGTATCGCACCGTGCGGGACGAGTTAGACAGCGGGAAGGTGCAGTAGTCTGGCAGTCGTGTCGTGCAATAACAACGGACCTGTTGGACACACCAAGTCTGACAGACTTCTGATTATCGAACGTCATTGGAGTCGAGGCTTTAGCCGGAGTGGCCACGCAACAGCCAACCGGCTAAAGCCTCGACTCCAAATGTTGAGCGTGCGCGAAGTTGCAAAGTTGATCTGATTGACCGTTAAGTGTCGGTGCATTACACTTGGAACAGAAATCAGCGTTGAACATGGGGAGCAAGATGGAAGCCTTGAATTTGATTGCAAAACCCGTGCCGCCGCGTGAAACCGCGCAGGTGCGTTTTACCAACGGCAAGGGCGCGTTTGAAGCGCCGATCGGCACACCGCTGGAAGAATACGTGCGGGCCGCTTATCCCGATCGTTGGCGCACGATCGCCGGCGGCGTGATCAACGGTAAGCTGAGCGAATTGACCACACCGATTGTGGCCGATTGCAGCGTGGAACTGATCGACGTCTCCAGCCGCGATGGGATGCGCATCTATCGGCGCTCGCTGACCTTTCTGCTCATCACGGCCGCGCGTGAGTTGTTTCCTACAGCCACCATCGAGATCGATCATTCGCTGCCGTACGGCGGTTATTACTGCCAGATCATCGGGCGCGAGCCGCTTACGAATGAGGAACTGCAAGCTCTGCAGGCCCGCATGCGCGAGATCGTCAACGCCAACGAGCCGATCGTGAAGGCACGCATTCCGCTGGCCGAGGCTAGAGCGATCTTTGAGAAGCAGGGGTACGACGACAAACTGCGCTTGCTGAACTATCGCACGAAAGATTATCTTACCGTCTATACGGTGCGCGGTCTGACGGATTACTTCTACGGCTACATGGTGCCCTCGACGGGCTATTTGCGAACGTTCGCGCTGGCCCCGTTGTCTACCGGCTTCGTCTTGCAGTTCCCGCGGCGCGCGCATCCCGATCAGCTGGAGAAGGCCGATCGGCCCTCCAAGTTGGCCGCGGTGTTCAAGCGCCACGCCGATTACATGCGCGTGCTGGAAGTGGAGGATGTCGGCTCGCTCAATCAAGCGATCGAGTCGAAGCGTATCCGCGAAGTGATGCTGGTGGCTGAGGCGCTGCACGAGCAGCGCCTGACAGAGATTGCCCGGGCCTTGGTCGGAAGGCGCGACGAAGTACGCTTGATCTTGATCGCCGGGCCGTCGTCGTCGGGCAAGACCACGTTCTCCAAGCGGCTNNCACCCGCTGTTCAGTCAGCAGCTGAAAGAACTCACCGACGGGCGCGCGGTGGCGATGCCGCGTTACGATTTCAGATTCGGCCAGCGTGTGGCTGGCTCGACGATACAGATCTCGCGTGATCACATTGTGATTGCCGAAGGCAT
>PMCF01000269.1 GCA_003154115.1 Anaerolineae bacterium
TGTCCGGGCGAGCCTCGCCGCGCGCCGCCGAGCCGAACAAGCGCACATTGCGCGCGCCGTGCTGCGCGGCAATCCGCAGAATATCGGCGCGTTTTTCTTTCAGCAGCTCGTCAGCGCCCATCGCTTAACCTCCGCAAATTCTCACGAATCGCCTGTTCCAGATGGGCCGACTCGCCGAATTCCTTCTCCAATTGTTGCGATGTAGTATAGCATCGATTGAACGCCGGCGAAAACAAAACCGCCCGACCTCGGTGCTGCGCGAGATCGGGCGACGGCGTCAGTGGACCAAGCCGCGTGGACTTTCATCTGCGGTTGCGCCGCGTGTGCGTTGGAAGGTGGAATAACTACCCCAGCGGTGATAAAGCACATCCACGACTTCGGGCAGAAAGGGATACGAATCTTCAAAGCGGGAACGATACTCGGACGCTTCCATGACCACACTTTGCGCCTCATTCTGCCGCCTTGTGATACATGGCAATCAAGGCATGTGTCTTGCCACCGCCAAACGGAGTCTGGATTTGCAGAACAGGATCGCCGCGACCTTTGAAGACTTCCCAAAGATCGGCGGCAAAGACATCCATGGTGAGACGGCCTTGCAGAATGTCGTCGTGGGGAATGGCAATGGTATGGAAGGCGGTCATGCTTCCTCCGGAAAAATACGGGGTAGTTCGCGGCAGGCCGTTTTGAGCGAATTCGGGGCATTTTCAGGCAAAGGTTGGCGGCGATTCTGGGCCAGCTGGCGGACAACTGGTTTGCAATCCCCTGGCTTGCTCAGATGGCGATAAACATCCTCTTCGTTCACGGCCTGCCCCTGTAAATAGTAAATCCAGGTTTCAATGTTGCGTTTGGGGATAAACACGCCAATCCGCTCGCGCGGGTCGCGGGGCGGCACGCCGCTGTCTTGCAGCGCCTGCGCTAACTGGCGTAACCGTTCACTCGTTTCAAACGTATCGGCATCGGTTAAGACCACCAGCCCGGCCGACAGCCGGTGGGCCACCTGGCGATAACTCACCACATGCCGCGGGTAATTTTCGCGCACATATTGTGCACCCGCTTGTTTTCCTCTGGGGCAAGTAGACGGATAAATCCGGCGCTTATCAACGCCGCAACTTTCCAAAAACTGGCGGGCAAACACTTCCTGTTGCCGATCTTCACACAGCAAGACAATGCTGGTGTACTCAGTCATGGAGCCAGCCTCGCGCAATCAGTTCTGACACGGACAGACCGCCATCCTTTTCCGCCTGAATCGGTTTGACGCGCACAGCCAGGTTGTCCTGACGGTCAAACCAGTAGCCAACGGGCGAGGCCAACAAATAATCGATCATTTCGGGATGATGCGAAATCAGCACAGCCTGAACTTTTCCTGCTTCGCAGAGGTCATACAATTCCACCAGCCAGGGACGAATTTCTGGCAAGGCCAGAAAGTTTTCAGGTTCGTCCAGGCACAAAATGTAGCCGTATTTCTGCGCCGCAAGCAGCAGGGTGTACAACGCCATCAATGTTTTTTGCCCATCGGACAATTCGTCGAATGTGTAGCCGGGTTCATCCTTGAGGCCGGGCTGCGAAAAATAGGCTTTAAGACGGCGATTCTTTTCGCCATAAGATTTGAATTCAAAATGATCAAATCCAGGCAAGATTTTGCGCAGGGCATCGGTCACGGCCAGGGTCAGTCCCTGGTCTTGCGACAGGTGGCGATACCAGGAAACAAAATTTTCGAGATGTTTGCCAGGAACAGGTTCTTCTTGATCACTGTCTGGCGACATCAGCGCGGGCATACTTTGCGCCACAATCAGTTTTTGAATAGGCCCTTTGAACCAGGTCAGTTTTTTGTTGTCGGAACGGGGAAAGATGGAGGCCACCGCCGAAAGATTCCAATCAAAAGGATAGACCGGGCCCGCCGAATAATCATCCCGGTACAGGTGCATTTCTCCTTGCTCGAAGCGCAGCAACGGATTTCCATCCAGGTTAAGCCGCTCATGTTTGACCCATAGCTCTTGCCCGGTTTCATCATGTTCAATCGCCAGTTCATACTTATAAAGCCCCTGTTCACTCTTCATCTCCAGCTCAAACGTCTGGATGCGCAGGGTTTGCCAGCGGGTTCTCGAACTGTCATCAAACAAGCCGTCCAATTTACTTTCGCCGCCGATAAAGGCGCGCAGTTTGCGTAGAACTTCAAACACCGAGGATTTTCCCGCGCCGTTAGGGCCTAACAGCAGGTTGATGCTCCCTACTTTTAGCTCAAAATTGACCAGGCTTTTGTAATTATCAACATAGATTCGGCTTAACATGTTTGTTCCTTTTCGAGATAGAACAAATTGATTTTACTCAAACAACTTCCCTTGTTCCGCGAACTTCTCCACTTCCTGCTGGACTCTCTCCCGCCAGGAACCCATCCAGCAGCTTCTTTTCCTTGCTTTCCAGCCCTTTATTAGGTTGATGATAAGCATAAGGCTAAACCCCGGATTGGAGTGAGGGTGTAATGTTGGCAAGTATAGCGAGAATGCAGGCGCGGGTGTCTCGGCTGAAAGAAGAGTTTCAACGCCCGTTGATGCGGCTCGTTCAGATCAACGCCAGAATCCACAGCGGCGGTCAGCGCGCTGCCGCCGGGCCGTCGGTTGAAGTGAGAGATACACGCGATCGTCCCTCATAGCCGCACCGCCTGCTCCAGCACTTGCTGGCGGATCATTCGATGCAGGGCTTTCTCCGTCACCACATCGACCTTGCGGCCCAGCAGGTCTTCCAGGTCTTGCATCAACCCGATGCGATCCAGCAGCGTGCGGCCCGGCTCGAATTCAACCAACACGTCGATGTCGCTGTCCGGGCGAGCCTCGCCGCGCGCCACCGAGCCGAACAAGCGCACATTGCGCGCGCCATGCTGCGCGGCAATCCGCAGAATATCGGCGCGTTTTTCTTTCAGCAGCTCGTCAACGTTCATGGCTTAATCTCCGCAGATTCTCACGAATCTTGTTCCAGATGGGCCGACTCGCCGAATTGCTTCTCCAATTGTTGCGAGTAGTATAGCATCGATTGAACGCGGGCGAAAACAAACCGCCTGGCCTCGGCGCTGCGCGAGATCGGGCGGTGGTGCCAGTGGGCCAAGCCGTGTGGACTTCGACTCACGCGCTTTTTCGTTTGAGCCAGATGTAGGCCGCGGCGGCGGCCACTCCAAACGGGATCAAAGTGCAGAGGGCATTTGATGAGTCGGTGGGTCCAGGGGCCGACGGCGCGTGATTGTCGTACTCGACGCGCTGGTGATCGTAAGCGCCGCCGGAGTGGAGGATAAATCCCACATCGATCCAGTGACTGCCATCATCACACGTTAAGGCCACCGTCATCCGGTGATCCGGGGGATTAACTCCGTGGTAGTTGCCGGCGGTGTAAGCATGCATGTCGCCCTGGCCAATCTTGCAGTTTGAGAGTTCACCCGTGAGCAGATTCTTCTCGACGATGCGGTGCGCTTGAGCAATTTCCGGCAAAGTCTCCCACGCGCTGTTGTTGCTCAGGCGATACGAATCGACGCGGGCGATTCCTTGACTCAGATCGAAAATGATGAAATCGCCGCAGTCCGGACATTCGGAGTCTTTGTAGATGGAAAAGTATGTGCTGTCGCGTGCGGCATAGCCGATGGAGTCATGCTGGCTAAATTCCGTAACCTGAGGGAGGTTGTAAACGCTGGGGATAAACACCGCGAGGTTTTCGATCAGGTGCGGATCGACAAACATGAACCCCGTCACCGTGTTGTCCACGCTGGAGAAGATGAGCTGGTCTCGCCCGGTGGGAGGGATTTGAAATTTGCCGGCCTCTGAATTATCCACGTCGGTGAAGCCGGTAATCTGAATGAAGCGTTTGACGCGCGGATCATTTTCAAAAGCGGCGACGTGCGTCCGATAGCTGCCGTAAAGTTGTTGAAGTTGCTCGGAATTCGAGATGGTGTTGTTCTGAAGACCGAGCCTGACGGTCGCGTGATACTTTAGTCCGGCGGTGGAATAAGCGGCGGGCGGGACGTATTCCAGAATCACTTCGGTGTAGGCCGCGCCGGATTGGCAGACGCGCACGGATTGCAACTGCCAGCCGTGGAAGTATTCCAGCACGTTGGCGGGATCGGCGAGGGTGGCGAGATACGCCGGCGTCTCGTCACGACAATCGGGCGGCTGCGGCGGGGTGGCTCCCACGCGGGACGGCCAGATGAGGGTGAGCAGCATAGCGATGATGAGAATCGGATAACGGTACATCGTTCGTCCTTGTGAGTATTCTACAATAAAAGACGCTGAAACGATCGGCGAAGTTCCGCGCGGTTGGATTTCACAAAATCGAGTGTATGGGGTTATATTTGATATACTTCACACGGGCATAAATTGCGCTTTTTCAAACAGTTGGAATTTTAAGGTCAACAGCGTGTCTA
>PMCF01000216.1 GCA_003154115.1 Anaerolineae bacterium
ATTTTTACGAATCTGACATTGTCAAATTAGGATCAGTCCCCTCATGAGTGCATTATAGGATAGTCCGGGTGTAGGAGCAAGTAACCTTAGTCCTGATTGGTACTCGCGTCTCAAAGCGAATTCAAACCTGCGGCTTGACCATCCTCCTCGATTCGTGCATAATGACAGTCATGGAAATAGGAATCATTGGACTCCCTCAAAGTGGCAAGACAACGCTGTTTCACGCCCTGGCCGGCGCAGAGAAAGCCACGGCCGCCTATTCGTCGGGGCGCCTGGAAATTCACACGGCCATCGCCCAGGTGCCGGACGAGCGCGTGGACATCCTCAGCAAGATGTTCAATCCGCGCAAGACGATCTACGCCAAGGTCACCTATGCCGACATCGCCGGACTGGACAAAGGCATCACCAAGAAAGGACTGCCCGGCCCGTTCATCAATCAACTCGGGCAGCTGGATGCTTGTGTGCACGTCCTGCGCGCTTTCCCCGATCCGCTGGACACCAACCCGATCGATCCGGCGGGCGATTTAGCGATCCTCGACACGGAGTTTCTGCTGAACGATCTGGGCGCGGTGGAACGCCGCTACGAGAAGATCATCGAGAGCATCAGCAAGGGCGCGAAGGATAAAGACCTGGCGCTGAAAGAGAAAGCGCTCTTCGAAAAATTGAAGGCGTGGCTGGAAGAAGAGAAGCCGCTGCGCGATCTCGATCTATCGCACGACGAGATCCAACTCACCCGCGGCTACGGCTTCCTCTCGCTCAAGCCGATGCTAATCGTGGTCAACTGCGCCGACGAGGGCACGCCGCCCGACATTGCCTATGCGCATCGACACAGCGCTGTCGTCGCCTTACGCGGCCGCCTCGAACGCGAGATTGCCGAACTCTCTCCCGAAGATGCGCCGCTGTTCATGGAAGAGTACGGCATCACCGAGTTGAGCCGCAGCAAGGTCATCCGCCTGTCGTACGATCTGCTGGGGCTGCAATCGTTCTTCACGGTGGGCGAAGACGAAGTGCGCGCGTGGACGGTCAACCGGGGCGCTACAGCGGTGGAAGCCGCGGGCGCCATTCACACCGATCTGGCCAAAGGCTTCATCCGCGCCGAAGTAACCGCCTACCAGGACCTCATCGAACTCGGCGGCCTGAAGGAAGCGCATCACAAAGGCAAGCAGCGCCTGGAAGGCAAAGAGTACCTCGTGCAAGATGGCGACATCGTGCACATCCGGCATAATATGTAGGGACGTGGTGCGTAGTGCGTGGTGCGTAAAACGTCAACGGGGCGTCGGGGAAATCTCGACGCCCCGTTTTACGCACTACGCACCACGTCTTCCCCGTGTGGTACAATTTTCAACGTTACACAACAACTAGCTTACTTTTCAACTATCGGACTACATGACAACACTTATTTTGATTCGTCACGGCCACACCGACTGGGCCGACAAGAAACTGGCCGGGTGGCTGCCGGACGTGCATTTGAACGATCTGGGCCGGAAGCAAGCAGAGGAATTGCCAGAGCGGTTAGCCGCCATCGAGATCGCCGCGATCTATTCCAGCCCGCTGGAACGCACGCTGGAAACGGCGCAGCCGCTCGCCAAAGCGCGCAGCTTGCGAATTCACAAGGTCGTCGATCTGGGTGAAGTGAAATTCGGCGACTGGCAAGGGCAAACCTTGAAGGTCTTGTCCAACAAGAAGGAATGGAAGATCGTGCAGGCCGCGCCGAGCGCCTTTCAGTTTCCCGGCGGTGAATCATTCCGCGAGACGCAGAGCCGCGCCGTGGGTGCGATCGAGAAGATCGTGGCCGGGCACGCCAAAGACACTATCGTCGCCTTTTCGCACGGCGATGTGATCAAACTGATCGCGGCGTATTATTCCGGCATCGCGTTGGACAACTTCCAGCGGCTGGCCGTCAGCCCGGCCTCGATCAACGTGATCGAGTTGGGGCCGTTCGGGGCGCGCCTTGGCCGCCTAAACGATACCGGCCCGCTGCAAAACCATCACCAGCCTAAAAAGTAATCACCATGACACGCAACCTAGATTTGAACCCAGTCACTGCTATTACGACCGATGCCGTGGGGCAGCCGGGCCAGCGCGTCTTCTATCTGCAAGCGCGGCACGGCCTGACGACCATCACCATCGAGACTGAGAAAGAGCAAGTGCGCGCATTGGCGATGGGCATCCATCAATTTCTGGAGGAGCTGGTGCAGCGCTTCCCGGATCGCGTCACGGTGGAAAAAGTGCCACAGGGCGATCTGATTTTGGTGCCGCCGCTCGAACCGGAATTCAAAGTGGGCCAGATGGGCCTGGGGTATGATTCCGACGAGGACCTGGTTGTCATCGTGGCGCAGTCCCTGCAGTTGGAAGGCGAGCCGGAAGAAGACGCGGTGACGGCGCGCTTCTGGATCACTCGCAGCCAGGCGAAAGCGATGGCCGATCATGCGCTCAACGTTGTGTCGCAGGGCCGCCCCCTGTGCGCGCTGTGCGGCCGCCCGATCAATCCCGAAGGCCATTTCTGCCCCAAACGCAATGGTCACACGAAAGATTTGATTGTCCAGTAGAATTCATCCGTAAAACGTAAGGCGTAAAGGTCACTGTTACGTTTTACGCCTTACGTTTTACGCTTTACGCTCACCATGTCTGCGCCCACCGATTCCGATCACCTTTCCCTCTCGCTCGATCGCGCCCTCGAACTGCTGACGCGCGGTGAGATGCAGCCGCAGGGCTTGCTGCCGTGGGGCAGTAATTACACCTTCCTCGTCAGCATCACCCTGGACGATCTACAAACGGCGGCGATCTATAAACCGCGCGGGGGTGAACGTCCGTTGTGGGATTTCCCCGATGGCACGCTCTGCCAGCGCGAAGTCGCCGCGTTCGTCGTAAGCCAGGCGCTCGATTGGTTCATCGTGCCCCCCACGGTTTTGCGTGACGGGTTGCACGGCCTCGGCATGGTGCAGTTCTACATCGACTGCAATCCCGAAGAACATTACTTCACGCTGCAAGAAGAGACCCGCTTCCACGATCAGTTCAAGCAGATCGCGCTGTTCGATTTGCTCATCAACAATGCCGATCGCAAGTCCGGCCACTGCCTGCGTGACGAAAACGATCGCATCTGGGCGATCGATCATGGCGTATGTTTTTCCGTCGAGCCGAAGCTGCGCACCGTCATCTGGGAATTCGCGGGGCAGCCCATCCCCGATCGGCTGGTGGCGGCCCTGCAAGCCTTTCGCGCGCGCTTCGATCGGCGTGACGATCCGGCCATCCGCACGCTGTCCCAACTCCTCGACAAACGCGAACTAGCCGCGCTCAAACGCCGCACAGATCAATTCATCCAATCGAGTTGTTTTCCCAAACCCCTGCCGGGCTATCGGCAGATTCCGTGGCCGCCCGTATAAAACACGGGGCCTGTATAAAACATGGGGCCTGTGTAAGATCACTGCCTAAAACATGATACCCGGCGCTTGTCGCGCCTGCGCCTGCCTGTTACAATGTGAGGCATGAGTACCCCAACCTCTGCTTCTCCTTCTTTTGTCTCTACCCCGCCCGCCGATGAACGCGCCACGGTGCTGCATACCTGGGCGATCCAGTCCCAATGGAATGCGCCCACTGTGGTCAGCGGCAGCGGCGCCTGGTTCATCGATCAAGACGAAAACCGCTATCTCGATTTCAGCAGCATGGCCGAATGCTGCAACCTCGGCCATCAACACTCCAGGGTGATCGCCGCGATCAAAGCTCAAGCCGATCGGATGTGCTACGTCCAACCGGGCTGGGGATCGGAGCCGCGGGCCGAGTTGGCGGCACGTCTGATCGAAAAGTCGAGCATGATTGGCGGCAAGGTGTTCTTCACGCTGGCCGGAGCCGATGCTAATGAGAATGCGGTGAAGTTCGCGCGCTGGGTCACAGGCAAGTCAAAGATCATCACGCGCTATCGTTCGTATCACGGCGCGTCGCACATGACCCTCGATCTGGGCGGCGACAATCGCGCGTGGCACACGCAAACCGGGTTCGACGGCATCGTGCATGCGCTGCCGCCCTATTGTTATCGCTGCCCCTTTGGATTGAAATACGACACGTGCGGCATCCACTGCGCCGATCATGTCGCCGAGTTGATCGAGTATGCGGGCGTGGAAAATGTGGCCGCCGTCATGGTCGAGCCGCATGCCGGAACCAACGGCATCGTCGCACCCGCTGAGTATTGGCCGAAGCTGCGTGAGATCTGCAATCACTACAACGTGCTCCTCATCGCCGATGAAGTGATGAGCGGCTTTGGCCGCGTGGGTGAATGGTTCGCGTGGCAAAAATACGGAATCGAAAACGCGCCGGACATGATGACGCTGGCGAAGGGCATCACGGGCGCGCATGTGCCGCTGGGCGCGGTCGTCGTGAATAAGCGCGTGGCCGACTACTTTGACGATCATCTGCTGGAAAGCGGCCTCACCTACAGCGGACATCCGCTGGCGTGCGCGGCGGGCGTTGCGGCGATGGACGCTTACGAACAAGAGAACTTGATTCAACGCTCGCGCGAGTTGGGCGCATGGCTCATGCAGCGCCTGCGTGAAATGCAAGCGCGCCTGCCCATCATCGGCGACGTGCGCGGGCAGGGCCTGTTCGCGATTGTCGAACTGGCGCAGCCTTCATGGCCGCAAACGCTGCCGCAGTTGAAGCAGCTGGTCGGTGAAGGACGTAAGCGTGGCATCTCGTTTGCCGTGCGCGGGAATCTCATCGTTATCAGCCCGCCGTTGGTAATCTTGCAGGAAGACCTGGCGCACGGGATCGATGTGATGGAAGAGTTGCTGCGCGCCATATAATGGGAGACGGCTATGTACGACCGCATCCTGAAGCAGATGCGCGAGAAGATTCGCTTGCGGCAGTACGTGATGACACTGCACGCCGAAGAAGAAATGGATGAGGATGAACTATCTTCGACGTAGAAAGCGGCATTCTCACTGGCGCAATCATTGAACGACAAAGAGATCGATCGAGACAAGAATGGAAATATCTAGTCCAGGGTGAAACGATCGATGGTGACCGCGTGATTGTGGTAGTCGGCAAATTCGGACAGGCGGATAGACTTGTGATTCTGACAGTCTATGCCGAAGGATAAAAGGGAGAAAAGTATGAATTGCGAAATCTGCGCCAAAAATGGCGCACAGACCAAATATGTCACGCGCAGCTACGGCAAAGGGGCGCACTTGCTGGTGATCGAAAATGTTCCAATTGTCGTGTGTCCCCATTGCGGGGAAAGCTATCTCACGGCTGAGACGCTGCACGAGATTGAACGCATCAAGTTGCATCGGCGGAGTTTTGCCAAGCCGCGCAACGTGGCCGTCGCTAGTTTTGTGTAAGGCTGGCTGGGGCGCGGGAAATAGATCATCCTCAGCCTGCCGCTGGTGATAGAGCAAAAGGACCTGCCGCACGGGCTGGACGTGATGGAAGAGCTGTTACGCTAAACGAAGAGGTGCAACGATGTCTTTAGCTGATTTGTTACCAGCGTTAAAGGACCTGCCGCATAGCGATAAGCTGCGCGCTGTCCAATTCCTGGTGGTCGAGATCGCGAAAGAAGAAGACATTGCCTTGAACTCAGGCGCAACCTATCCCGTCTGGTCACCCTATAACTCTGTAGAGGCGGCCAATGTGTTGCTCTCCGCGCTAAGAGAAGATCAGGCCGAGTATCATGCCTAGCGAAAGGCATCCTTTTTTGAGGTCAGGCCCAAAGGCAGCATGGTGTAACGGGAACCTTGGGGAGCGAGCGTCATCAGCCCGCCGCTGGTGATTGCGTAGGAAGACCTCGCGCATGGGTTGGATGTGATGGAAGAGCTGTTGAGCAGTACGCCGTGGGAGGAGACACCATGTTAAAGTCAATCGAAGGTATCTATCGTAAGGGGAAGATCGAATTGACCGAAGTGCCGGTATCGATTGGCGACGAAACGCGCGTCATTGTCACATTCTTGGAAAGTGGCGGCATCGATCTGCGCACACACGGCATCGATGAAAAACAAGCGGCTGATCTACGCGCACGATTAGGCACATTTGCGGAAGACTGGGACAGCCCGGAGATGAGCGTATATGACCACTACACCGCTGCCAACACCCAGTCATAAACGCGGCGATGTCGTCGTCGTGTTGTTTCCAAATTCGGACTTGCGGACGGCAAAATTGCGCCCGGCTTTAGTCGTTCAGGCGGACAATCTGAATACCGGCCTAGCACAAACCGTCATCGCCATGATCTCAAGCCGGATGTTTAGGGCAGGACATGCCAGCCGCGTCACCGTCTTGCTCAATTCGAGTGAAGGTAAACAGTCCGGCCTGCTGACTGACTCAGTGGTGATGACAGACAATCTAGCAACGGTTACCCATCAAGCCGTCGATCGCGTCATTGGCACACTGCCGATGGCGCAGATTGATGCGGCTTTGAAACACACTCTGGGGCTGTGAGGCTGATTTGCCGCGATTCTCAGCCCGCCGCTGGTGATAGAGCAAAAGGACCTGGTGCATGGACTGGATGTGATGGAAGAGTTACTGGTTAGCATTTCGTCACGATAAATCAGAACACCGACTACCATGGAAGACAAACATTTTATTCAAGATCACAGAGATTTGACCTCCGATGAGCGCGTTTTGCTTGAATGGCTTCTCGCAAACGGCTACGAGGGTGCGTCTGCTTTTGTTTCACAACTCGCACAAGCCAAGGTTGTATCTCGCTGTGCCTGCGGTTGCCCCACAATTGACTTGGCAGTTGGCGATAAACATGAGCGCACAAAGGGGCCATCAACAATTCTTGCAGATGCAGTGGGGATTCGCCTGAAGGTGTAAAAGTCGATGTGATTCTTCACGCTCGCGAGGGACAACTATCAGAACTGGAAGTTGTTTCACACAATGGCACAACGGAATACACACTTCCAAGACCTGAAGCATTACGGCCATATTGAGACAGGGCTTTATCATATTGAATGGTAGTCAATTGATTGAACCTAGCACCCAACTCTCGCTTCGTTTTGCCTGGTCACCATCCACCGGGATAGTGCGCGCGACCTATCGGGTTGAAGTGGAAAGCTACGAACCACGCGGCGATCGGTTTCAATGCAAGTTATTGGAACTTGTCGAAGCGAGCGGAATCCGATCGGATAGTGAATTGACGAAGGAGATGCTCGATCGGTTAGTCGGCCAGCATGTCCTCGTACCGCGCGAAGGCTTGAATGGATTGGTGCTGCGGCTGAAGATGACGACGCTGACCGGCGGGTTGAAGCGACCGTATTTTTTCAATGACCCAATGATCAATGACAAATGATCAAACCCCACCCACATAGGAGGCACAAGCATGGCAGTAAAGAAAGTGGTCAAGAAAGAGATTAAGCAAGTGAAGGTCGCGGCCAAAAAAGTGGCGCCCAAGACCGGCGGCAAATTCCGGCTGACCTACGCCACGATGTTCAATCCGCCGGAGAAGATGCACACGGACTTCGACAAGGCCGTAGTCAAGGTCCGCGCGGAGATGGGCCAAGACGTGCCGATGCTGATCAACGGCGAAGATCGTTTCATCGAGACGAAGTTCGACGATCGCAGCCCCATCAACACCGAGTGGCTGTTGGGCACGTTCCAGAAAGGCGGTGTAGCCGAAGGGCAGGAAGCGTTAGCGGCGGCGAAAGCGGCTGCGCCCAAATGGGCGGCCACCAAGTGGCAGGATCGCGTGAAGATTCTGCGTAAATCGGCCGCGCAGATCGAGAAGCGTCTGTACGAAATCAGCGCCGTCATCGCCATGGAGATCGGCAAGAATCGCATGGAAGCGCTGGGCGACGTGCAGGAAACCGCCGACCTGATCTACTACTACTGCGATCAGATGGAACGCAACAACGGCTACATCGTGCCGATGGGCAAGGATCCGCTCGTCGGGTGGAATGCCACCAATGTCAGCGTGCTCAAGCCCTATGGCGTGTGGGTGGTGATCTCGCCGTTCAACTTCCCCTTCGCGTTGGCCGGTGGGCCAAGCGGTGCGGCGTTGGTGGCGGGCAATACCGTGGTCTTCAAACCGGCGACCGATACGCCTTATTCCGGCCGTTTGCTGGCGGAATGCTTCCGCGATGGCGGCGTGCCCGCAGGCGTGTTCAATTACGTGACGGGCGGCGGCGCGACAATCGGGCAGGAGTTGGTCTCTAACCCGCTGGTCAATGGCATCACCTTCACCGGTTCGTTCGACATCGGTATGCACATCTACAAGACGTTCGCTTCAGGCAAATATCCGCGCCCGTGCATCGCCGAGATGGGCGGCAAGAATCCGGCCATCATCACCGCCAAGGCTGATCTCGAATTGGCCGTGCAGGGTGTGCTGCGATCGGCGTTCGGGTTGCAAGGCCAGAAGTGTTCGGCTTGCTCGCGTGTGTATGTCGAAGAGAGTGTGAAGGAGAAGTTCACCCAGAAGCTGGTCGATCTGACCAACAAGCTCGCGATCGGCGATCCGACCCGGCGCGAGAATTGGCTCGGTCCGGTGGCGAACAAGAGCGCGTATCACGACTATGCCAACTTCGCCGAAGAACTGTCGCAGGGCGGCGAGATTCTGACCGGCGGCAAGCACCTCGTCGAAGGCGAGCTGGGCAAAGGCTATTTCTGCGCGCCGACGCTGGCGTATGCGCCCGGCGATCATCGCCTGTGGCAGGTGGAGATGTTCCTGCCCATCACGACGATCATGGGCTACACGGACATCAACACAGCGATGCAGCTAGCCAACGATGTCGATTACGGTTTGACCGCCGGCTTCTATGGCGGCAAGCAGGAAACGAAGTGGTTCTTCGATCACATCGAGGCGGGCACTACGTATGCCAATCGGCCGCAAGGGGCGACGACGGGCGCCTGGCCAGGCTTCCAACCGTTCGGCGGCTGGAAAGGCTCGGGCAGCACAGGCAAGGCTGGTGGCTCGATCTATTACGTGCCGCAGTATATGCACGAGCAGTCGCAGACCATTATCGAAAAAGCATAAACAAGCAGGCAAGGCCACGGAGAGACGGAGTCAGCGGAGATTATTCCGTGTCTCTGTATCTCCGTGGTTTGTTTTGGAGAGCAAGCATGTCTAAAGTGATGCCACTTACTGAAGCCATCAGTCAATTCGTACACGATGGCGATGTCGTCTATGCCGCCGGGTTCACGCACCTCATTCCGTTCGCCGCCGGGCACGAAATCATCCGGCAACACAAGAAGGATTTGATATTGGCCCGCGCTACACCCGATTTGATCTACGATCAGCTGGTGGCCGCCGGCTGCGCGAAGAAAATCATCTTTTCATACAGCGGCAATCCGGGCGTGGGATCGCTGCGCATCATCCGGCAGGAAATGGAAGCCGGGCGATTGCAATACGAAGAGTATTCGCATTTTGCGATGATCACGCGTGTCGCCGCCGGAGCGATGGGCTTGCCGTTCTTGCCGATGCGTCCGACGGGCGGCGAAGATTTAGCGAAGGCGAATCCGCAATACCAGAAAGTGCAGTGTCCCTATACCGGCGTCGATCTCGTCACGGTCCCCGCGCTGAATCCCGATGTGGCGATCATCCACGCCCAACGCGCGGATGCCAACGGCAACACGCAGATCTGGGGCATCGTCGGTGAACAAAAGGAAGTAGCGTTCGCCAGCAAGAAAGTCATCGTCACCGTCGAAGAGATCGTCGACGAAGCCGTCATTCGATCGGATCCCAACCGCACGTTGATGCCCGACTTCATCGTCAGTGCCGTGTGCCACGTGCCGCACTGCGCGCATCCGTCCTACACACAGGGCTACTACGATCGCGACAACAAGTTCTATCTGGAATGGGATAAGATCAGTGAGAGCCGCGAAAACGTGGAGGCGTGGTTGAAAGAGTGGGTGTACGACATCAACGATCACGCGGAGTACTGGGACAAATTGGGCGCAGAGACACACGAACGCTTGAGGGTGCCGCCCGCGTTCAGTGAGCCGGTGAATTACGGGAAGTATTGATCGTAGTGCGTAGTGCGTGTTGCGTAACAAAGGAGCGCCAGCATGACAGAGCCGTATCAAGCGTGTGCTTTGTATCAGCAGTTGGTTAGGCATGTGCAGAAATGCGCCGCCGAAGAATTAGCGGCACTACGTCATACAAGTACAAGTGCGGAATCTGAACACATCGATCAGATCATTCGCGACTGGTTATTCACGCCGCAGCGTGACTTGCACGGCTCTTCGCCACGTGATGTCATGCGCCGTGAAGAGCTGGGCGAGCCGAACGTGCTGCCACCGCCCTCGCCGGACGATGATGAAATGCTCCAAGAACTGTACGAGATCGAAGAACTCTGCGGAGGCGAACGACATCACTGGTTTGTGGACGACGGCGGGATGTCATTGCTGGATGAATTTGATCCGGAAGGATCGGATGAATACTTCCGCATCCTGGACGAGCGGGCCGCCGCGAGCCACACCGCAAAAGCGCAATTAGGTCAGCCGCCTGACAATGACAACCTGCCCTTCAGCCGGAATTGAGGAACGCATGGCCATCGAACTTGCGCCCAATGGTTTGCCACAATCCAGTCAGTGGTTGTTCCCTGAATATGAATTCGCAGGCATGACCCCCGATGAGTACGCGGGAGTCATCATCGAACGAATTCTCAATCGCGGATCGTGGGCGGAGATTCGCTGGCTGCTCGACACTTACGGCAAACGCGAGATCGCGAAGTGGGTGCGCGCACACGGTTATCGCCGTCTCGACAAGCGGGCTTTCAATTATTGGCGCAACATGCTGGGCATCAAGCGTTACACGATTCCGCCGTGGGAGAGAACCAAATGACCACGATCTCTTGGAATGCACTTGCACCCGATACTCGTCGAACCTTTGAGACGCTGGCCGCGTTACCCCTGCCGCCAGACTTTTATTTAGCGGGCGGTACAGCGCTGGCGCTACAATTGGGTCATCGCATTTCGTATGATCTCGACTTCTTCTCCACCACCAACCCGCTGGGCATGGTTGAACGTTCGACGCTGGCACACCGTTTGCAAAGCATCACGCCGACGATTATCAAACGTGAACAAGACGAGCAACTTTACGCCACAGTCATGGGCGTCGAAGTCAGCTTCATTTACCAGCATCATCCGTTACTGTTTCCAATGATTGAAGTCGGTGGATTACGTTTGGCGTCTGCTATCGACATTGGCCTGATGAAACTTTCCGCTATCAAAGATCGCGGCACGCGACGCGATTTCATTGACCTGTACTGCCTGCGCAAGATCGCGCCGTTCAAGACACTGTTTGAATTGCTGCCCAAGAAGTATTTTGATCGGCCCGATTTCACCGTGCATTTGGCCTATGCTCTGCACTATTTTGACGATGCGGAAAACGACACTCGCCAGCTGCAAATGCGGCAATCCGTGAAGTGGTCAAACGTCAAGAAGTACTGCAGCGAAGGCTCGAATCTTCTCTCCAAACTAAACACTGGATTGGAACCACCACAATGACCAACTACTCTTCCTCTGAAATGATGGTCGTCGCCGCAGCGCGCTTGCTGCGTGACAACGATGTGGTCTTCGTCGGCATCGGCCAGCCGAATCTGGCCTGCAATCTGGCACGGCGGACGCATGCGCCGCACATGAATATGATTTACGAAGCGGGCGTGATCGGCGCGCAGCCGAGTCACTTGCCCCTCTCGATCGGCGATCCGTGTCTGGTCAGCGGCGCGGCGTCGATCTGTTCGATGTACGAAATCTTTGCCTATTACTTGCAGAACGGCAAGATCGATGTGGGCTTCCTGGGGGGCGCGCAGATCGATCGGTTTGGCAATATCAACGCCACGGTGATCGGACCGTATGACAAGCCGAAGGTTCGCTTGCCCGGCAGCGGCGGCGCGGCCGAGATCGCCGCGTGGGCCAATCGCATTTACTGCCTCACGCCGCATCAAGCGCGCCGCTTTCCGGAGAAATGCGACTTCATCACCAGCGCAGGATTCTTATCAGGACGCAAAGAGCGCGAGGCGAAAGGCTTGCGCGGCGGCGGGCCGCAGGCCGTGGTCACCGATCTGGGCATGCTCGAACCCGATGAGAACGGCGAGTTGATCTTGACCGCCTTACATCCCGGCGCGACTGCCGAGCAGGCGATCAAGAACACCGGCTGGAAATTGAAAGTAGCGGACGATCTCAAAACGACCGAGCCGCCCACAGGCGAAGAACTGCGCTTGCTGCGTGAAGAACTCGATCCGACAGGCATCTATTTGAAATGACTGACATCATTCGCTACGAAAATCTCACTTTCCCCGAAGTCGATGCCCTGCCGCGCGATATGCCGATCGTGATTCCCCTGGGTGAGATGGCTGATGCTGATTTGATCAAACGCGTTCAGCGCCAGACCCAATCGGTTTTCACCTTCGATCAAGTTTGTGTTTTCCCAGCAGTGCCGTTCGGCTTTGAAGGAAGTGTGCTCGCGGTCGAGCGCAAGTTGTTCAAGCGCGTGATCGATTCACTGGTCGCCAGCATCGAGGAAGATGGGTTTACCGATGTGAGGGTGATCAAGCATCCTTCGACTGCGCGGCGGGCTCATGCTGAGCGGAACGAAGTGCAGTCGAAGCACGCCCGCTGCTCCGCTCAGGATACGAATGAGCTAGCCGATCGCGTCGCCCTCATTGCCACCGGCCACACCGAGCAGCACGCCTTTCATCTGCCCCTCAACACCGACACGCTGATCATCGATGCAATTGCGCGCGGTGTCGAAGCAAAGCTGCCCGACACGATCTTCCGTCTGCCGACGTTTCCTTACGGCGTCTCGATGCACCGCCGCCAATTTCCCGGCACCCTCACGCTCGATCCGCGCGCGTGGGAAGATTTCTGGGTGGCGATCGTCGGACTGCTGCACGAGCAGGGCCTGCGCATGGCGTACCTCATCAACGGGCACGGCGGCAATCACAGTTTCCTCGTCAACGTCACCAAATTCTGCGGCGAACGCTGGCCGGATATGTTCGTGGCGACTTCGTTCTTGCACACGACCAGCGCTGAACTGACGCAGTATCGAACGTCACCCATCGGCGGCATGGGGCACGCCTGCGAATTGGAGACGAGCTACATCCTGCACCTGCGACCCGATTTAGTGCACATGGATCGCGCCGTTGACGAAGTGAAGTTCACCGCCACCCCCAACTACTACATGGACTGGATCGAAGGCGGCGCGCTAATCGCCAATCCGCCGTGGACGGACGACACGATCAGCGGTGCGTATGGCGCGGCGACACAAGCGACGGCCGAAAAAGGCCGCCTGTGGCTCGCCGCTGCGATCGATGAGAAGATCGGCCACTTGCAGGAAATCATCGAGCAGCAGCGGCGGCGGGAAGAACGACGCGCTGAGGGGTGGACGCTCGGTGCGTGGCGGAAGATCGTGCCCCGAGTATAACGCAAAACTGTAGGGCGGCTCAAGGCGGATGACAATCCGCCGTTTCCAACCGCTGGATTGTCATCCAGCGGGAGCGTTGGCCCAACAGTCACCAACACTTTTGCGCTATACTCTCATGCCCCCAACAGCTTGACGCGGACTTCAATCGGGCTACACTTAAGGCAGGAGAAGCGAAAGGAGTTGCAGGTCATGAGCGTCGTCATTTCAGATGAAGTTTTACAGAGCGCACACATCAGCAGTGATGAACTGCTGCAAGAACTGGCGCTGATGCTCTACGAGCGTGACCGGTTGACGTTGGGGCAGGCCAGTCAGCTAGCCAATGTCAGCCAGCTGCAATTTCAATTCCTGCTCGCCAGCCGCCACATTCCGCCGCATTACGATGTAAGCGAATTTGAAGCCGATCTCAAGACATTGCGCGAGACCGGGCGGATATGATCATCGTCAGCGACACCTCATCCCTTCTCTCGAAATGATCAGCGCCTTCCCCGATCACTTCTCCAAACAAGCCGGCGATTACGCCCGCTATCGACCATTGTATCCGGCGGCGTTGTACGAGTATCTCGCGTCGTTGACCCCCGAACACGATCTTGCTTGGGATGTAGGCACCGGCAACGGGCAGGCGGCGCTCGGATTGGCACGGTACTTCCGATCGATCATCGCTACCGATCCCAGCCAGCAGCAGATCGCGCTGGCAACACCGCACGAGCGCGTGGCGTATCGCGTGGCCACGGCGGAGTACAGTGAAATCGAAGATCGATCCATCGATCTGGTGATGGTGGCGCTGGCCGTGCACTGGTTCGATCTCGATCGGTTCTACGCGGAAGTGAAGCGCGTGTTAAAACCTGAGGGCATTCTTGCTGTGTGGTGCTACAACCTCACCGGGATCACGCCCGAAGTTGATGCTGTGATGGAGTCGTACTATCACGACGTACTGGGTAAGTTCTGGCCGCCGCAGATCCACTGGGTGGACGAGCACTATCGGACGCTGCCCTTTCCATTTGAAGAAATCACGGCGCCCGAATTCGCCGTAGAAGCCGTGTGGCCGCTAGACAATCTCTTCGGTTATTTGAGCAGCTGGTCGGCCGCGCCAAAATTCAAAGAGGCGCAGGGCGTCGATCCTCTGGAAGAGAAGCGTGCGGGGTTTAAGGCCGCCTGGGGCGCACAGACCGATCGGATAGTGCGCTGGCCGCTGTACCTGCGGGTTGGAAAATCACCCACATCGTAACATACCTCTAACTTGATCGTTCGAGCCGGGACACATTCCACAAATTTTTCGCCCCAACCTTGAAAGCTGTTAGCGCCTGTCAGCAATCCGTCAAGATTCTGTGGCCGGTTGTTAGCCAGATGTTAGGTTAATCCGGCGATTTTCATTTATCCTTAAACTCGGAAAGAAGCACAGCCTGAGTTAGATCGCACAGTAGAAAGAGGAAGCCGCATGTTTAGCTTAGTTCCATCCAAATCCAAGAACGGCAACGGCAAGAGCAGCGAATATCTGATTGAAGTACGCGACGTGGTCAAGACCTTCAAGACCGCCGCCGGACCGTTCACCGCATTAAAGAACGTGAGCCTGCGCGTGAACCGCGGCGAGTTCGTGGCGGTGATTGGTAAGTCAGGCAGCGGCAAATCGACGCTGCTCAACATGATCACGGGCATCGATCATCCGTCGGCGGGCGAAGTGTACATCGATCACACGATGGTACACGATATGGGCGAGAGCAAGCTGGCTCGCTGGCGCGGCAAAAATCTAGGCATCGTATTCCAGTTCTTCCAACTGTTGCCCACGTTGACGCTGGCGGAGAACATCATGCTGCCGATGGATTTCTGCGGCGTCTATACGCCCCGCGAACGCAAGCGGCGTGCTGCCGAATTATTGGATATGGTCGGGTTGGCCGATCAGGCGGACAAGCTGCCCTCGGCGGTATCGGGCGGGCAGCAGCAGCGTGCGGCCATTGCGCGGGCGTTAGCCAACGATCCGCCCATTCTGGTGGCCGATGAACCGACGGGCAACCTCGACTCCAAGACGGCGGAGGATGTATTCACGTTGTTTGAAACGCTGGCCAATCAGGGCAAAACGATTGTGATGGTGACACACGACGCCGATAAGGCCAAGCGCGTGCAGCGCGCCGTGGTGGTGTCTGATGGCGAAATCATCGAAGAATATCTGGCGCGCACGTTCTCGTCATTAACCACCGATCAGCTGATCCGCGCGACCCGGCGCCTCGCTCCGGCCCGGCACGAACCCGGCAGCATCATCGTGCAGGAAGGTTCGACCGCCGATAATTTCTATCTCATCACACGCGGCAGCGCCGAAGTGGTGTTGAAGGGCGCGGACGGATCGGACATCATCGTCTCCAGTCTGCACGGCGGCCAATACTTCGGCGAGATCGCGCTGCTGCGCGGCGCAGAACGCAGTGCCACCGTGCGCGCGGGCGCCGCCGGCGTGGAAGTGATGGCGCTGGATAAAGAGACGTTCAACAGTTTGATGAACGAATCCGACTCGACGCGTGACGCGATCGACGAAGTGGCCGATCGGCGTGAGTTGGAACTTGTAACGCTCGAAAAGCAGAACGGGAAACACTGATTACGCAATACGTACTACGAAATAACTGCGTATTGCGTGTTGCGTAATGCGTAAGAAACAGGTGTGACGATGCGACGAGGTTATATTAAAGTCCTGCGAGACTTGAAGCGCAATTGGGGCCGCTCGGTGCTGGCCGTGCTGAGCATCGCCATCGGCGTGTTCGCGGTGGGCATCAACAGCGGCATGATGGACCTGATGCCGACGCGCATGTTGAGCAGCTATCAGGCTTCCCATCCCGCGCATGTGCGGCTGTGGTTAGATGGTGTGGTCGACGATGATCAAATCAATCGGCTCGCCCGCGAGCCGGGCATCGCCGGAGTCGAAGGGGTCCGCGATCTGAGCGCACGCTGGCGCTTGACGTCCGATCAAGAGTGGCGCGATATCGACCTGACGGCGCGCGCCGATTATGCGCACCAGCAGTTCAATACCGTGACGTTGGTCAGCGGGGCATGGCCGGCCAAGGATGTCGTCGCCGTAGAAGAATCATCGGTCGATTACTTCCACATTCAACCGGGCAGCACCCTCACGCTGCTCATCAACGGACGCGAACATGAAGTGAAGGTGGGCGGTGTCGTCAAGGACGTCATGAACAACATGCCGGCGTTTGGCGGCAATGCGGCCCTGTTCATTAGCTCGGAAATGGGTGGAAATATATGGGGCTGGAGCGGCTACACCGGCCTGCTGGTGCAAGTGCCGCAATATTCGGAAGCGACGGCGCAGGCCGCCGCCACGCAGTTGAAGGGCACCCTGGAAAAGATGAACGTGCCGGTGTTCTTCTACCGCACCTTCGATCCGAATAAGCACTTCTTGCAAGACATGGTCAATGGCGTCATCATGATCACCACGGTGATGGGTGTGCTGGCGCTGGGGTTGGGCTTATTCCTGGTGATCAATACGATTACGGCGCTAGTGTCACAGCAGACCCCGCAGATCGGCATCATGAAAGCCATCGGCGGAACGACGCGCCAGGTCATGACGCTCTATCTGGGCAGCGTGCTGATTTACGGTCTGCTGGCGCTGCTCATCGCGCTGCCGCTGGGCGTGCTGGCCGCTGATGCGATCTCCGAAATGCTGTTGAAGATGATGGGAATCTCCGCCGACCCGAACGTGAATGTCTCCACCTCGGCAGTGGTGCAGCAGGTGCTGGTGGCGCTGTGGGTGCCGCTGCTGGCGGCGCTGTGGCCGATCTATTCCGGGGTGCGCCTGACCGTACGCGAAGCGACCAGCAACTATGGCATCGGCGCAACCTTCGGGAAGGGATTGATCGATCGGCTGTTGGCGCGCGTGCGTGGTCTGCCCCGTCAGGCGATCCTGACGCTGCGCAACACGTTCCGCCGCAAGGGGCGCGTGGTGCTGACGCAGATCACTTTGATCATGGCCGGGGTGGTATTCGTCATGGTGATGAGTTCTGCGGCGTCGTTCACGTACACGATCAACTATCTCACCGATTCGTTGGGCTTGAAAGTGCTGATGTATTTTGAGCAACCGGTGCGTATTGACGAAGCAAAGGCCATTATCGAGAGCCAGCCCGACGTTGAGTTTGCCGAATTCACGCTGTTCCAATCGAGCACGGCTTATCAAGATAAGACCACCGACAAGGGCAAGGATATTTTCATCAACGCCGTACAGCCGGATTCGCGCTTGTTGAAGTTGGCGGTCGTCAGCGGCCGCTGGCTGCTGCCCGCCGATGAACATGCGGCTGTCCTTTCCACCGATACGGCCGGAAAGATGGGCGTCCATGTGGGCGACAAGATCTTCGTTAAGATCAACGGCGCCGAGCGGGTGGAATGGACCGTGGTAGGCACTGTCACCGATCTGAGCAATAATCAGCGCAACGTCTATGTCCCACTGGGAACCTATCAACGCGAAGTGGGCTTGAGCGGCCGTGGTACCACCGCCTGGTTGTCGATTACACCCGATACCGCCGCCACGCAACTGCGTGTGGAAAAGAATCTGCGCGAAGCCTTGAATGCACGCGGCCTGAAAGTAGGCGGCACGCAGACGGCGGAGAGTATCCGCGTAAACAACGAGAATACCTTTGGCATCATCACGGCTATGCTGTTGACGATGTCGGCCCTGATCGCCGTCGTCGGCGCGATTGGGTTGGCGGGCACGCTGTCCATCAACGTGTTGGAGCGGCGGCGTGAAATCGGTGTGATGCGCGCCATCGGCGCTTCGTCGTTCCAAATCGCCCGGCTGTTCGTGGGTGAAGGGTTGATCCTGGGATTGATGGCGTGGGTCATCGCGATTCCGTTGAGCGTTCCGGTGGGGCAGTTGTTCTCGCTGGTCATCGGGCAGGTCATCAACTTTGGCATCGTCTATCAATTCTCGTGGACGGGGGCGTTGCAGTGGCTGATCATCGTCGTGGTGTTATCCATCCTGGGCGCGGCCTTGCCGGCCTTGCGCGCGACCCGCATTAGCATCCGCGAAAGCTTGGCATACGAGTAAAAAGGAACACCTGATCAAGCGTGATCAAGGTATTCATGAAGAATTGGAGAAAGAGATGAAAAAGCGAGTGTTTCTTGTACTCATTGGTGTAGGTCTGGTGTTAGCCGGCTGTTCCAGCACCCCGCCCGTCGGGGCGGCAACCCCGACAGTGGCTGCACCGGTGAAAGATAATTCCGCTATCAAAGCGGAAGGTAAATTGGAGCCCGTGCAGTCGGTGAAGTTGAGCTTTACTTCCGGCGGCGAAGTGGCCGAGGTGCTCGTCAAAGAAGGCGACGCCGTGAAGGTGGGCGATGTGATCGTGCGCGTCAAGTCGGACATTCAGCAAGCCGCAGTGGCACGCGCTGAGGCGGGTGTGGCCGCGGCCAAAGCCGGCGAAGCAAAGTATCTGGAGCAGCTGCCTCAGCAAATCGCGGCGGCGGAAGCCGATATCCAGGCGGCGCAAGCAGCGATTGTTTCAGCCGCCGCGCGGCGTAACGATCCAGCGGCGATTGCCGGCGCGGAAGCGGCGCTCTATCAGGCGAAGCTGCAGCAGCAAGGGGCGGAAGACGCTTACAAGAAAGTAATCGATAAGGGAATGTACGGTCCCACTGAAGAGCGAGCGCGCCTGGTGGTTGAGAACGCCAAGCGCGAGACGGAAGCCGCTCAACTGCGGCTCAATCAGTTGAAGTCCGGCTCGGCCAGTTATCGCGCGCAGGGCGCAGAAATCACGGCGGCCCAGGCGCGACTCGCTGCGGCGCAAGCGCGACTCGATCAGTTGAAGGCCGAGGTAAATGGTAAGCCCAATCCGACGTATGCAGCGGCAATTCAACAAGCCGAAGCGGGAGTGTCAGCCGCCAGGACAGCCGTGGCCGATACGGAACTCCACGCTCCGCTGGCTGGCACGATCGCTAAGTTGGATGTGAAGGTCGGTGAAATAGCTGCACCGGGAATCCCCGTCGTAACATTAGCCGACTTCTCGGGTTGGCAAATCGTGACCAGCGATCTCACCGAAATCAAAGTGCCGAACATCACAGCAGGTCAGCCGGTTATCGTCACGTTCGACGCGTTACCAGAGCTAAACCTGAAGGGCGCGGTAGATTCGATCGGGACGTTGTTCCAGACGAACAGCGGCGACATCGTCTACCCGGTGAAGGTCAAGTTGATCGAAGTCGATCCGCGTTTGCGCTGGGGGATGACAGCCGCGCTCGAGTTTGGAAAGTGAAGGTGTAACCATGACTAAGCGAATTCTATTCATTATCAGTAGTCTCGTTTTGATGAGTGTGGTCATCAGTGCCTGCGGCAGTGCGCCGAACACGGCCACGCCCACCGCCGAAGCGACGAAGGCAAAAACAACCAGCTTGTCCACAGCAGCTGAGGGCAACCTGGAACCACTGCAAACCGCCAACCTGAATTTCACGGGCAATGGCCTGGTGGCCGAAGTATTAGTGACAGAAGGCGGAACCGTGAAGGCCGGTGATTTGATCGCGCGCTTGAAGAACGACGCGCAGCATAACGCAGTGGCCGAGGCCGAAGCAGCACTCGCCGTGGCGCAGGCCGGGCAGACGGCTTACCGAACGCAGCTGCCCCAACTGATCGCCGGGGCCGAGGCCGAAATAAAAGCGGCACAGGCTCAACAGTCTGGCGCTGCGGCGGGACGCGATCACAAAGCGGAGATCGTGGAAGCAGACGCGGCATTGGCCCAGGCCAAATATACGCAACAGCAGGCGCAGACTGGACTCGACATGATGTATGAGTATAAAAAGACCAGCGGTGATACATTCGATCGCGTGAAGATGGGTTACGAAAATGCCGTGAAGGCGGTGCAGGCCGCTGAAGCCCGCGTGACAGCCCTGAAGGCCGGCTCGCCCAGCGATCGCGCGCAAGGTGCGCAGATCACCGCCGCTAAGGCGAGTGAAGAAGCGGCCAACGCGCGTCTGGCCCAACTGCAAGCCGAGCTCGCCGGGAAAGCGGCTGACACTTTCGAAGTGGCGATTCAACAAGCCGAGGCCGCCGTGAACAGTGCCAAAATTGCGTTGACCCAAACCGAGCTGCGCGCGCCGTTCGCCGGCACGATTGCGCAGCTCAACCTCAAGGCTGGAGAGGGTACGCCGACGAATCAACCTGTGGTTGTGCTAGCCGATCTATCGGGCTGGCAGATTGAAACGGATGATGTAACCGAGATCAAAGTGCCGAGCATCACGGTGGGCCAAGCGGTCGCAGTGAAGTTCGACGCCCTGCCCGACGTGACGCTGAAGGGCCAAGTTGAATCGATCAGTTCCGTGTCGCAGCTCAAGAGCGGCGATGTAGTGTATCCGGTGAAGATCAAGGTATTGGAAAGTGATCCGCGTTTACGCTGGGGCATGACGGCCGCCGTGACGTTTCAAGAGTAAAACTCAACGAGTCCCACAGGGAGGCTCCGCACTAGTACGTAATGACCACACCCCGGCGACCGAAGATGATCGCTGGGGTGTTTTGTTGTGATAATCGTAATTTGCCGCACAACGCCGTAACGGGTATACTGCCCCTAGGCGTCAAGCTGGGCCGATGAAACGAGGGTCAA
>PMCF01000047.1 GCA_003154115.1 Anaerolineae bacterium
CCAAATGCGGGCGACCGCGAGGGTCGCCCCGACGGCTCAACCAGATTTAGCCACACCCAATTGATTTCCAATCCGCACCACTTCGCGCACCAGCACATCAAAATCCTCGCGCCGTGTGCGGTGATTGGTGTGTGCCACGCGGATGGCGAACTTGCCATTCAGCGTCGTGTACGTGGGCGCGGCGATGCCTTGCTCGTGCAGCTCAAACATGATCTGCTGATTCAGTTGATTGAGGGCATTGTCATCAAGGCCCGTGGCCCGGTAGCGAAAGCACACGATGTTCAACGGAGCCGGGGCCATCAGTTCGAGTTCCGGCGTGGACTCGATCAACTCGACCAGGTAACGGCACTGATCGACGTTCTGCTTGATCAGGCGGCCATACTTGTCGATGCCGTGNNGCAGCCCACTTCGATCGGCATGTACATCCACTTGTGCAGATCGAAGGCGATCGAATCGGCGCGCTCCATGCCCCGCAGCAGAGGCTTCAACTCCGGCGAGACGGCGGCCAGTGCGCCGAATGCGCCATCGACGTGGAACCACATTTTTTCGCGTTGGCACAGATCGGCGAGCGCGGTGAGATCGTCGATCGCACCGGTGTTGACGGTGCCCGCGTTGCCGATCACGCCGATCGGCTGCCGGCCCGCCGCCCGATCGGCCTGGATCGCCCGATCGAGCGCATCCAGATCGATCTGATAATCCGCATTAACCGGAATCCGTCGCAGGGCTTCATTGCCCAGCCCCAACAGTTCGACGGCTTTTTGCAGGCAGCTGTGCATCTCGATCGAGCCGTAGAACGTCATCGGCTTGGGGGCCGCCGCTACACCTTGAGCGCGAATATCAAAGCCCGCGCGCGAGTTGCGGGCCACCGCTAGGCCGACAAAGTTCGCCATCGATCCGCCGCTGACCAACAAGCCCGACGCGTCTAGCGGAAAGCCCAGCATCTCTTTGCACCAGTCCAGCACTTGCCGCTCGACGTAGTTCGGCACGTGATCGCCGCCGCCCATATTGGGATTCATCGTCGCGGCCAGCATTTCGCTCAACGCGCCAAACGGTGTGCCCGTGCCGATGACCCAGCCCCAGAAGCGGGGATGAATGTTGCCCATCGGATGCGGCAGCACGTTCGTGACGAAATCCTGATACGCCTCATCTGCGCCTTGCGGTTCACCAGGCAGTGGTTGCTGCAAGTGCTCTTTGACCTCGGCGGGAATCGGCTGCCACACGGGTCGATCGCGCACGGTCTGCAAATAGGTCAGCATGTCGTCGACCATGCGATGACCCAACGCGCGCAATTCATCCCAGTCTTGTGGATCGAGCGATTCTTCGTGAAAGATGTCTGTCATGTTTCCTCTTTAGCACAAGATGTGAAGACACATCGTCAATCCTGCTCCAGCGCAAATTCAATCGCCTGCTCCAGCGACATGACGCGACCTTCGGCCCAGCGCGCGGCGAAGGTGGCTGCGTCCAGGTGAGAACGGAGCATTTTTAGGTTGTTCTCATAGTCTGCTACCTCGAAAGGAAATTGGGCTTCGCCGCTGGCTTCCCGCAATATTTCCGCTGCCCCGAGCAGCCGGGCCGCGTGCCCCGGTTGGGATTGCGCGACCGCGGCATAGGCCAATTTTTCGAGAGTGGAGATAACCCAGCGCTCACTGCCATGCTTCCAGTACAAAGCCAGCATTTCCCGGTAATATGCGACCGCTTGTGGATGATCTCCTTTAAGTATGGAGGCTTTCCCCAGGTCGCTTAGTATGAAAGCGATTCCGCCAGATTGCTTAATTGCCTTATATAGCAGTAGTGATTCATCCAAAAGCGTGATGGTCCGGGCGTAATCTCCCTGAGACATGGCTACCCGGCCAAGTTGCCAGACTGCAAAAGCAATCTCATTGTCATCGCGTACTTTACGGGCAAGTGCCAGGCTCTCCTCCAAATGGGACTTGGCCTGGGAGTAATCTTCTTGATAGATCAGCGCCATGCCCAACCACGTCAGCGCTTCGCAGATGCCAAAGTGATCACCCATTGCGCGGAAAAGCGCCAGGCTTTCTTCCGCCAATGATTGCGCACGGGGATGGTCAGCCTGATACACGGCCCAGGCGCCCTGGACCAACAATGCCCAAGCCACACTTTCCCGGCCGGCTGGCCCAAGCGACCGGCCCAACGCTAGCCCTGCTTCACAATGTGCCTCATCAAAAAAATGCACCCACGCCAACCGAGATAGTGCTTTTGCCCGGCTAACCAGATCGGTCGAAGTCTGGCTGGCCTGCAAAGTTTTTTCCATCCAGTCGCCCCCATCTGGGTAGTTGCGACTGAACCAAAACCACCACAGGTGAGTGGCCAGCCGCAAGCCAGTTTCCGCGCCTTGTTCATCGCCTTCGAGTGACCACTCCAGCGCGGCACGAATATTATCGAGCTCGGCTTCCAACCGGTCCAGCCACAACACCTGCTCAGCTCCCACGACTTCCGGTTCGGCGCGCCGGGCCAGGTCGAGGAAATAAGCCAGGTGTTGCGTGCGCAGTACCCCCGCCTCGCCCGACTCGGAGAATTTTTCACGGGCATACTGTCGGACGGTCTCAAGCAGGCGGTAGCGCGTTTCCTGGATCGGGTCGCGTTCCACCATCACCAACGATTTGTTGACCAGTGCTGTCAGCAAGTTCAGGATTTCGGTGGGGTGAACCTGTTTATCCGCACACACGGTCTCCGCCGCTTCCAGCGTCCAGCCGCCCACGAACACCGCCAGCCGCCGCAACAGCATCCGCTCCGGCTCAGTGAGCAGGCTGTAACTCCAGTCAATGGTGGCCCGCAGGGTTTGCTGGCGCGGCAAGGCCGTGCGGCTGCTGCCCGTCAGCAAACGGAAAGCGTCATCTAGGCGCGAGGCGATTTGTTCTACTTTCAACAGGTTCGCCCGCGCCGCTGCCAGCTCAAGCGCCAGCGGGATGCCATCCAACCGCCGGCAAATTTGCGCCACCGCCAGCACATTGTCATTGGATACTTTGAAAGTCGGCATGACCAGCCGGGCGCGCTCGCTGAACAACTGCACGGCTTCGTAGGCGCGCACAGCCTCCAGGGGCGGCAGGTGTCGCGCGTCAGGAATGGAAAGCGGCGGCACACGGAAAGGGATTTCGCCGGGGATGCCGAGCACTTCGCGGCTGCTGGCGATGACCTGCAATTTGGGGCAGATTCCCAGTAAACTGGCGGTCAACTGCGCCGCAGAGTCCACTAAATGTTCGCAATTATCGAGAATGAGCAAAATGTCTTTGGCGCGCAAATAATCCGTCAGGATGTCGAGCAAGGGACGGCCCGCTTCCTCGCGCAGTCCCAGCGTGGATGTCACCGTTTTCAGCACCAGCGCCGGGTCAGCCAACGGGGCGAGTTCGACAAGCCAGACCCCGTCCGGGAAGGTGTCGAATAACTCGGCAGCGGCTTGCAACGACAAACGTGTCTTCCCGGTGCCCCCCGGCCCGATCAGAGTGGTGAGGCGATTCCCCTTGACCAACCGTTTGACCTCGGCAATTTCCTTCTCGCGTCCGATGAAACTGGTCAGTTGCGCGGGCAGGTTGTGGTGATACATTTCCAGCGTTTTGAGCGGCGCGAAAACAGAGGCCAGCCCTGGAATATCCAACTGGTAAATGTGTTCGGGGCGGATTAAATCCTTCAAACGGCGTTCCCCAAAATCGGCGAGCGTCGCCCCGTCTGGCAGTTGATTCCACACCAATTCCTGGGTCGCCAGCGAGAGCAAGGTCTGCCCGCCATGCCCGGCGGACATCAGACGTGCTACCCGATTTAGGGTATTGCCGAAATAGTCGTTGTCACGCTGCTCGGCGTCGCCGGTGTGCAGTCCCATGCGGACTTTGATGACCGCCTCGCCCCAATTTTCGCCTGCCAGAAGCTTTTGCGCTTCGATGGCGGCCTGCACGCCCTGCAACGCGGTGAAAAACGCCGCGCAAAACGCATCCCCGACAGTTTTGAAGACGTAGCCGTCATTTTGCTCGATGGCGGCGCGCAACAGGGCGTCATGGCGGGCCAGGTTGGCCTGCATCTGCTCAGGGAATTCTTGCCAGAGCCGGGTGCTGCCTTCGATGTCGGTGAAGAGAAAAGTGACGGTGCCGGTAGGATCGTTAGCCATTTTATTCGCCTTTCAACCTTACCGCCGTATTCGGCGCGAAGCGGCGGTGGGCTGTTTGGCGTATCCTTTATCCTTAACCACAGTTATTCCTCGGGCCAAATCAGAACGGCCGTCACATTGTCGCGCCCGCCGCGCGCATAAACGAGATCGATACAGCGATCGACCGCTTCCTGGCGCGGCGCAGCGGTTAAGATTCCTTCAATTTCCGTGTTTTTGTAGTGTTCGCTAACATCTTGAANNAACATGTTAGCGAACAGTACACAATTTCCGTGTTTTCCAGATAACCGTGCAGACCGTCGGTACACAGCAGCAACGCGTCCTCCGGCGTCAGGACAGGTTGAAACACGTCCACCTTTGATTCCAGTAACTCGCCCAGCGCGCGCAGCCGCGTGATGTTGGGGCTGTAGGTCTGAACGTCGGCCCGTGTGAATACACCCTGCCGGATCAGTTCATCATAAAACGTGTGATCGGTGGTGATCTGCTGCAGCTGCCCAGCGCCATAATGATAAGCGCGGCAATCGCCCACGCTGGCGATGAAGACCTGCCCGGCAATCGCCAGCGCGGCCACGGCCGTCACCCGTGTTGCCGAATTGTTCCAGCGTTGGTTGATGCGTTGATTCGCCGCCTGAAAGGCTTCGCACAAAGCCTGCTCTGGATCAAGTCCGTTCGCGGCATAGTATGTTGCGCTGCTTGTGTCGGCCGCCAGCCGCGCCGCGACTTCAGCCGCGCCGCGACTTCGGGCGCGCTGGGCGAGGCGGGTGTCCAGTTCATGTCACACTGCCGCAGGTCCCGCCTTGCCGTATCCAGGCTCCACTGGAGACTGGCGGCACGCATGCGCGGCGGGAATGACAAACGGCTCGATCTGCGTAACATCCATTATTACACCAGCGCGGCTTTCAGATCATCCGGCACCAGCGAGAACATCACGGCGTCGTGCCACACCTCGCCAATCTTGAGCCGGTTGCGCAGGATGCCCTCGCGCGTCGCTCCCACTTTCTCCGCCACGCGTTGACTGCGCCGGTTGCCCACCGCCGCGACGATCTCAATCCGTTTCAAGCCCAGATCGTCAAAACCAAAACGTGCGCACATCCGCGTGGCCGTCACCGCGATGCCGTGCCCCATGCAGCTGCTGCGCACCCAGTAACCCAGATTGGCAAATTGGTGGAGGGAGTGAATCTGGTTGATGCCTACTGCGCCGAGGAACTTGCCCGTATCCTGATCGTGAATGACAAAATCGAAGGCGTGTTTGGCTGCGCGATCGGCCAAGCAGATCGGCACCCATTCTTCGCTTTCGGCCAGCGTGTAGCCGGGATGACACCACGACATCCACGGATAGATGTCGGCAATCGATTCCGACGCCGCCTCGTAGAGCAGGGGCGCGTCGTCGGCTTGATAGGGTCGCAGGCCCACCTTGAAGTGGTTCATGTTCATCGCTTCTTTCTCCGCCCGCCTGGCATGGTTTGCGCAATCTCTTGAGGTGACTGGCCTTGCTCTAACAGCCATTCACGTTTGGGCTTCAGCGCGCCGGTCGGACACACGCCCACACATTGTCCGCAAAACACGCAGGTGGTTTCAGGCATGGCCTTGTCGAAGAATGTGCCGATGGACGTTTCAAAGCCGCGCCCGTTGAAGTTAATGGCAAACGCGTATTGCGCGTCGTCGGCGCAGACCTGCACACAGCGCCAGCACAGAATGCACTTCTCGTAATCACGAATGAACATCGGATTGTCGTCGACGACGGGCGGCGCACGGCGTTCGCCCGCGAAGCGCTTGAGATCGGCGCGGTAATCGATCGCCATGTGCTGGATCTCCGGCGCGTCCCCCAAATCAACCGCCGATCCCAGCATTTCCACGATCGTGCGGCGGCTGCGCTCCACGCGCTCCGATCGCGTTTTGACTTTCATCCCTTCGCTTACCTGCGCGACACAAGCCGGTTGCAATAGACGCACACCTTCCACGTCTACCACACACATGCGGCATAAGCCGTTGGAGGTGCAATGCTCGTGATAGCAGATGGTCGGAATCTCGATCCCGATCGATCGGGCCGCGTCGAGCAGCGTTGTACCAGGCTCGACCGTGATAGTTTGATCGTCGATGTTCAAGGTTACGCTGCCACTCATAACCCCCGCTCCTTACTTTAGCGGATTCCGTTTTGGGTTACGCCGCTTGGGAGTCGAGCCTTATGAACTTTGACAATCAAAATCGGTAATGGCTAGCGGTCCGGACTCGAGGCTTTAGCCGGATTCTGCGGCAACCACCGGCTAAAGCCTCGAGTCCGGATTACCGAATTTGAGCGTCAAAACTCATTAGGCGGATTCCGGCTGAAGCCTCTAGTCCTGGGCGTAGATCATTTAGGAAACTGCTCTATACGCTGATGAGCACAATCGCCGCCAATGCCGCCAGCACGCCGATCGATTGCAGCCGATACATGCGCTCTTTCAAGAACAACCACGCCAACCAGACCGTGACTGCCGGATACAGCGACGCGAGGACCGCGGCCACATCCAATCGCCCGGCCTGTCGCGCGAGAATGTAGCAGGCATTGCCGCCAACCTCTAACACTCCGATAAGCACGACCAGGCCCCACGTCTGCCTTTCCACCAAGCGCGGCTGCCGCCTGACGATCGTCACGGCGAACAATGCGCTAAGCGATCCAATCCGCGCGGCGACTAACGGCCACCAGACCGCGTCTTGACCCGCGCTGCCGATCATGACGTAGAACGTGCCGAAGCCCAGACCGGCGAGGATGGGCAAGCCCAGATCACGCCACTGGATAGCGCCGCCACCAGTCCGTGAGATGAACCACACCGCCACGAGCGCCAACCCAAACCCGATCAGTTGAGCCATGTTCGGCGGCCCTTCGATGAACGAACCGGCGATGACGGGCACGCTGGCAGCCACCACCGCCGATACTGGTGCGGCCACGCCCATCTGCCCGACCGCCAATGCGCGATATAACGCCAGCATACCTATCGCGCCGATAATGCCTGCTACGCCCGCCAACAGCAAATGATCAACGGCGGGCAGTGGCCCATGCAGTGCAACTGCCAGAATCAACAATAGAATCAGGCTAATCAGTTGCGACGAGATGATGACACGAGTGACCTGCGTGCGCTTCGTCGCCAGTCCGCCGCAAAAATCCCCCGCGCCCCAGCACGCCGCCGAGGTCAAGCCGAAGATGATGGGAGTGAGTTCTGAACCAGTCATAGTCAATCTGTTTTTTGTTCGCCGCGCCACACAAGAATTGCAGTTGCATTGTCCGGTCCACCACGTGCATTAGCCTGATTAATCAAGTGTCCTACCACGTCCTTTGGAGGATTCTCGCGAATAATCCGCTCAATGTCTGTATCTTCTACGAAGATCCACACGCCATCAGTGCAGAGGAGAATTACATCGTCCTTTTGTAGTTTGTCCACAAATAGATCGACTTCGATGTTTTCCTCGTTGCCTATGGCGCGCAGAAGATTATCGCGAATGCAATGGGTGCGGACGTCTTCTCGGGTGATAACTCCTTGGCGGATCAACAGTTCAGAATAAAGGTGATCTTCAGTGATTTGCTGCAAATGATTTTTCTTAAATCTATAAGCGCGACTATCACCCACATGTGCGACATAGAACTTGCCCTCCACAAACAGGGCAGCTGTCGCCGTTGTCCATCCGCGAAACCCCGATTTGACTTGTTGATGGGCGCGCTCGTTTGCTCTACGATATGCTGCAACGAGCACCGCGCCCCGGTCTGGATTCTCTGACGAGAGGTATGCTTCAATGATTGTGTTGGCTGCAAGTTGTGCGGCCACAGCGCCAGCATCTCTTCCGCCCATCCCGTCGCACACCACAAACAACGACCCCGGATACTCATCTGATTCTCCACCGCCGACGGCATAGGCATCTTCATTGCAGGAACGGACGAGGCCAATGTCGCTGCGGGCACAGTATTTCAACTTTGTCACAGGATGCTTCATCCTTCCGCCCTCATCCTTCATCCTTACGCCGGTTATTCCTCGCGCCAGATGAGGATGGCGGTTAAGTTGTCACGACCACCGCGCGCATAGACGAGTTCGACGAATCGATCGACGGTTTCCTCTCGCGGAGCAGTGGACAGGATCTCTTCGATCTCCGTGTCTTCCAGATAACCGTGCAGGCCATCGGTGCACAGCAGCAGCGCGTCATCCTGTGCCAGGACGGGTTGGAACACGTCTACCGTTAATTCGAGTGTCTCGCCCAATGCGCGCAGCCGTGTGATGTTCGTGCTGTAGGTCTGCACGTCGGCGCGCGTGAGCCTACCTTGTCGGATGAGTTCATCATAAAAAGTGTGATCGGTGGTGATCTGTTGCAGCTGCCGGTCGCCGTAGTGATAGGCGCGGCAATCGCCCACGCTGGCGATGAAAACCTGCTCGGCAATCGCCAATGTGGCCACGGCCGTCACCCGTGTCGCCGAATTGCTCCAGCGTTGGCAGATGCGTTGATTCGCCGCCTGAAAAGCTTCGCGCAGAGCCTGCTCTGGATCAAGTCCGTTCGCGGCATAGTAGGTTGCGCTGATTGTGTCGGCCGCCAGCCGCGCCGCGACTTCGCCGACTTGCGGGCCGCCCCGGCCATCGCAGACGACAAAGAGCGAGCCGGGTGGCGCATCGGACTGTCCCTCACCGACGGCGAAACAATCCTCATTGAGCGAGCGCACCGGACCAACTTCACTTCGGGCGCGATAAGCGAGTTTCATAGACTAAATGCCTCCTATCTCTACCCGTTTTCAATCTTTCCGGGTGAGAGTATACCTTCATCGAATCTCTACGCACATACCCCGCCAGCGTGATATTCCACTCACGCGCCAGCTGCACCGACATCGACGTGGGCGAGGTGCGCGAGGCGACGATGGGGCAGCCCATGCGCGCGGCCTTGTTGATCATCTCCGACGAGATGCGGCCGGTGCACAACAGAATCTTGTCGCGCGGATCGATCTTTTCGATCAGGCACGCGCCGCGCACTTTGTCGATGGTGTTATGCCGCCCCACGTCCTCGGACAGCACGATGATTTTTTCGCCGTCCGACAGCGCCGCCGTGTGCACGCCGCGCGATCGAGCGTAGAGCGTGGCGCGCTGCTGCATCTCGATCAACAACTCCGCCAATTTCTGCGGCCCGATCGTGACCGCTGACTCCAACGGCTCTTGCACTTTCGAGAGATCGTCGAAGGTCACGCCGCCGCCGCAGCCCGACGTCAAGATCAGCCGGGTGGGGCGCACGAAGTCCGATCGGGTGAGCCACACATCCACGCACGCGCCCGACGGACAGACGTGCACGGCGCGCACATCCTCCAACGAGTTGATGATCCCTTCATTGCACAGAAAGCCCAGCGCGAAGCGATCCTGCTCGCGCGGGCTGCACATCACCGTCGCCAGTTCTTCGCCGTTGACGAAGATCGACACGAAACCCTCTTCGATCACCTCGCCTTCGACGGTTGACCAGCCGTGCTGATACTCTTCGATGGAAAAAGTGGCGACACCTTCGGACATGCAAACTCCTATGATGAGTGACGAGTGAAGTGGATACCATCACAATTCGCCCTTCACTCGTCACTTTTCACTCGTCACGCAAACATCTCCGGCCAAACTCTCATCGCACTCTGCACCGCCCACGCCGCGCTTTGTCCCAGTCCGCACAGCGATGATTCGCTCATCGTCCAGCCCACATCGTTGAGCCGCTCTTTGTCGCCGGGTTGTGTCTTCCCCGCCGCGATGCGTTGCAAGACTTCGTACTGCCGCTGGGTGCCCAACTGGCACGAATAACACTTGCCACACGATTCATGTGCGAAGAACCGGCTGAGTCGCAGTAGAACGTCGCGCACATCGCGCTTGTCGTTAAAGACCATCACCGCACCGGAACCAAGCGACAGGCCGCGCGCGCAAGTCTTCAAACGTCATCAGATAGCTTGCGCGGCATGCAGCGCGGGCGGCAAGCCCGATCGGCCTAACAGCGCGCAGGCGGCCAATGCAGTGTGTAGTGGCGCAAGATCGAGTTCGGGCATGCTGCCTCCCTTGGCAGAGTGGCTGTGGGGTAAAGTTATTCTATCGTGAATCGTGCGGAATGTAAAAGGTGCTTGTCATCTCGGGGAGATGCGTTATACTTTTTGCATGGCTAACTTCAAAGTGCATGTTTCCAAAGATTACTTGATTTTCTGCGCCGCGCACTTCATCACCTATGAGGGTGAAAGCGAACCCTTGCACGGTCACAACTATCGCGCCAGTGTGACGGTGGAAGGCGAATTGCAAAGCGACGAGTACGTCTTCAACTTCGTCACCCTCAAGCGGCTGATGCGCACGTTGGTCGATCAACTCGATCATCGCACGCTGCTGCCGGAGTCCAATCCGTGCTTCCGCATTACCCGTGAGAACGGCGAAGTGACCGTGGCCGTAGAAAATCGCCGCTACGTGCTGCCCGAATCCGACGTGCTGATTCTGCCGCTGTCCAACACAACGGCGGAGAAACTGGCCGAATATTTGGCCGGACAGCTGCGCGCGAAAATCGGTAACACTGTTAATCTGACCGCCTGCGAAATGGAAGTCAGCGAAGTGGAAGGACAGTCGGCGAGCTATCGCGAGGAGTGGCGGTAGCGCAAGATGGCATCTTGCGCCACAAGCCGAAGGATATGTTCATATGGGGCAACGAGTTTATCTGGCGCTGGGTTCGAATCTGGGCGATCGCTACGGACGGTTGATCGAAGCTTTCGATCGATTGCAGCCCGCTGTTGCGTTCGAGGCGATCTCGTCGATCTACGAAACCGAGCCGTGGGGCTATGCCGATCAACCGCGCTTTCTCAACGCGGCCTGCGGAGGCGAGACCGATCTATCGCCGGAAGAGCTGTTGGGGCGCGTGAAAGCGATCGAGTTGGAGCTGGGCCGCGAGCCGACGTTCCGTTACGGTCCGCGCGCGATCGATATCGATATTCTGTTGTACAGTGATCTCGTCGTCGATCGATCGGGCCTGCAAGTGCCGCACGCGCATCTGCACGAGCGTGATTTTGTGCTGGCGCCGTTGAATGAAATTGCGGCGGAGGTGGTTCACCCGAAATTGGGCAAGACCATCGGGATGTTGAGTGCGGCGATCGATCTGACGCAGGTGCGCGTGTTTGCCCGACGACCACTGCGTCTGGGATCGCGCTGGCTGCACTGGGGACGTCAGACGGTCGTGATGGGCATCCTTAATGTTACGCCCGATTCGTTTAGCGGCGATGGGTTGTTGAAGAAAGAAGACTGGCTCGCCGCCGTGGTCGATCGAGGCCGGGCGATGCTGGAAGCGGGCGCGCATATTCTGGATGTCGGCGGTGAATCGACACGACCCGGTTCGGAAGTGGTGTTGGTGGATGAAGAACTCGATCGGGTGGTGCCCGCGATTCGCGCGTTGACGGACGCCGGACTGGGGCCGATCTCGATCGATACGTATAAGGCCGTCGTCGCGCATGCGTCACTGGAGGCGGGCGCGGTGCTGGTCAACGATGTGTGGGCCTTGCGTCGCGATGTGGATATGGCCGATTTGATTGCCGAGCGCAGCGTGCCCGTCATCTTGATGCACAATCGCAGCCAGCCGCAAGATGCCGCGTTCGAAGCGCGTTTAGGCGGACGTTACACTGGATCGCATTACGACGATCTGATTCCCGACATTCAGCGCGAACTGCAGGAATGCGTCGATGTGGCGCGCGGGGCCGGTGTGCCCGACTGGAAGATCATCCTCGATCCGGGGATTGGTTTTGGCAAGACGGTGCCGCAAAATCTGGAACTGCTCGATCGGGTAGGGGAGCTGCGAGCGCTGGGCTTTCCGATCTTGATCGGGCCGTCGCGCAAATCGTTCATCGGCTATACGCTGAATCTGCCGCCCGATCAGCGTGTGGAAGGCACCGCGGCGACCGTGGCGATCGGCATTGCGCGCGGGGCCGACATCGTGCGCGTGCATGATGTCGAGGCCATGGCGCGCGTGGCGAAGATGACGGATGCGATTGTGCGGAGAGAGAAATAGCGGACGTGAACGCAAGACCTCACAGGTTTCGCGAAACCTGTGAGGTCTGTTCGTGAGGCGGGGATGGATGGGAGTCGAACCCACCGCTGCTCGCTCTGCGCGACCAGCCGACGGTTTTGAAGACCGTGGCAGCCACCGGGCCACCACCACCCCCGAAGACCAATAAACTGTCATGAACGGACGTATCATACTGTGAGCACACATTAGCGTCAAGTGCTTGACAGACCCTAATCGCTGTTGTAAAATACCGGTCGCTTAACGCCGAGATAGCTCAGCTGGTAGAGCACGCGACTGAAAATCGCGGTGTCCGCAGTTCGATCCTGCGTCTCGGCACTGCGGCGCCGAGGCGTAAGCACGCGGCGTTTACGCGGGAGTAGCTGAGTGGTACAGCGTCTCCTTGCCAAGGAGAAGACCGCGGGTTCGAATCCCGTCTCCCGCTCTGAATGGCTGATGTAACTCACCTGAGTGCATCAGCCATTTCGTTTCCTCATCGTCATTCATCCCACCCGTATAACCAAGGAGGAGTATGATGAAGATACCATTTGGCGGGCGTGTGTTGATCCTGGGCTGCGGCTCGGTTTCGCGCTGCGTGCAACCGCTGCTGCTGCGTCACTTCGAGATGGATTTTTCGAAGGTGACGATTCTGGATTTTGAAGACCTGCGCCACACCATTCCCGACACGCTTGCCGCGGGGGTACAGTACGTGCAGGATCGTTTACAGCCCGATAACCTCGTGGCGCTGTTGAGCCAATACGTCGGAACGGGCGATGTGCTGATCGATCTGGCGTGGAACATCGACACGGGCGAGCTCCTTCAGTGGTGTCACGATCACAACGTGATGTACCTCAACACCTCGATCGAAATCTGGGATCCCTACGAAGAGGCGGGATCCATTCCGCCGATCGAGCGCACGTTGTATGTGCGGCACATGGCCTTGCGCCAGCGCGCACGCAGCTGGTCGGAACCCGGGCCAACGGCGGTGGTGGAGCATGGCGCGAATCCCGGCCTGGTGAGCCATTGGGCCAAGGTGGCGTTGGAAGACATCGCGCAGGCGATGCTGCCGAATCTGACACGCAGCAAAAAGCGTGAGGCGCTGGAACAGGCGCTGGCTGATAGCCACTTCGCTCGCCTGTCGATGTTGACGGGCACGCGCGTCCTCCATATCTCCGAGCGTGACACGCAGATTAGCGACAAACCCAAAGAAGTCAACGAATTTGTCAACACGTGGTCGATTGCCGGTCTGCATGAAGAAGGCGTCGCTCCCGCCGAAATGGGCTGGGGTACCCATGAACGGCGCTTGCCGTTGTACGCACACACGCATCAATCCGGCCCGTGTCATCAGATTTGTCTGGCGCAGATGGGCATGAATACTTTGGTGCGATCGTGGGTGCCGCAGGGCGGTGAGATCATCGGCATGGTGATCCGCCACGGCGAATCTTTCACGATTTGCGATCATCTTACCTTATGGGACGGCGACCGGCTCGTCTATCGTCCGACGGTGCATTACGCTTATCTGCCCGCCGATGCGGCCCTGGCTTCGCTGCAAGAGCTCAAGATGCGGGGCTATCAGTTGCAGCCTAAACTGCGCATCATGAATGACGAAATCACAGACGGCATGGACGAAGTAGGTGTGCTGCTGTTGGGGCACGCCTTGAACGGCTGGTGGGTGGGATCGCAGCTCAGCATTCACGAAGCGCGCCGCCTGGTTCCGCATCAAAACGCCACGACGTTGCAAGTGGCCGCCTCGATTTTTGGCGCGTTGATCTGGATGCTGCGCAATCCGCAGCGCGGCTTGAATGTGCCCGACGATCTGCCGCATCGTGAAGTGTTGGAAATGGCGAGTCCGTATCTGGGCACGTGCCCCTCGGTGCAAACCGATTGGACGCCGCTGCAAAATCGGTTCGATCCGTTTGAGCGCTACGGGCGGCCTCGACCGACACTGGAAGAGGTGTGGCAATTCCAGACGTTCCTGGTATAGGCCAAATCGACAGGATGAACGGTATCGGGTAGAATCTGTGTTGAAAGGCTCCCGTTGCCAGTGGTTGAGACGCGGGAAGCAGGAGGTTTGAAAAACGATGTTCATTCTTGATCCCATTTATCTGCTGTTGATGCTCGTGACGCTGGTCATTTCGGGTGGGGCGCAGCTCTACGTGAAGTCGGCTTACAAGAAGTGGAGTACTGTGCGTAACGGCCTCGGAATGACGGGCTTGCAAGTGGGACAGGCCATTGTCGATCGCACCCCGCTGGGCGATTTTGTGAACGCGCCTCAATCGATTCAAGCCGGAGGCATGGCAGGCAGCAACGGTTCGACCATCCGCTTTCAACGCGTGGGCGGCCAGCTGTCCGATCACTATGATCCGCGTACTCATGCGGTGAGTTTATCGGATGACGTCGCGACACAGCCATCAGTGGCGGCGATGGCCATCGTGGCGCACGAACTGGGCCATGCCCAGCAGCATGAACAGGGTTCGGCGCTGATGGCCATGCGTAGTTTCCTGGTGCCCGCCATCCAGTTCAGCCCACAGATTGCGTATGTGCTGATCTTCCTGGGCTTCATTCTCCGCACGGCGGGCCTGATCTATTTGGGTGCGCTGTTCTATGGCGTGATGGTCTTGTTCACGGTCATCACGCTGCCCGTGGAGATCGACGCGAGCCGCCGGGCGTTAGTGTTGCTGCGCGAAGCCAACTTGGTACAGGCAGAACAAGATGCGGCCGGAGCGCGCCAGGTATTGACGGCCGCGGCCATGACCTATCTGGCGGCCGCTGTGACCGCGGTGTTGACTTTGTTGTATTACCTCAGCCTGGCCAATCGTCGCCGCTAGGCGATGCGCTAAGGGCTTGCCAAGAAATAAGTCCGCANNAGTTGTTCTTTGACGGCTTCTAAGTCAAAATCGAGAAGCCCTGTGTTGATGCAGGGCTTCTTCTTTTACTCTTGAGCGGATCTCCTGTCGTGAAAGAAGAGTTATGCTGCTTGATCATTTTAACACCGGCATAACTTGAAGGCATTGGGCGCACTTGTTTGCAGATTCAATCGTCAATGCTATACTCAATCAGCGATCGATATCGCTGAAGTTCGGCGCGTCCACCAACATCTTCCATAGCGATACTTTTGAGTCAAGCGGTCCTAACTATTGCATCCATTGTTCTGGATTCAATGGCATCAGAAGGTCTGCCTCTCTATCGCCAGCGGCGCTTTGCCATTGATCGGGTGCGATTGACTTGAAGGACAGACGGAAGAACAGGAGAGTTATGGCCGACCCATCCAGCCGAAGGCCGGTCTTACCAGCCCCGCGGTCACCAACGTGGCCAGCGAGCGAAGGGTCGTTGCATGCCCTGCTCGATGCCATCCCCGATCTATTTTTCATCCTCAGCCCTGAGGGTGACTATCTTGATTATCACACGACCGATCCCACTTTGGCGAAGCTGCCCGCTAGCTGGGGCAAGCAGTTCCTTGGTAAAAACGTGCGCGACGTACTGCCGCGCGAGGTGGCAGAGCAGTTGGTCGCGAGCTGTGGGCGTGTGTTGCAGACAGGCCACAGCGAAGCCTTAGAATATCCCTGGCGGGTGGCCGGCGAGCTGCGACATTACGAATGCCGGGTGGCCGCCTATGACGGCGAGCGTCTCCTGGCTATCGTGCGTGACATCACGGCCCGCAAAAAAAATGAAGCGGAGTTGCGCGCCCAAGAGCAGCTGTTGGAAAACCTGCTCGCGGTAGCGCACACCATCTATGAACGGCCCACGGTCCAGGCCACGTTACAAAATGCGCTGGAAATCGCGCTGGCGCTCACCGGCGCCACCGGCGGCGATCTAAATTGGCTCGACAGTTCAGGCGCGGTGACCCATAGCATCCTCTCTTCGCAGCTCGCCAGCGCGGCGCAGCAGGCCAGCGCCGCTGCCCCGTTGATGGAGCTGGGCCTCGCAGGCTGGGTCGCCCGACAGCGCCAGGCCGCTTTGATTCCAGACACGCGCCTGGATGAACGTTGGCTGATGCAGCCTGATCCCAGTGGCGCCGTTGGCCCCAGTGGCGCCGTTGGCCCGCGTGATCATTTTCTCTCAGCTTTGTCTGTCCCGATCTTGGCCGGGTCTACCCTGGTGGGTGTTCTTACCCTCGCGCATGCACAGCCAGACCACTTCAATTCGCAGCACTTGCGCTTGATGCAGGCGACCGCCGCTGAGATTGCGCAGGCGGTGCGTAATGCTGAACTCTTTGAGGAGCAGCGGCGCATGGCTGAGCGGCAAACTACGTTGTATAGAGTGCTGCGCGCGGTGAGCGGGCTGCATGATCTGAATACCGTTGCCAAGCTGGCGGTGGAAGCGATCGTGCAGTTTGCCGGGTGGCCTCATGTAGCGCTGATCATGCCCAACGAAGCGAAAACGCAGTGGGTGGTGTGTGCCGCCAGCGGCCACCTCGCCCCTGCTTCCGGTATCATGCGCCCGCTAAACGACGGCATTGTTGGACGAGTTTTCAAGACGGGGCTCAGGCAGTTGGTGCCAGAGGTCGAGGCCGACCCCGACTATGTGGCCAGGCATCCCGGTACGCGGAGTGAGCTCGCCGTCCCGCTGCGGCACGGTTCAGAGGTGATGGGGGTACTCGCCATCGATAGCGACCAGGTGGCCGCGTTCAAAGTCGACGATATTATTCTGGCGGAATCCCTGGCCGAGGCCATCGATCTGGCATTTGAAAACGCGGGGCTGTACGCGCAGATCCAGCGGCATGTGACCGACATGAGCGCCTTGTACGCTATCACGCGCACGACCAGCCGCTCGCTGGCGATGGAAGATGTTCTGGAACAAGCGCTGTCATCCGCTATCACGCTGCTGGGATTCAGCGCCGGACTGATTGCGTTGACTGAATCCGACGAAGCATTGTCCCCGACCGGTCCGCCAAGCGAGCTGCGTCTGGCCGCTGCGCGCGGATTACCGGCCGAGCTGGTCAGGCGTTTTCGGCGTGAAGGGCTGCAAGGCACGCTCACGGCCTACGTGCATCAACACCGCGAAAGTCTGGTCATCGCGGATCGCCAGCAAGCCGTGTCGCCGGAAGTAAATCAGGCGATGGATCAGATGATCGACGCGGGCTACCGAGCTTATGCGGGTATTGCGCTGCTGCACCAGGGCCAGTCACTGGGCGCCATGAGCCTGTTTGCGCGCGAGGCCCGTTCATCGTCGGCCTATGATCTGGCGCTGCTGGGAACGATCGGGCAGCAGATCGCCGTGGCGGTGGTGAATGCCAGATTGTTTCAGGTGACATTGGCCGGACACAGCCGCTCGCAGGCGCTCATCAATTCCAGCCGGGATGGCATCATTCTGGTCGGCATGACTGGGCGCATCCTGATCTTGAACGAGCCTGCTCTCAAGTTATTGCGACTACCCGGCCAAACGCCAGAATGGTTGGGGCGCTCACTCAAAGACACGCTGTCTGTGCTGCGCCTGGTGGCGCCCACCGCTTTCCGCGCGGCCATCGTCGAGGCGCGCCGCCTGCGTAAGGGCAGTGAACTTCCTGGTAAGGGTGAAATCGAAGTGCCACCGCAAACCGTGCGGTGGGTTAGTCTGCCGGTCATGACCGGTACACTGCCACAGGGCCGGCTGATTGTGTTGTCGGATGTGACGGATGAACGGGCCGTGGAGCGGCTGCGCGAGGATATGACCCACACGATGGTGCATGATCTGCGCAATCCGCTCGGAAATATCTCGGGTGCGCTGGAAATGGTGACGGAAGGGATGCTGGGCGGGGTGCCGCCTAACCAGCTGGAACTTTTGGAGATTGCTCAACACAGTGCCAAGCGGATGATTGAGCTGGTCAATGCGATCCTGGATGTGAGCCGCCTGGAAAGCGGGCGTATGCCGCTGGAGCCGCGGGCATTCGATCTGGCCCAGCTGGTCGCGGAGGCGCTCACTGCTCAAATCACCCTGGCGAATGACAAACAGATCCGTCTGGACAGCCGCATTCCGCTGGATCTGCCGCAGGCCTGGGCCGATGTTAACCTGATAGCGCGAGTGCTTCAGAACCTGATTGGCAATGCTATCAAGTTCACTCCGCCGGGGGGCGCGGTCCAGGTGACGGCGACAGGGGAAGCGCAAACGCCCCACGCCAGATTGCTCGTACAAGTCAGCGACACGGGGCCAGGTATTCCACCCGCGATACAATCCCGCCTATTCCAAAAGTTTGTCAGCGGCGGGCAGCCGGAACGCGGCAGCGGCCTGGGTCTGGCTTTTTGCAAGTTGGCGGTAGAAGCACACGGGCAGCGCATTTGGGTGGAGAGTACGCCGGGGCAGGGCACAACCTTTAGCTTCAGTTTGGCTCTTGCTCCGTCCAGTGCATAGATGGAGAATGAGCCGATGTTTCAGATTAAGCGTTGGCTAAGCCCACCCGCCTTTCAAGATGATGAAACCAAGACCCGCCGCGCGAGTTTGCTCAATGCCGCGCTGCTGGTCAACGTGGCGGCTGCGTTGATTGCCTGCCTCGGCAATTTGCTCGGCGGCAGAACTCCGGCAGCCGTAACCGGATCGGACATCGCGCTAATTGTCGTATGCCTGATCTTGCGTCGCTGGATGCGTCAAGGCAACGTCCGCTCGACGAACATCACGCTGATCGGGCTGGATTTACTTGTCGTCACGGCGCTGGTGGCGGGTCTGGGGACTATTCGGACGCCCACCTCGGCCTGTTATCTTGTGATCATCATCGGGGCCGGCCTGTTGTTTGACGTCGGCGGCATCCTGGCCACGACGGCGCTGAGCTCAGTAGCGATCCTTGGGCTTGTCCTGGCCGAAAATGCCGGGCTGCTGCCTCGTCCAGATTACTCCGTCACGATCACTCAGTGGATCACCTACACGGCGCTGATTGGCCTGACTGGCCTTTTGGCTTTCGTTGGATTCCGGTCTATGCGCCAGGCCCTCCGGCGCGCCGATCGTGAAATCGCCGAACGTAAGCGCACGGAAGAAGCGCTGCGCCAGAGTGAAGCCTTCTACCACTCGCTAGTCGAAATTATTCCGCAAAACCTGTGCCGCAAGGACTTGACCGGCCGCTTTACATTTGGCAATCGCCTCTTTTGCGCCGGGCTGAAGCTGCCCCTCGCCGAGCTCATCGGCAAAGACGACTTCGACATTCATCCGCCCGACCTGGCCGAGAAATATCGGCGTGACGATCGCCACGTCGTCGAGACCGGGCAAATCTTTGAGACGATTGAGGAGCGCGCCGTGATCGGCGGCCAGCTGACTTACACCCACACGATCAAAGCGCCCATTCGTGATGAATCCGGCCAGATCACCGGCGTTCAGATCATGTTCTGGGACGTGACCGATCGCGTGCAAACCGAAGAGACGTTGGCGCGACTGGCGGCCATTGTCGAGTCATCCGACGACGCCATCATTGGCAAGACACTCGACGGCGAAATCGTGAGTTGGAATGCCGGCGCAGAAAAATTGTACGGCTATTCTGCTGCAGAAGTCAGCGGTCGTTCGATTTCAATCTTGCGGCCCCCTGAACGGCCCGATGATTTGCCGCACATTCTCGAGCGGATCAGACGCGGAGAGCGGATCCATCAATATGAAACGACACGCCAAACGAAAGAAGGACGGATCGTGGAGGTGTCCCTGGCTCTTTCGCCGATCAAGAATGTGGCCGGCCAAATTGTGGGCGTTTCGACTATCGCGCGCGACATCACCGCGCGCAAGCGGGCCGAAGAAAAAGTCGCCGCTTCCGAAGCCGAACTGCGCGCCCTGTTCGCCTCTATGCGGGACGTGGTGTTGGTCATTGACGGCGCGGGCGTCTATCGCAAGATTGCCCCCACCAACCCGGCTTTGCTGGTGAGTCCGTCGGAAGAATTGCTCGGCAAGAATCTATGGGATGTCTTCCCGGCTGAACAAGCCGAGCTATTCCTCGCAGCCATCCGCCAAACGCTGGAGACTTGCCAAACGACCCCGATCGAATACCAACTGAATATCGAGGGCCGTCCGGTCTGGTTCTCCGCCTACATCTCGCCCCTGGACAAAGCCAGCACACTCTGGGTGGCGCGTGACATCACCGAGCGCAAGCAGATGGAATCCCAACGGGAGGCTGCGCTCGAGGCGCTGCACGAGAGTGAAGAACGCTATCGCGCGCTTTTTCAGAACAGCCCGCTGGGGATTTACCGCACCACACTGGCGGGCGATATTCTCCTGGCAAACCCTGCGCTGGTCAAGCTGCTGGGGTATGCTTCTGCCGCTGAACTGTGCGCTAGAAACCTTGAGCAGGTAAGTTACGAACCTGCTTATGCGCGCTCACAATTTATTGAAACCATCATCCGGGATGGTGAAGTGCGCGGCTTAGAGTCGGTCTGGCAGCGGCGCGATGGGTCGATGCTCTACGCTCGGGAAAGTGCCCAAGCCATCCGCACCGCACAGGGCGACATCGCGTACTTCGACGGCACGATCGAAGATATTACCGAGCGCAAGCGGACGGAGGAGAGGCTGCTGGAATCGGAACTCATGTTTCGCACTTTATTCGATCGCGTCGTCGATGGTATTCTGATCGCCGATATGGAGACGCGCCGGTTCTTCACGGGCAACAGCGCCATCTGCCGGATGCTTGGCTACACACCTGATGAATTATCCGGCATCGGCGTTGACGACATCCATCCGCTGGAACACTTGCCGCATGTTGTCGAGCAGTTCAGCCGGCTGGCGCGCGGGGAGATTACTCTGGCTGAAGACCTCCCCATTCAGCGCAAAGATGGTTCGGTGTTCTATGCCGACATCAGCGCGGCCGCGGTCCCGTGGAATGGGCACACCTACCTGATGGGTGTTTTCCGTGACATCACCGAACGCAAACAGGCTGAGACGGCGCTGCGGGAGAGCGAGGAACGTTTCCGGGCGCTCATTGAGCACAGCGCCGATGTCATTGCCCTGCTCACGGACGAAGAGATCATCTTATACGAAAGCCCGGCGGTTAGGCGGGTATTGGGTTATCAGCCGGCCGAAATGGTCGGTCATAACGGTTTTGAATTTCTACATCCTGACGACTATGTCACTGGTCAGGAATTGTACGAAAAACTCTTTCAGCAGCCACGGACGCCGGTCACAACCGAGATCCGCTACAAACGCACAGATGGCACCTGGGCCTGGGTGCAGGCCACCGGTACCAACCTGCTGACTGAACCCGGCGTGCAGGCGATTGTCATTAATTATCATGACATCACCGCGCGCAAACAAGCCGAATCCCAAAGGGAGGCTGCGCTCGAGGCGCTGCGGGAGAGCGAAGAGCGTTACCGCTTGCTGTCAGAGTCCACCCAAGATATGATCTACGTGATTGATCGCGATGACCGCGTCGAATACGTCAATGCGGCCGCAGCGAGGGCGCTTGGTATGCAACCGCAAAACGTGATCGGTAAGGCGCACACTGACCTCTTCCCGCTGGAGAATGCCAAAGAGCAACGGCTCAGTCTGCAGAAGGCATTTGCGAGCAGTGAGCCGTTTTCTAGTGAGAGCCACCTCATTTCCTCTCACGGCGAGACGTGGATCAGCACTCAGTTAGTTCCCTTCCGCCGCGAGGGAGAAAAAGTGACGGCAGTGATGGGCGTCTCGCGCGACATTACCGAGCGCAAGCAAATGGAAGATGCCCTGCGCGATTTGAATGCCACGCTGGAACAGCGCGTGGCTGATCGGACCCGCCGACTCTACGAAGCCAACGCGCAACTGTCCGAACTCGATCAACTCAAAGATCAATTCATCTCACGCATCAGCCACGAACTGCGCACCCCGCTGACCAACATCATCAGCTATCTCGATCTGTTGGAACATGGCAAACCGGAGAAACACGCCCAGTATCTACAGGTCATCAACGAACAAACCGCGCTGCTGCACAAATTGATCGAGAGTCTGCTGGAGGTGACGCAGAAGAGCGTCAACGCGGCGGGCGTACACGTGGCCCCCACGGATCTCAATCAACTGGCCGCCGCGCTCCTGACTGAGATAGCCCCGCGCGCCGCGCAGCGCGGCCTGCTGCTGACCAGCGCCCTGACGCCCGAGCTGCCCTTCGTCTCGGCCGATGGGCGCTTGCTGGCGCAAGCCATGTCTAAACTCGCCGCCAATGCCCTCAACTACACGCCCGCCGGCGGCACGATCGATCTGGCGACCGCGGAGGTGATCGACGCCGGCGCGACCTGGATCACGTTCACGATTCGCGACAGCGGGCCGGGCATCACGCCCGACGAACTGGCTCACATCTTCGATCGGTTCTATCGGGGCCGCGCCGCCGCCGATTACAAGACGCCCGGCGTGGGCCTCGGGCTCTCCGTCAGCCGCGACATCCTCACCAGTCTGGACGGTCGCCTGACTGTCGACAGCCAACCGGGCGAGGGGGCGACGTTCACGGCCTGGTTAAGACCGGCGTGAAACGCGTGGGCGGCTAGCTACAGACGAGCCGCGCTGGTCTTGGGCAAAGACTCGCGCAGTCTGTTTTGGCCGGGTTACTACTCAGCCGTCATTCCCGCGAAGGCGGGACCTTCGGCAGCCGCCGACAGTGGATTCCCGCCTTCGCGGGAATGACAATACGCGGCGCATAGCGAAACGGCTGAGTAGTAACTTGGCCGGTTTGAAATGCAGGTGGTCAAGTCACAAACTCATCGTCAGCATGTTGACAAGTAGAGTTATACTGTACACATGCAATTGACCGTCCGGGAGATGGCTATGAACGACGAACGCAAGACCAAAGCGCAACTGATCGCCGAATTAACCGAGATGCGCCAACGCACGATCGAGTTGGAGGCCGCCAAGACCGATCGCCAACGATTGGATGCGGCGCTGCGGGATTCTGAGACGCGCTACCGGCGGCTGTTTGAAACGGCTCAGGACGGTATCTTGCTGCTGGACGCGGCCACCGGTCAGATTACGGATGTGAACCCGTTCTTAGAGAAGTTGCTGGGCTACTCTCATGCCGAGCTCATAGGCCACTACCTCTGGGAAATTGGCCCTTTCAAAAATGTGGCTGAAAGCAAACTCGCTTTCGAACGACTTCAACGTGACGAATACATCCGCTACGAGGATCTCCCGCTAGAGACCCGGGACGGGCAACGCATGGCGGTCGAGTTTGTCAGCAACGTCTACCGGGTCAATGGAGCCAAGATCATCCAATGCAATGTGCGCGACATCACCGCGCGCCGTAGAGCGGAAGAAGCGCTCGCGCGTTTGAATCAGCGGCATGTTACCGACATGAGCGCGCTGTATGCCATCACGCGCACGACCAGTCGCTCGCTGGCGTTGGAAGATGTTCTGGAACAGGCTCTCTCATCGACCATCACCTTGCTGGGCTTCAGTGCCGGACTGATTGTGCTGACCAAATCTGACGAAGCCTTGCCCCAGACCAGTCAACCGGGCGAGTTGCGCCTGGCCGCCGCGCGCGGATTACCGGCCGATCTGGTCACGCGGTTTCGGTGCGAAGGGCTGCAAAACACGCTGACGGCCTATGTGCATCAGCACCGCGAGAGTCTGATCATCGCAGAAGGTGAGCACGGCCTGCCGCCGGAAGTGGACCAGGCAATGAGCCGGCTGATCGACCAGGGCTACCGGGCTTATGCGGGCATTGCCCTGCTGCACCAGGGCCTGTCGCTGGGCACGATGAGCCTGTTCGATCGAGGTGCCCGTTCGTCTTCGGACTATGATCTCGCGCTGCTGGGGACGATCGGGCAGCAGATCGCCGTGGCCGTGATGAACGCCCGACTGTTTCAGGTGACGTTGGCCGGACACAGCCATTCACAGGCGCTTATCAATTCCAGCCGGGATGGCATTATTCTGATCGGCATGAATGGACATATCTTGATCCTGAACAAGCCTGCTTTCAAGTTATTGCGGCTGCCCGGCCAGACGCCAGAATGGTTGGGACGTTCGCTCAAAGACACACTGCCTGTGCTGCGCGTCGTAGCGCCAGCCGCTCTGCGAGCCGCCATCGTCGAGGTGCGCCGCCTGCGGCCGGGCAATGAACTGCCTGGTGAGGGTGAAATCGAAATGCCGCCGCAAGCCGTTCGATGGGTCAGTCTGCCGGTTATGGCGGGCACGCTGCCACAGGGTCGGCTGATCGTGTTATCGGATGTGACCGATGAACGGGCCGTGGAGCACCTGCGCGAGGATATGACCCACGCGCTAGTGCATGATCTGCGCAATCCACTCAGCATTATCTGTGGTACGCTGGACATGGTGACGGATGGCATGCTGGGTGAGTTCCCGCCCGACCAACTTGAAGCCTTGCAGCTGGCTCACCATGGTGCGAAGCGGATGATTGAGTTAGTCAACGCGATCTTGGACGTGAGCCGCCTCGAAAGCGGACAAATGCCACTGGAAAAGCGGGCATTAAATTTGGCCCGGCTAGTCGCCGAGGCACTTACTGCTCAAACCAGCCTGGCACGCGACAAGCAGATACGCCTGGATAACCGCATGCCACTGGATCTGCCTCAAGCCTGGGCCGATACGAATCTGCTGGCACGGGTGCTTCAGAACCTTATCGGCAATGCGATCAAATTCACCCCGCCCGGCGGGGTAGTTCAAGTGACGGCGACCTGGGAAGCGCAAGCGCCCCGTCCTCGATTGCTGGTGCAAGTCAGCGACACAGGATCGGGTATTCCGCCCGCGATACAATCCCGCTTGTTCCAAAAGTTTGTCAGCGGCGCGCAACGAGAACACGGCAGCGGCCTGGGTCTGGCTTTTTGCAAATTGGCGATAGAAGCGCATGGGGAGCGCATTTGGGTAGAGAGCACGCCGGGTCAGGGCACAACCTTTAGATTCAGCCTGGCCATTGCCCCATCCAGTACGTGAGAGTCAGTCCTGTCTACGCGGGCTGAGAACAAACACCTATTCCCAACCGCGTCCGCGATGCGCCAACGCACGATCGAGTTGGAGGCCGCTGAGGCCGATCGCTGGCGGCGGAAATGTGAACCATGAAACACCTTAACCCTACGAAAAAGAATCCGTTCGTGTCTCTCAGAGTAAAATAGGTTCGCGGAGCGTGGATTCAAGTTTGGCGTGTTTAGTCGGAGGCCAGCATGACACCCGGAAAGAATGATAAAGCGAAGGCAGCGGTGATAACGCGCGCTGCCAGGTCCAACAAGGCGCCGGTGAACGCCGGAGAAGCAGCCGAGTTGCAAACGACGGCTAAAAAACCCGCTCCCGGTTTCCCCATCGTCGGCATTGGCGCGTCAGCGGGCGGACTGGAGGCGCTGGAAATTTTCCTCGCCAATGTGCCAGTGGACAGCGGCATGGCGTTCGTCATCGTCCAGCACCTTGACCCGACACACAAGGGCATGCTGGTGGAACTGCTCCAGCGTGGCACACCGATGCAGGTTTTTCAGATCGAGGATCGGATGCGGGTGAAGGCGAATTGTGTTTACGTCATCCCGCCCAACAAAGACCTGTCCATCCTGCATGGCGTTCTGCATCTGCTGGCTCCGCTCGCGCCGCGCGGACTGCGCCTGCCGATCGATTCCTTCTTCCGCGCGCTGGCAGAAGACCAGCAGGAACACAGCATCGGCGTGATCCTGTCGGGCATGGGGTCAGACGGCACGCTGGGACTGCGCGCCATAAAGGAAGAGGGCGGCCGTGTTTTTGTGCAGTCGCCAGACACCGCAAAGTTTGACGGGATGCCGCACAGCGCGATTGATGTGGGGCTGGCCGATATGATCGCGCCCGTGAACGAACTGCCCGCCAGTATCAGCGCCTTGATGCACCACACGCCACTCTTCACCAAACCGAATTTACTGGATGAAGACCAGCAATTCCCGTTTTGACTGGGGTT
>PMCF01000044.1 GCA_003154115.1 Anaerolineae bacterium
TCCGCTCGTCGATGCGCTCCTGCGCCTTCTGCGCTTCCTTCATCACGGCTTCGGTCGCCGAGTTGAGTTTCTCGTCGAGCTTGGCCGCCTTCTCATCACGCAGCGCCTTGCGCTTGTCGAGTTCGGACTCGACCTTTTCCCTGATGGCACGGATGCCTTCTCTGGAGCCGGTCTCGATCTTCTTGCGCTCGCGCTCGGCCTCTTCGTCCAGACGCTTCAACGCTTTGGTGCGCGCTTCTTCATCCACGTTGGTGACGACGTACTGCGCGAAGTACAACACCCGATCGAGATTGCGCCGCGAAATGTCCAGCAGCACGCCCAGATAGGATGGCACGCGGCGGGTATACCACACGTGCGCCACCGGCGCAGCCAATTCGATGTGCCCCATGCGTTCGCGGCGGACGGCGGCGCGCGTCACTTCCACGCCGCACTTGTCGCAAATGATGCCGCGATAACGCACATTCTTGTACTTGCCACAATAGCACTGCCAATCTTTGGTTGGCCCGAAGATCGCCTCGCAAAACAGGCCGTCCTTCTCAGGCCGCAGACGGCGATAGTTGATCGTCTCCGGTTTCGTCACTTCCCCAAATGACCACGATCGAATCTGATCCGGCGATGCCAAGCTGACCCGTAGCGCACGAAAATCTTTTGCTTCCACTCGATGCCTCCTGTAATCACGTCAAACCCTGTGTTGGTTTCCGCGACCCGCACAAAGTTAAATCTAGTTTCAAACAACAAAAGACCCCAGACAAGCCAAAAGAAGCGCTGGAAGACCCTTCGGCCTTCAGCGCTCTTGTCTGTGTGGAGTTATGGTGTGTTGTAATTATATCCGGTTCAAAGAAGGTGTCAAGACGTCGACTCAGTGCTTGTCTGCTTCCTTGATTACTTTGCGCACACGCGTCGCTTGCGAAGCGGACAAATCGACCATTCGCGTCTGCAGCGCTGCGCTGAACTCGTCCTTGTTTTTGGCATTGACCGCCACGACGATTTTCTCGGCATGTTGGGGCACATCCTTCGGACGACACGTGGCGAGGTGCTGCAACAGGTCGGGGAAGATTTTCTTACGATACGTCTCTTTCTGCGCGGCCACCACGGCAAGGATTTTGACGCCGTTGTCCTTGGTGATTACGGATCCGGACTGCATCGTACTCTGAATTTCCGGCAGATGGACGTAAATTTCATCGGCTTTGAGCGCGGCAATTGTCGACAGCGCGATCATGCTGCCCCACACCAGGCGGTTATTCTTGCTCTTCAGCAGCTTGAGGAAATCGTCCACATAGTCGGCAATCAACGCGGGATCGAGATAGCCAATTTCGTACAACACTTTCAGACAGTCGCTCTTGACGTTGGCATTATCGCTCCATAGATTCTGCGCGATCTCTCGAATCCCTGTGCGATCTTTCTTTTCGGCCAGTTCACGAGCCAATTCTTGATTCGGCACTTCATCGCGGCGATTCTGATAAGTGGCGATACGATTTAAAGCGGACATAGCAAACCTTCCTGAACGAGGTGACGGTGGTCAATGCTTGACCTCATCATTGTAGCCCAAACACGAGGCAGCGCAACATTGGGCAGGGCAGGGGCACGACCTCAGAAGATCACGAAAGCATCCTGAGCGGAATTCCGCTGCCCTTCGCGGAATGCAGTCGAAGGATGCGACTTGTGCAGATGTTTGGAGTTGCTAACAGAATCGCATCCTCCGACTAGGCTTGCGCTTCACTCACACCGTGTCCACAAAGCGGCGGCGCGCTTGGCAGGATGCGAGTTCCCATTCACAACTTGCCCGCACGGAATACTTCGCTTGTTTTCGCAATGTATTCGGCTTGGGCTACTTTAGGAATCTGCGTACCACACCGCGTACGTCTACCCGCGCATCTTCCTGCAACACCTTCAGAAAATCCTGCGTCGTGATCAAACGGAAAGCGCCGCGTTGATACAGATCGCGCAGGAAAACATTGAAGCGGTTCACGCCTAACCGTTTACGCAGGGCGTCGAGAAAACGTGCGCCCTGATTGTAAACGCTGATCAGATAAGCATTGTGGGTATTGAACGCGCTGACCGGCGAATTCACGGGCGCGGTGGGCCGGTTCACGCCGATGGCGTTGTCCCACCACCAGGTCACATCGCGCGGCGCGTACGCTTCGTAATAGCGCAATTCGTTGAAACGCGCCAGCCCTTCATCCAGCCACGGCTCACGGATTTGATCGTCGCCCACGACACCGTACCACCATTGATGCGACACTTCATGGGCCGTGATGCGAATCAAGCGATTACGCAGCGTGCCATCGTAATCGTCGAACTCGCTCGCGCCCAGCACCACGAAGCCGGAAAATTCCATGCTCCACGGCCCGCTGAACTCAGCCACGCGCAGCGAGTCATACGGATATGGACCATACAAAGAGGTATACAGCAGCGCAGCTTGAATCGTCGTCTTCAACGCGATCGAGGCGAGAGGCCAATGCCGCGGCAGCGCGTACACGGTGTAAGTCACGCCGCCGAACGGCAGCGACAGCGCCTGGTATTGTTTGCTGGCAATCATCCCGAAGGTACGCGCGCGCGGCAGATCGTAGTGCCATACATTTCCCGTGCGCAACAGATCGCCGCCTGCCACAACGGTTACATCCGGTGTCGTCGTGATGATGGCCGTGTAATCAGCCACTTCGCTGACGAACGGATCGCCGATCGGCTGCCAATCCGTAGCGTACCACCCTGCCCCACTCGGTAGGGCGCGAGCAGCGGATACCAATACCCGATCGACATCGCGTCATCCGTATAGGCCAGATTCGCATCGCCGAAGCTCTGCGGTTCGTTCAACTCCGGCACGCGCACGCTGTACTTCAAGGTGAGTGTGATCACTTCACCCGGATTCAGATCGCGCGGCAACTTAACCGTCAATTTGGTTTGATCCAGCGTGTGCACCGCGTCCGCAGCATCGAGTTCGACACTGTGCAGATCGAACACGCCGCGCGTGTGCGCCGCGGGCACATTGAAGACCACCTCTGAGATCGGTTCACCGAACGTATTGGGCAGCGTCACACGTTGCACCGTATCGAGGCGATGTAAACGATAGTTGAGATCGACGTCGAAGTGATAGCGGGGCAACGGCGCCGGGTCGGTGCGATCATTCGACGTCAGGCGCGGCCCGCTAACGGCGAACAGTACGGCAATCAATGCGATGAGGCGGAAGTGGTGCCACATGATATGAAGATTGTATAATGAATGGCATGGCTTCACAACTGATCGTCATTGGTGGCGGCGCGGCGGGCTTCTTTGCAGCGATCACATGTGCAGAAAAGGCCCCCCACCAGCACGTCATCATTCTGGAAAAGACAGCGACCTTGCTCGCCAAAGTTCGCATCTCTGGCGGCGGGCGCTGCAACGTCACCAACGCCTGTTTCGATCCTGCCGTGTTGGTACAGCATTATCCGCGTGGTGGTGCAGCCCTGCGTGGCCCGTTTACGCGCTTTCAACCGCGTGACACCCTCGAGTGGTTTGCGCGGCACGGCGTGCCCCTCAAGACCGAGGCCGATGGTCGCGTCTTCCCCACCACCGATCGATCTTCTACGATTGTCGAGTGCCTGATCAAAGCGGCGCAGCAGGCCGATGTGGAAATTCGCACGTCCGTCACGATCGATTCGATCGAGCGCGCGGATCGATCGGGGTTGGTGGTGCGATCGAGAACCGGCGAGCCGCTATCCGCCGATCGGGTCTTGCTCGCCACCGGCAGTAATCGGCACGGCTATGATTGGGCAGCGGCCCTCGGCCACACGCTCGAACCACCCGTTCCCTCGCTGTTCACGTTTGCGATTGACGATCCACGCTTGCAGGGGCTCGCGGGAATTTCCGTGCCGAACGCGCAGGTTCAGATCGACGGCACACGCTTGCAGCAGCGCGGCCCGGTGCTCATCACGCATTGGGGCTTGAGCGGCCCGGCCATTCTGAAGTTATCTGCGTGGGGCGCACGCGTTCTGCACGATCGCCAATACCAGACCGACGTGCGCCTCAACTGGCTGCCTGATTTGAATGACGATCAGTTGCGACAACGCTTGCTAATGATTAAGACAGAGCAGGCTCGCCAATGGATAGCAGCAACATCACCGTTGGGTTTGCCGCTGCGTTTGTGGCAGAGATTGATCGGCGCGGCCGGCATTGCGGAAGAACTGCGCTGGACGGAACTTTCCAAGCGGCACATCGCCACGTTGATCGAACAACTGCGGCACGGTGTGTACCGGCTGCATAGTAAAGGTGAATTCAAAGAAGAGTTCGTCACGTGCGGCGGTGTGAATCTGGACGAGGTGAACTTCAAAACGATGGAGAGCCGGCGATGCCCGGGGCTGTATTTCGCGGGCGAGATTCTGGACATCGACGGTGTGACGGGCGGCTTCAATTTTCAGGCCGCGTGGACGACGGGCTGGTTAGCGGGTCAGGCCATGGCGTCGTGAGTATACTTCGCACGAGCACCTTTTGCGCTTTTGATTGCTCGCGGTCCGCTGCGCGTGGTTACATCCGCCGTTTGGGCCGCTGGATGTGACCATCCAGCGGGAGCACGTAAAACCGCAATTTGTTCCCGCACTCAGTATAGATGGTTTACGCGACTGATGCGGCGTGTTATACTTTTTGTACAATCTTTTTCAACAGGGAGCGAACTATGGCAGACATCTCGCGATCAGCACTAACAACTTGGACCGGCGATCTGAAAAACGGTTCCGGCGTCACTTCAGGAGAAAGCGGCTATTTACACGACGTTAAGATCACGTGGTCAGCGCGCTTTGAGAATCATCCCGGCGCCAATCCCGAGGAGCTCATTGCGGCGGCTGAGGCGTCGTGCTACGCTATGGCCCTCTCGTCGAACTTGACCAAACAGAACACGCCGCCGGACGTGATTCACGCCAAAGCGACGTTGACCATGCGCCGTGATGAGAGCGGCACCAAGTTGACCCAGTTGCACCTGGACGTGGAGGCGCGCGTGCCCGGCATCGACGAAGCCGCTTTCCGAACGCTCGCTGAGAAGGTGAAAGATTCTTGCCCGGTCTCGGTGCTGCTGAAGCCCGGCTTGGAAGAACTCACCGTTAGTGCTAAACTGCTGGAGTAATCTGCTGCGGGGTGATTGGCCAATCGTCGCCCCATCTATCACTAACGAGGTGAATCATGTCCACCCTATCGCCCCAAGTGGCCGAACTGAAAGACTTGCGCGATCGACGCGATGTGAAGCTGTTTCCCATCATTCGTGATTTCAAGCCGGTGTGGCTGCAGGATGTGAGTGTGAATCCAGGCCGCGAGGAACTGCTCTTCGACATCGTCTATCGGCCTTATGCCGGACGCGGCTGGATCAAGCGGCGCTATCGCTACGACGGCGAAGTGGACGTGCTGCACTACACCGGTGAGTTGGAGTTCTCCGAGAGCGAGTTAGCGCAGCTGCCGGAGACGGCGTTGGTAAAATGATCAATGTTCAATGATCAATGAACAATGAACAATGAACAACGGGCGCGCTGAAGTTCAGCGGCCCGTTTTTTGTGGTGTCTATTAGCGATTTCCAAGTTGATTTACGGTCTCGGTTGGACTCGAGGCTTTAGCCGGATCCGCTGTGCACCCGCCAACCGGCTGAGGCCTTCGCGAAGCATCCAATCTCGCAAGCTCAACTGAAATTTGTCAGGCCCTGAAATGGACTTGAGGGAACAGCGCTCGATTGATCGATGCGCCTCGATCATCCCCGGCCTGTTCGAGCTCAGTGCGCAGGCGTGCGGCATCTTCGAGCAACCGATCGACGTCGATGCCCTGGCAGGCCGGCCGGAAAGGCTGTAACCACTTCGTCGCCCGATTGATCATTTTCACCGCACCCACGGCGTTGCCGCGCTCCACCTGCAAACAGCCCACCCCGATTTGTAACACACCACGATACAGATCACGAATGGGACGCAGTTCTGCGCGCCACACCAACTCCAACGTTTCGTGTTGCTCAAAGAATTGCCCTGCATTGAATTCTTCCAGACCGCGAATGACGCCCGCTGGCAGTGGTTCACTGCACGGATCATCGGTGGCGTCACGCACCGCAGCGGCGATAAATTCCGGCAAGCCATCGCTGAAGTTCGAGCGCGCCAGGTAGCGATCGACACCGGCGCCCAGGGCGCGATTGCGCAGTTCGAGGTCGATGTGCGCGCCAAAGGCGATGATGGGCACGGCCTCGGTCGCCGGATCATCTTTCGCCGCACTGACCCATTCCATCCATGGCACATGGGTGGCGCTGGAGTCGATGATCACCAAACGAGCGCCATTGCGCAGAGCCGTCAGGAACGCCGCCTGATCGATCGGGTTGAAGACAACCGCACCCGCTGCTCGCGCGGCATCTTCGATACGCGTGGCAAACATCAAATTGGGAACCAGGCTGATAATCACAGGTTGATCGTTCATGAGGTCATTGTACCCGACCTTCACATGAGCGGCCATGCACCTGAAACCGGTTAAGCTGTTTATCAAGCTTGTGTTAAAATCCTCACGTGGACTATTCCGAACTGGACGACACCGCTTTAATCGCACTGATCGCGCGGCGTGATGAAGGCGCGTTGGGTACCCTGTACGATCGCTACAGCCGCCTGGCTTTTAGCCTGGCCATGCGCGTCGTGGGTGAACGATCTCTGGCCGAAGAAATCACGGCCGACGCGTTCGTCAGCGTGTGGCGCGCGGCGGGTTCGTTTACGGAGGAGCGCGGCCGCTTTGTCACCTGGCTAATGAGCGTCGTGCGACACCGCGCCATCGACGAACTGCGACGGTTGAACGTGCGCCCGGAAGGCAGCTCCGTGGAGTTGAACGAAGCGCTGCAATCTACCGCCCTGCCCGATGGGCTGGATGACCTGATGGATGTTCGTCAGCGGCAGGTGATTGTTCGATCGGCCCTGGCCAGCCTCCCCCCGCCACAACGTCAAGCTCTGGAACTGGCTTATTTTGGTGGACTGACCCAGCAGGAAATCGCCGACAAGACGGGTACTCCACTGGGTACCATCAAGACTCGTATGCGGTTAGGCTTGCTCAAGATGCGTGATGAATTACGCCGCCTTAATGTAGAAGCAGGGTGATTGGTCGAGTTGCACTCATTCAGGGTTAGAAAGAGATCTAAATCAGGTTGAGTTTCGTAACTATTGGGTAGAGGCGAGATCGTGACAGAATATATCAATTGCCAGACCGCACAAGAACTCATCCCAGCTTCCATGCTTGACGCGTTGGAAGTTGATGAAGAGTTGTCACTGCTGGCCCACTTGCGTGAGTGTCCCGCTTGCCGGGCCGAGACGAACGCGCTGCGTCCCGTGGCAAATTCACTGGGGTTTGGTGCCGCCGATGCTGGCCGCCCTGCTCCGCAAGTGAAGCTCAATGTCATGTCCAAGATCAGCGCGATACCTAGGCCACAGACCGCACCGGTGCCGAAGCGCCGCTGGGTCTTCCGCCCGATCGCGGCCCTGGTCCCGGCGGCCATCGCCTTGATTCTGATTTTCGGGCTAGGGGCAGCCGTCGTGTCGCTGCAATCGCAAGCGACGCAACAGCAAGCCCGCCTGGATCGTGTGACCCAGCAGCAAGTGGCGCTGCGGCAGTTCATGTTGAATCAGGAGATGCAGCCCGTCGCCGTGAAGCTGGACGGTCCGGCCACGACCGCGCAGGTCGTGCTGTACGCCTCTACCGATAACGTCGCGATGGCCGTAACTGGTTTGCCGCCGTTGGAAGGCGACAGCGTGTATCAATGCTGGTGGATCAATACGCAGACCGGCGAGGTGACGCCCGGCACGACGTTCAAAGTCGATGCGAATGGCGCCGGAGTGTGGGCGTGGAAGATGCCGGAAGGCGGCGGGTACGACAAGATGCAAGTCACCAAAGAGCCGCGCCCCGGCCAGACTAAAGCCGAAGGGCCAGTCTTGATCACCGCAGAATTCTAGATCACCACTGATGCTATCAAGAACTTGCGAGGACCGAACTGGCTTTCGCAAGTTTTTTGGTAACTACTCAGCCAGAACGCCGGACTGTGCAAGGTCATTCCCGCGAAGGCGGGAATCCACTGTCGGCGGCTGCCGAAGGTCCCGCCTTCGCGGGAATGACGGCTGAGCAGTAACGTTTTTTGTTCATTCCACGATGGGCAGATCTTCGATTTCCAACCACTGCGGTTGATCGACCTTGAACAGCCCGAACTGGAACGTGCCGGTAGGAGTGACCACGGCCAACCGATTGTCCACCCACGCGACAAAGCACATCGGCCCCTGCGGCGCTCGATCGCGACAGTCCAGCACGATCGCGTCGTCGACCAGGAAGCGCGCGTGATGACGCCCCCACTCGATCGAGTAGGTGTGCCAATCGGGCATGAGCTCAAGCGGCAGCAGTTTTTCCGTAATCGTGAGATTCCGCTGCACGAAGGGCCACACGCGGCGATACCAACGCTCCGATCGATTAAGCAACACTACCGGCAAGGCCAGCGGCGTCATTGCTAACGCGCCAAGCGTGGTCGCATCGATCATCGCCGCTTTCCAGCCGTAGCCTGGCACATCCATAGCCAGATCCATGTGCGACGGCGCGGACGCATAGAAGAACCAGATGGCGCGCGGCAAAGGCAGGGGATTGCTGGGCGCGAAGAGGGGATGATTCCAGAAGCCAAAACCGGCTGTGCCCAACAACGAAGTACTCGAGAAGCGCGCGCGAAGTGTGACGCGCAGCGGCGGACGGTGGATCAACGATCGATCGGGGTAGATGGTATGATCGTCGAGTTGGGCATCGCTGTAGTGCACGCGCGTGGCAGACGGCACGATCAGGCGGGTCAGGTCGCCCATGACTTCCAGGCGGCCGGTGCCGGTAAGATACGGTTTCACGATCAGGTCCACATCGTTCATACGCTCTCTGCTCCCTTTAGGGTATAATACCCGCGCTAACCTTTTTAAGCAATGGAGAGATTTATGCCGGTTGAAATCACTTGGTTGGGTCACAGTTGTTTTCGTCTGCGCGATCGCGCTGCCACCGTGGTGACGGATCCGTATGGCAAGGACTTAGGCCTGAATCTGGTGCGCGTGCGCGCCGACATCGTGACGGTCAGTCATGACGCCGAGGATCACAACTACGTCAAAGGCGTGAAAGGCGACTTTCGGGTCTTGACCGGCCCCGGCGAATATGAAGTCTCGTCGGTGTTTGTCACGGGCCTGGAATTGCGCGGCGATCGCAAAAAGAAGGAGGCAGTCAGCGGGCCGCGTAACACCGTCTTCCTGTTCGAGTTTGAAGACCTGACGATTTGCCACCTGGGCGATTTGAGCATCGTGCCCACTCAGGCGCAGGTCGAAGAAGCACTGGGCGAAGTGGACGTGCTGCTGATCCCCGTCGGCGGGGGCGAAAGCCTCAATGCTTCACAAGCCTCGGAAGTGGTGAGCCTACTGGAGCCGCACATCGTCATCCCCATGCATTATCATGTGCCCGACAGTACCGCCACACTCGATCCGGTGGGCAAGTTCCTGAAGGAGATGGGGCTCGACAAAGTGCCACCGCAAGAAGTACTGAAGGTCAGCCGCGGCGGTTTGCCGGACGAGACCCAGATTGTCCTGTTGGAATTGAAGAGCAAGGAAGAATGATGCGCAAAGTCATCTTGGCAGTTCTAACCAGTTTGGTCGTGCTGGCGCTGGCTGCGTGCAACTCGGCTCCGGCCCCTGCGCCCGTCGCAACCGGGGCGGTCACACCTGCCGCCACTGTATCGCAAGCATTTGCCACCGAACGCGCGGCGTTGCAAGCGGGGGATACGGCCACCGCGATTGCGAGCCTGGAAAAAGCCGTAGGAACCACGCCCGGTTCGGCCGAGGCCCATCTGCTGTTGGGGCAGGCTTACTTCCGCGCTCAACGCAAGGACGATGCCACACAGCAATTCCTGGCCGGGTTCTCGCTCGATCCCAAAGCAGCGCTGCCACTTGAATCAAAGGATGTGGATGAACTGATGCTGGTCGGTAACGCGCACGCTTCGCTGAACCAACTCGATGAGGCGCTGGCGGTCTACCAGACGGTGCTGCAGATCCAGCCCGATAAGGCCGCGGCCCATACTAACATCGGCGTGGTGTACTATCAAGCGGGCCGTTTCGACGATGCCGTGACGGAATTAAAGAAGGCACTGGAGATCGATCCCAAAGACGCCGAGACGCAGTACATGCTCGGCGCAACCTACGTGCAGCAGAACAAACTCGACGATGCGGAAAAGGCCTTCAATCAATCCATTCAACTGAAACCCGATCTAGCGGCTGCTTACACGGGGCTGGGCAATGTCTATCTGGCGCGCAAAAACACGGACAAGGCCGTTAGCACCTTGCAAAAAGCCGCCAGCCTCAAGCCCGATCAGGCCGAAACGTGGCTGGCCCTGGGTCAAGCTTATGCCCTGCAGGGCAACAAGATCGAAGCCTCGAAAGCTCTGAACCAATGTGTGCAAACCAGCCAGCCGGGCCCACTCCAGGACCAATGTAACAAGGTGTTGCAACAGGTGGGCACTCCCTGATCGCGTGGTACAATCTCTGTGTAGCTACCCGCCTTTAGGACATGAACACCATGGTTAAACTGTTGATGAGCTGGGACATTCAATCCGGCAACGAAGCAGAGTATTTCCAATTTGTGATTCAGGAATTTGTGCCCGGTCTGCTCCGCCTGGGCTTGCAGCCGACGGAAGTCTGGTTTACGGCTTACGGCGACTGCCCGCAGATTCAGGCAGGAGGCTTGGCACCCGATCTGGGCACGATGGATAAGATTATCCATGGCTCCGATTGGCTGGAGCTGCGTCAAAAGCTGGAAGGGTATGTCAGCGGCTTTCAACAAAAAGTCATTCCCGCTGAAGGGGGATTCCAGTTGTAAGTGATAAGAGACCTCGGCACACGACCGAGGTCTTTTCATTCGGGTGTGGCTAAATCTGGTTGAGCCGTAGGGGCGACCCTCGCGGTCGCCCGCATTTGGGCAGGCGCAAGGCCCTGCCCTTACATTGGCGATCAACTGAGTTTAGCCACACCCTTTCATTCAACCACTACCAGTTAGAAACCGGGTTTCTCCAGTTCAGAAGGAATGGAACGATTAACGCGGAGAAACCCGGTTTCTGAGCTGGCGTTTATCCCGTCCAATTCGGAAGAGCCGCTAATCCGTCAGCGCATACAACCACGCGCGCTGCCGCTTTCCGACGACTGTCAGAACACCCATCTTGCGCAAGCAGTACGTGATCTTGTGAGCGAGGTAAGCGGGACGCTGCAAAGCCTTTGCCAGTTCAGCGCTGGTGAAGGGCGCGGGCAGATCGGCCGGAATGAAGCGCTGAAAATCGGACGGCGCAGCGAATTCGATCGATTCGATCACGCTCAACAACCGCCGCTGGCACACGCGCCACGCGCGCGCCCGATAGCGCTTCCGGCCCGAATACGGACAGCGCACTTCTTCTTCGTGAATCAACACCACTTCCAGCGTGAAGTTGGGATGCGCCATCAACTCCGGCAGGCTCACCAATTCCACGAAGACATCTTCCACCGCGCCACGTCGCGGCGATTTGCGTCGGCCGATGAGCGTGTGCCCGTCGGCCTTCACGCGCGCGATCCATTTGGCCTGCGCGATCGGATAGATCAACCTCACCCGATGAGTTTTTAGCAGCTGCGACAGTTTGCGCTTCAACGCCGCGAAGTGGCGCGTCTGAATCTCGATCAATTCGTCGCCGCGCAACTCGTTGCGACGCACGAGGTCGATCACATAGCCGTCGACGGCGACTTCGATCTGATCGGATGGGCGGGCGTAATGCCGCTTCAGCGCCGCGTGCAGATCGGATTCACGCAAGGTGCCAATCGATCCCATTTCACTTTCACCGGCCTAACCTTCACGTTGAAAGGGATTGAGCGCGAGTTGTCTTTGCAATGAGGCAACTTGCCGCGCGTTGGGTTCCCGATCCATCTCATCCCTCCCTCACCCCCGCCCCTCTCCCGAAACGAAGCGGCCGTTTCGGGAGAGGGGCGGCGTCATCCGCGAAGTTTCGTTTCCAGTTCGGCCAGGCGTTCTTTCAAGCGCCGTTCTTCTTTCTCTAATTGCAGCGGCACCTCGACGCCCAACACGTATTCGGATTTGCGCTCTTCGATCAAGCGCAGGTTCTCGCGCGCCGATTGAAGTTGCCGTTCCAGTGATTCACGCTCGTCCCTCGTCAAAGACGACGTCAACGCCGAGGCGGACCGTGATGAAGCGGGCGCGATCGGTGCGGGCTGAGCCGGAACCTCGCCCCACAAGCGACCGTCCCTCAACCGCATGAACAACACCGGCACGGCAGCATCATAGCGCCCGTTGCTGAGGAGGGTGCTGCGCGCTTCGTTCATGGCCAGATCGACTGTGCCATGTTCCAGCAAGCGCCGATAGAACTTGGCGCCGAACTTGCGCGCCGTGAGCACGGTGACGTTGTCCTGCATGGCGATCACCGCCGGCACGCCGATCTTCACCAACTGCGGGCCTAGGCCGCTGAACGCCTCTTGCATGGATTGCGTCGCGCTCTGGCACGCGGCCAGCACGATCAACTGCGGAGGATTGGACAACCGCCTGAGCATCCCCGCAAATTCTTTGTCGGATACACGTTGAGTCGTCGTGTCGTCCTTTTGCAAATACAGCGCGGCTTGCCGATCTTTGGTGTTGAATCCGCCATGCCCGATGAAGTGCAGGATGTGATAGCCCTGGCGCAATTCATCCTCCAGCCGTTCGAGGGTGATGGGCGGAGAGAGGAAGGTGAGCCTCACCTCACCCCCCAGCCCCCTCTCCCGAAACGAAGAGGCTATTTCGGGAGAGGGGGAGCGGCCACTCCCCTCTCCTGAAATCTGCTGTGTGATTTCAGGAGAGGGGCCGGGGGTGAGGCGTAGCGTTTCACGCAACGTCTTCTCTTCCAATTCCACCTCGGCCTGCGGAAGACCATATTTCGCTTGCAGATCGATCGGATTAGAGATGACCGCCAGCACCCGGATCGGTCGCGCGGCGATGGCCCCGCCCCACGCTTGATCGGTCGGCAGATAACGCGAGAAGGGCGTATGCGCAGCAGCGGACAGCACATCATCGTCGTCGCGCAGCAGTTCCCACGGCAGGCCGCGCAGTTCCCGCGGATCGATGCGCAGCCGTAAACGGCGCTGTCGCGATCGACCGCGCGCTTCACCCCAGACCTCACGCAGATTCGGATCAGCAAAGAGCAGGTTGAAGAGGCGCTGGCCGTCTTCGCGTGGATCGCCGCTCGGAATGAAAGACAAAACGTTGGCCGACATCCACCCTTCGATGACTTGTTCGCCGTTCAGGGTCAGTTCAACCTTAAAGCCTGCTTCGGATCGATCGTACAGGCGCACTTCGCAGTCCAGCCACAACGGCTGGCTCGACACGGTGATCTGCACTTTCCCGGCGGGCGTCGACGTTTGATCGGCGGCGACGGTATTGACGCGCGCGCTGCCCAGCCAGTAGTCGTCTTGATAGACGGTCACGACAATGCTGAGGTCGCCCACGCGCGTGGGCTTAAGCCGGAAGTAGAACAGCGGCGAGTCTTTGCCACGCACCAGCCGAAAGGGAATGCTGCGCTTGCCCTCGATTTCGCAGTCGGGCGCATCGACTTCCAGACGCAAATTGATCAACGGCGTGCCCGCTTCCCACGTCGTCTGCACTTCGCCCGATTCCACATGCTTCAGGTCTTTCACGGCGAGCAGCGGCGAGATCAGCTGCCGCACGGCCACGGCGAGATCGAAGACACGACCGACGACGACGGATTCCGGCACGGCGGCATCGATGCGTAGAGTTTGCACGTCGATCGGCATGATCGCTTTGCTCGCCGGTTCAGGCGTTTGCGGCCTATCGTTGATGATGACCGTCGAACCCGGTTCAGCATGGATGATGTGCCCGCCGGCCGAAACCACTTTGTCACGGCCTACCACATCGCCATTCACGTTGACTTGCTCTGCTTCCAGATCGATTCCACCACTGCGGGTCGTGGCCGATTTCGTTTCTGCGACATCGAACGACACGGCGGATTCCATCTTGGGGCCTAGCACACTCAGCGGATCCTCTTTCAAAATCACGATACCACGATCCCGCCACATGCGGACATCCGCTTCCGACACCTTCGGCGGCCACACCGCATAAGCCAATCGCGCGAATTTGCTCTCCGCGATCTGATCGAACAAGAATTTGAAATCCGGATCGCTGAGGTCGTAGCCGTAGAACAGGATCGTGTTGCGCTTGAAGGCGCGGCGCACTTCATCAATCACATCTTCCTTGTCACGATCACGCAGCAATTGCGAGTGATCCCGATCCGTCACGACGAGCGTCTCCGGCTGCTGCGCGTCGCCGTAGAGTTTGATCAACGTCGGGCGATCAGGCCGAATGAAACTGACATCGCTGCCGCGCACCACGCGATTGATGCCTACGCCTGCTTGCTGAAACGCGACTTCGAGTAAGTTGTCGTAGGCCGTGGTGATGATGGTGTCGATGCCATGCTCTTTCACTAACGCCACAATGCCTTGATGAAACGCCGAGGGTGACTTGCCCGCCGTGTCCAGCGCGTTGCGAATGAAGTCCGTGAATTCAAAGCGATTGCCCGCCTGGCTGACCCGCTGCGCGACATCGGCCAGCGAGAGCGATTCATCTAGCTTATAACGCCGCGCCATGTCACGTGCGAGATCAGCGCGCGAGGGCAACCCCGTCACTTCACGCGGCAAGTCTGCACCAAGAAACAAAGCCAACGTGTGGTTATTCAAAATCTCTTCAATTTCAGGGATTGTCGTTGTGTTCATTGATCCTCGTCTTCGCTCGGGCTTTCTACTGACCACTGACCACTATCAACTGACCACTATTCTTCTGCCGCCCCCACCCCACAACGAAACCCGCTGTTGCTCCAGCCGTCCGGGGAGCTGTCGAAGCGGTCAGCACAGCGCGCGTTCGACGCTTCATAGCCGAAGGCACCGCCGCGCTGCATCCGGGGATCTGAAGACGATTGATCTTCGCGGCCATCGTCGGCCCGATAGGGATAGCTAGCCAGTAACGAACTCGTCCACTCCCACACATTGCCCGCCATGTCCGCGCAACCATACGGGCTATCGCCCTGCGGCGAATACTGCCCCACTGGTGTTGTCGTCCCAATGCCGGACTCGTTGGTGTTGCATCTGTTTTTGTCGAACTCATCGCCCCACGGATAGACACGCTTCTTACCACCCGCCGCCTGCTCGCTGACCATTGACGCCAGTTTACGGAGCACTGATAACTGCCCACTGTTTCCTGAAGACTGATCACTGTTTACTGACTCCCAACTCGCCGCCTTCTCCCATTCGGCCTCGGTCAGCAAACGCATCGCGGCCCAGCGCGCATAATTGCGCGACTGATACCAGCTTACGTTGACGACCGGGTGCGCCTCTTTGCCCGGAATGTCCCACGGCTGCTGTGCATCGTCCATGTAACGGGTAGTGTTCACCGGACAATTATCA
>PMCF01000093.1 GCA_003154115.1 Anaerolineae bacterium
GCAATTTATGCCCGTGGGCAGTATATGTCGAAGTCGAAAGTCGCTGGCGCACGGAAGGAAAGCAATGGGACAAGTGGCACGCGGCGCAGCGGGGGCAGGGCTCCGCCGCCATCATTGCGCGCACTGAGGCCGTGCGTGACAAATTGATTCAGAGTTGTCGAGTATCGGGCGTGTCGGGCATCACCGCCGATCTGGAAACGCTGCGCTTGCGGGACGGTGGCTGGTGGCAGAAGACGTGGATTTCCGCGCATGGATCAGTGCAGACGTTCGAGTATTTACAGGGCTTAATTACCGGGCCGTGACGGCTACCGATTACGATTTGACACTTGCTGCATCTACCCCTAAACTTACTCTCGTCGTTATCCTACCTTGGCGAGCGTGCCATGCCAAACGAAGCTGACGCCCGGATCATCATCGATCGCCTATTGCGTGAAGCCGATTGGAGCATTGAGGATAAGGCGCAGGTCTCCATCGAAGAGGCTGCCGCTGACGGCAACGCCCATCCGATCTTGGGCTTGCCCACGCAAGCCGATCTAGAACGGCGCGCCAATCTGAAGCAGCACTGACGAGGCGATGTCTTTCAATCGCTGACAGATGTGCCGCATCCCACACGCTTTCGCTTCAAGGGCGATAAGATTGTGCCGTATTCTTACCAGCTCGATTGTCTGCGTGCTCTCGATGCGTCTCTGGCGATAGGCCGCCGGCGTCTGTTGTTTGAGAAGGACAAGAAAACTTTACCCCAGTAGTCTTACCCGTTAACATCTCTTTTCAAAGTTCAAACGGCCAACGCTAGCACTTTTGAGTTTCTTCTGATGCAAAAGCATTTCAGCGCCGCAGCAGCGGCAAGAATAACGTATAAACCGTCGGCGGTGTTGCCAGCACAGTGACCACAACGGTACCTGTAGCTTGGCCGCCTTGCTCATCTGAAACGACGTAAGTCAGGGTATCGATACGAGCGGAACCAGGGAGCGGTATATACCGAATTAGATTGTTTTGAATATAGGCTGTGCCGCTCGAAGCACCTACATCGGTCAACAATAAATGCGGACTATCAACATCGAAGTCATTCGCCAACGCGTCGATCCAAATCGATTGGCCGCCGGTGATGGTGGTGGTATCCGTAATCGCTACTGGCGGATCGTTCACCGGCGTGATGTTGATTGATACTACAGCCGTTGCCATACCGCCATGACCGTCATTCACCGTATAGGTCATCACATCGGTGCCATTGTAATTGGCGACAGGACGATACCACAATGTGCCCAACGGTGTGACAGTCACCATACCATGTGATGGCTGCCCCGGCGTGACCGTGAGCAAATCCCCGTCGGGATCAGTGTCGTTGGCTGTCACGGGAATGATCGTAGGTGTATCCTCCATCACCAGCGCCAGATCATTGCGCGCCACTGGCGGATCATTGACATTGGCGATCACCACATACGCCGTTCCAAGCCCCGTCAACCCTCGCGCGTTCACGATCGTGTATGACAGCTGATCGATTCCGTAAAAATCCAGTGTCGGCGTATACGCCACCGTGCCATTCGGATTGAGGCTTGTTTGCCCGTGCGCAGGCTGGCTTACTGCTGTCACGGTGATCGGGCTGCCGCTGAGATCGTAATCGTTAGCGGCAACCGCGATCGTCATAGGTGTATCTTCGGTGCCTGCGACCAGATCATCGATGGCGTTGGGTGGACGTGGCACGGCCAGCACTGTAACCGTGATAACGCCTGTTCCATAGCAGCCAGCACCATCGCTGACCGTATAAGTAACGACATCGGTGCCACTGAAGCCCGGCGGCGGTGTATACGATACTGTACCATCGGGATTGGCGGCGGCCAAGCCAATGCGCCGTTGCAAGCCAATCAATACGAGATTGGCCAGGCCACTAGGCCTGTTGGTGATGGGCCGCGCCGTTTGGCAATTCACATTTGCCAACGGATTCAACTGGGTGCGTGTGCCAGCCGACAAATCTGCGGTTTTGCTGATGATGGTGGCAGTGTCGGTAATATTGCCCACTGCGATGGTGACGCGCGCCGACCGATCGGCCTGTGGCGCGAAACCACTCCGCTCTGCTTTCAGAGCCGTGCCTGAGATTCCCAGAGTGTACGTGAATTCAGTGAAACCCTGGAACCCTGTGGTCGGTGTAAACCAGAACGTTCCGTTGGGTTGCAGCGTCACCGTGCCGCTTTGAGGCTGTGTGTAACCGGTGATGTTCAGTGGCAAGTTATCGGCATTGACCGTTTGGCTCAAAACGTTGATGCCAGTCGGCTGATTGGCATTGGTCGCGCCGGTCACTGGATTCGGCAGCGGCACATCGAGCACGGGTCGCACCGTCAAGCTGACAGAAGCAATCGAGGTTAGACCTCTGTTGTCTGCGATCGTATATGCAAAGCGATCAGGGCCGTTATAATCGGCATCCGGCAGATATTGCACCAGACCATTGGGCAACAATGTCACCGTGCCGCTTTGTGCCTGAGTCACATTTACGACTTGCAGTGTGTCACCGCTGTTGGGATCGGTGTCGTTCGCCAACACATCGATCGCCACCGGAGTATCTTCGTCCGCCAATACGTCATCACGCGCGGCAACCGGTGGACGATTGACCTCAGTGACATTGATTTCGACCAGACCGGTCGCTATGCCGCCTTGTCCATCGCTGATGTCGTATGACAGCTGATCGGGGCCATGATAGCCCGCGAAAGGTGTGTAGGTTATGACGCCCGTACCAGATATTTCCACCAAACCATGCAGCCCCTGATTCACATTCACCAACGTTATCGGGTCGCCGTCCACATCAGTACCGTTAAGCAGCAGATTGATCGTAACCGGCGTCTCTTCAGGAGTGATGGCGCTATCATTCCCAGCCACAGGCGGATCATTGACCGGCAGCACGGTAACCGTGATAACCGCCTGGCCGCCGCCTGCCGTTCCAGCCAATGCGGCATACGTGAAGGTGGTCACACCATTGAAGTTGAGCGTTGGCGTGAAGAGAAGTTGTGTGCCGATAATGCTCGCCGTACCGCCGTTAGTCGGTTCCACAAAAGCGAGAGACAGAGTCTGTGGTGCGCTGTCATTCACCAACGGCGAAATCAATACGGGCGTATCTTCCGTGGTCGTCACAACATCGGGCGCAATGATGACGAGCGGCGATGTGCCCGGAGTGATCAGGATCGTCACCAGCGCAGAATCAAAGCCGCCCTGCGCGTCGCTCACGGTGTATGTGAACGTGACGGTCCCGACAAAACCCAGAGGTGGAGTGTAGATCACCAGGTTGCCATTGAGACTCGCCACACCGCTCGTCGGTGTACCCACGCCGACCACTTGAAGTGGATTCGCATCTTGATCAGTATCGTTTGCCAACACCGTAACTGTAATACTCTGGCCTGACGTCGTCGTGGCAAAGTCGGGTTGTGCGGTCGGCGGATCATTCACGTTCGTTACAGAGATCGTGAATGACCGCTCCACACTCAGGCCGCCGCTGTCCGTGGCGCGTAAGCGGATCGAATAGGCATTGCGCGTTTCGTAGTCGAATACCGCATTGGTTTTAAGCACGTTTTGCGTAATCTGAAAAGCAGCATTGTCTGCATCGCCAGCGCCTGCCGCGAAAGTGAAAGTGTGCGTATCGCCGGGATCGACATCGACGGTAGACAACGTGCCGATCGCCGTGCCGATCGGTTGATTCTCCGACACGATCGAACTGCTCAGCCCGATCGAGTCCGGCGCATCATTCGCGGGTGTAACCGTGAAATTGAATGAGCGCTGCGTACTGGCATACCCGTCGCTCACCGTGATGGCGATCTGGGCGCTGCCGAACTGATTGGATGCAGGTATCAGCGAGATCGATCGGTTTGTGCCACTACCATTAAAAAGGATATCGCTATTCGGGACCAAGACCGGGTTGGATGATGTGCCCGTCACGATGATCTCGTTAGCTGGTGAACCGATGTCAGTGATCGACAAGGGAATCGGGCCACGCGTAACATCTTCGGCTGTTGTCTGATCGCCAATGATACCAAGTGTGGGCGCGCTATTGTTGAGCAAGGTGTAGATCACGGGCGTTGTGCCGCGTGCGCTGGCTGTGACCGCATAAGGGCCGCCGTTAATACCGTTGGCGGTGACATTGATCGACGCCAGGCCACCGACAATAATGGCTGTCGACGTGATTGGTGTGAGAGATGGGCCACTCGCTGGACCGACGAAGGTGACTTGACCACTATCGACTGGTTCGCCATACGCACTGCTGACGGTTGCAACCAGCGGTACAGAGAATGTGGCATTCGGTGCTGTCGATTGATCGTCGCCGCTGATCTTGATCAGCATGAAGCCGCGCGATTCAAACGCACCACTGTCGCAGGCACCGTATAGCGAACGGGCTACACCACGCTGATCGGTCGCCGCACAGGTGGTGACGTTCCCAGCATCAATCGCTGGCGAGCCCGGTAATAGAGCAAAGGTTGCAGTGGAGCCGCCATAGTCGGCGAGCGGAGCCAGACGCGAATTCACATTACTATATGAACCGTTAGCCGAACCAAAACCGCAAGTTGTGCCGCTATCAAGGTTATTGCCGCCGTTCGTGATGACACCCGCACAGTTGCCCCCAGAGGAAGAGCTAGCAACAATCGTATTGCGCAGCGTCATGGTGCCCGTGTTGCGAGTGACGCCGCCGCCGGTATTAAGGGCACTGTTGCCCGAGAAGGTGCTATTGGTGACGGTGACCGTGCCATCGGCAAAAATACCACCGCCACTGTTGTTGGCGCTGTTGCCCGAGAAGGTGCTGTTCGTTACGATCAAGGCACCGGTGTAATTGTTGAGGGCGCCACCAAAATCTACAGCCGTGTTGTTACTGAAGGTGCTCTTATCGACAACCAAGTTGCCAAGATTCAAAATGCCACCACCGGCCTTCGCCACGATCCCTACAGCGGTGTTCGCTAGACCATTCTTGATGGTGAATGTGGTGACAGTCACTGGCACACTCCAGCTAACTACCATCACGCGCACTGCATTGTTGCCGTCTAATGTAATCGCGTGGCCTGTTCCATCAATCGTCAATGCTTCGGTGATAAAAGGCAGAGTTGAGCTTAGACTAATGGTGCCATTCACCGCAAACGTGATAGTATCTGCGCCGTTGCGCGCATTTGCCGCATTCATCGCTTCACGCAAGGTGCATGTACTCGCTGGCGCAAAATCACATACTCCGTCATCCGTGTCGGCAGTGGAATTGACTTGGAAGTTGGGGCCTGGCTGGATCGTAGACTCGAATGCGCCAATGTCGCAGACACCGTTCTGGGGACGAGCCACACCGCGCTGATCAGTGGCCGGGCAGGCGGCATTATCACCCGCATCGAGCGCTGGAGAACCAGGCAAGAGTGCAAACGTCTGTGTGGAACCACCATTGTTGGCAAGCGAGCCAAGCAGCGGATCGCCTGACACGCTGGGAGAACAGGTACCATCTTCGAACAAATTGTTCAGATTGGTTCCCACCGTGGCGGTGCAGTCGGAACCTGTCAACGAATTGGCAATGATCGTGTTGACAAGACTGACTGGACCGCTCCCTTGAATACCGCTGCCAGTACTGTCGGAAATGGTCGCATTCGTAATGCTAGTGGTATAGGCAAGTGCCATGGCACCGCCAGACGTTGCGCTACCGGACGCCGTGTTGCCACTAAATGTGGAATTGATCACGCTGAGCGGATCCCATGTCACGATAGCGCCGCCAGTCTGCGCGGTGTTGCTGATAAAAGTACTTCCGCTAATCATGACGAGGAGAGGCCCATTGCCGGGTTCAGTCGTAAAGGCACCGCCATAGTTAGCAGAGGAATTGTCGTTAAAAGTTGTGTTGCTGACTGTGGCTTGATCGCCAAAGTGCACTGCGCCGCCATAGGCGCTGGGACTATAAACAGTGACTTGGTTGCCCGTAAAGGAACTGTAAGTAATGGTCACTGGCGCGTTCGCATACAGACCTCCACCCTGCATGCTGGCCTGATTGTTCAAAAAGGTGACATGATCAATCGTCGCATCGGCATTGACACTTAAGCCACCACCTGTCGTGACACCACCACCATTCTGGATGGTTAAATATCTAACAGTGATGGGCGCTGTCGCATTCAAAACGCCCACCGCATGATTGCCGTCCAATATCACTGTATGACCACTGCCATCGAGTGTCAGGCTCTGTGCAACATTCAGTATGCTGCCTAACACGATCGTGTAGTTTCCGGCAAAGGTGATCGTGTCTGCGCCGCTGCCTGCGGCGCAGGCATCCACTGCGGCATCCGTGTTCGCGGCTTGAATCGCTTCGCGCAGCGTGCAGTTACCATTCACGATCGAGTCGTCGGCATTGGTGGTAACGACGATGGCCGTCGCGGGCGCGGCCCTCGCCGATCGAGGCACGCCTATCAACAGCGTACCGAACGAGGCATAGATCAAGCCAGCGATTAACAATCCGGCTGAGGCCGTGCGTAACAGGGAAGTGGAATGTGAATGAGCCATGGCAACCTCTTATGGATTAGGTGGATATATAAGGGAGATGCCTGCCATCACAGCGTAATCGCGCGAAGACAGGCATCTTGATTCTCGCCTAGGCGTGCGGCGAATTCAGCAATTCGCCCGCCCACAAGTCATATAGATGATAACTCGTGACAGGCGCTATAGGAGGGGGGGGCGCCGATTCCGGTGGCTTGATCTCGAGCGATCCGTCAGGAGCAAGGGTTCCAGTCGACGCGGGCGTGATCTCCAGTGTGGGTGTGTCGACCGGAGTGGGTGTGCTGTTGCCTTCGATCGCTGAGGCTTTGGTCGCGGTCGGCGTTGGCTCAACAGTTGCTGTTGGGACAGGCGTCTCGGTTGGTAACTCCTCTGACACAGATTGCTGCGCCGCTGTCTTGTTGCGTAACAGTAAGGGCAGATAGATGGGATAAACTGCTGGCTGCGCCGCTGTCTTGTTGCGTAACAGTAAGGGCAGATAGATGGGATAAACCGCTGGCTGCCCGACAGCGATGAAGTATTCGCCGCTCTGACTGACGTTGCCAGCGGCATCGATGGCGTTGATGTGAAAAGCATATCGGCCTGGTTCGTCCAATGTGGTCGCAAAACTCCATGCTCCATTGGTGACGGCGATCGGTGCGTTGTAGAGCGCGCCTGAGGGGCTTTGCACATCAGCGAAGAGCGCTGTCACCGCACTGCCATCGCTCACTCTTCCCGTAAACAAGCCGGCCGCGTCGATGGTGTAGACCATGGTGGTGATCACTTGCGTGACCGTGATAACGGGCGCGACATTATCGACGTAGAAAGTCGTGGTGAGTGGCGTGGTTGATCGGTTGCCCACGCTGTCCACACCATAGAAGTGGAGGGTGATGGGGCCGGCGTGATCAACATCGCCGGTGAAGTCATAGCGATAGCTCCAGTGCGCGGCGACGTTCTGCGGCAGGGTATCGGCTGTAAAGATCAACTGCGCTCGATTGTACGTGCCATCGTCTTGCGGCGGATAGTAGTCGCACAGCATCAGCAGCCATTGACCTTGCGCCGGTTCACCTCGGAAGACGCTGAGCGGGCCAGCGGGGCGCAGCGATCGATCGTAGTAGGGTCCGCTGGCATCATGGTTGGATCGATCGGCGGCATAATCAAGCGGCGCGGCATCGCTTAACAGCACGTTGACGTTCTGCGTCTGCGGCGCGGCATTCCATAGCAACGGCGTCCACGTGCCCGACGGCGACTGCAGCCAGGCGCTGACATCATAACGATACGGATGGCTGATATTCAAGCCGACCTGCACATTGGCGATCGTAAACGTGTCAGACACCGTGATGAACCGATAGATCTCGTTGCCAGTGTAGCAGCCCTGTCCCGCGCCCAACGGCAGCGGCTGTGCCGGAATGTCATCGTCCGTGAAGGTCGTTTGCGGCTGACCTTCAGCCGCGGCCGGAATCTGCTGGCAGATTTCTTCATTGGCGCTGTTCAAGTAACACGCGTCCACCGCGCTGCCCGATCGGTTATCGGTGATCTCGCCGGACAACGTGGCTTCGTTCAGCCCGATCAGACCATCAGACAGATTGGCATTGGTCGTGGCATCAAACGCCGCCGCCGGAACGACATGGTCGACCGTGAAGTTGATCCAGTGCGTCCAATCACCGCTCTGGCCGTAGGCGTCTGTCGCGCGGGCGCGCACACTGAACGTGTCACCATTGTTGGCGGCTCCCGCATCCCAATCACATGACCAGGCAACAGATGTCGGATCGGGTCGAGCACAATTGACGGTGGTGATACTCCCGATTGGGTCGCGCACCTCCAACGTGACATTCGGCACGGACGAGGCATCGAAGACGCGACCCGTGATCGAATTGGTCCCTGTGTGGATCAGCAGGTTATCTGGCTGCAAGATGGTAAGCGGCCCTGACTGATCGAGTTGATAGGTGATAAAGGCCCAGTCGAGTTGATTAGAGAATGCCGTGCCACGACTATCGTAGACGACGACATCGAGGTTGGCGAGACCTGCGCCCAGGTTGCCTGCATCGAAGCTGTAGTCGATTTGTCCGGCGATGTTGACCGTCGTTTCCGCGCCGGGGGCCAGGTCGCCGATGTTTTGCACCAACGAGTAGAACTGGCCGTTGGCATCGGAGTGAGGTGTGCCGGCGGGCAAGCGCAATGGACCATAGGTCAACGCATCGATGATGATCTGTGTAGCCGTCGTCGTGCCACGGTTGGTCAAGTGGAAGGTGTAGGTGACCGCCTGTCCGTTGCCTACTGGTGGGAAGACCGTGTTGAATTGATCGCTTAAACTGAGGCTGGCGTCGAACTCCGGTTGTGCCGTGGGCGCATTCGACTTAAGCGCCGGTCGTGCCGACTTGCCCGGCAGATTTGGTTCCACTTGTGACTTGAGTGGATAATCGGTGCTAGCTGTGGCCTTGGCCGCTGCCAATGGCGAGTTGGTGCGGGCACATTCAGGCGCAGTAGGATTCGCGGCGCACATCTCAGCCTGTGCCGCCGTAAAGTTGGCATTCCCGCTAAATTGCGCTAGCTGTCCCATGATTTCGAACAGGCCGTCGCCCAGCAGGCGATACGTTAGTGCGGCCGGATCGGAGTTCAGGCCGATGTCCAGTGTGGCGTTGGTGTAGGGCGGCGTGCTGGCCTGTGCTGCCACAGGCCCATTGGGTACGGCTCCGGCCAGCGTGCCGTTGGGGCATTGCCCATCGGCAACCTTGTTCCAGGCTAACGTGTTAAGCATCACGAACGGTCGTCCGACTTGCGTCTTGGTGAAGTCGCGCAGGCGTGGGCTGTTAGCGGGATTGTTGTTCGGGATCGTTGCCCAGATGCGTAGCATATCATCTTCGCTGGCGAAGGCCAGCAACGACAACGGACTGGTCGATGGATCGCTGATGCCAATAACGCTGAAGGGCACCTGTACATCAGTGTATTGAACGTTGTCTTCCAGATGGTAACCATAGCCGATCGGTTCGTCTACTGTCTGCCAGGTATGCGTCGCCTCGTCCCATTTGAGCAGCGCCACTTCTGACTGGCTCTTGACCCACACCACGTAGTCGGCGCGGAAGGGGCGAGCAGTAGCCGCTTCAGCCATGAGCGGTCGGGTGAGTTGATGCTGCGCCTGCCAGCGTTGTGCCAGCGGCGACAGACCTTCGCCTTTCGCGGCGAGCGGCGCATTGCTCTGAATGGGTAGGCCGCCGTCGGTGGGCAGCAGCACAATGGTTTCACGTTGAGCGTAAGGATCGTACGCGCGATCGGATCCGCCCATTTGCGTATCGAGATAGATGAAGAGATCGCCATCGGTGTTCCAGTCCGCACCTGTCCACAGCAAGCGCAGCGAATCGGCATTCCAGGTGGTGTATAGATTCTGGGCGGTGTTGAGCGTCGACTTGGGATCAACGTGATCGAGAATGCGATCATCGGTGCCTACGAGTGAGCAGCCCAGGTTGGCCCAACCGCGATATACGGCGCCTGTCGTGGGATCGGGAGTCGTCGAAACATAGTCGGGCGTCAGCGCGCTTTCGGCATAGAATGGACCGACCGTTTGCGCATTAACATTGCCGAGCGCATCGGTAGTATTGAGGATGGCCGTCGCTTTCTGCCCTTCGCCGAGATTCAAACTGCCCTGCAATGTTGCTGCGGGCGCAACTGCTTGCATGTGGGCGTTGACGGTGTCGGTGATGAAGACATTCCAGCCCGCCGAGTAATTGCCTATGCCGCTGCCGTCACTGCTGGGTGTCCAAGTGAGCAACAGCGTAGAGGTTACGCTGGGCAACGTACCACCGATCGGGATAGGTGCGCCGTCCGCCGTCACCCTCAACGTGACCGGCGCAGGTGAGAGTACATCGACCAGCGCATTCGCCGTGCGCGTGACGACGTTGTTCGCCACATCAGTCACCGTGAGAACGAGAGGATAGGTGACACCATCTGGCAAAGCGCTGATGTCTACCGGCCACGGTGCGAGCCACGTTGCGCCGTTGGCTTGCGCATCAATGACCGTATTGCCGACTTGCAGTTGCAGACTGGTCGGATTGGTCTCCGTGAGTGGCCCGCTGAAGTTGATAAAGCCGTTGCTGTAAGCCGTGGCAGTGATAGTCAACGCACCGAAGTCGGCTTGTGGCACATGCGTGTCCACGTAGACCAACACGGGCGCGGCAGTTGCCATCGCCCCGGTCGAGTCGAGAGCGGTTGCTTCAAGCAAATAAGCGCCATCATTTGTCGGTGCCCAAGGAATACCGAAGAGGGTGCTGGTCACGGTTCCAGGGACGAAGACTTGCGTGCCCACTTCTGCACCATTTACGGTCAGCGTGATCGCTTGCACATAGTCTGGATCGGCACTGGCGAAGCCGGCGACCGTAATTGGATTAATCGTGAGCAAAGTTGTATGGGCCGTTGGCGTGAGCACAGAAGTGTAGAGGCTGGCTGCGCTGCCCACTGTGGCAGGTGCAGAGGGTAACCCTGGTGTGGCAGAACTGCCAGTGGCGCAGTTGTTGGCATAGTCACAAATGAGGCGCGTTGTGGGCAGTTGTGATGAATCGTAGTTGCACGGTGATGCCGTGAGGCTGAAGGGGCGTGTCACACTCGTCAGGGCGACGTACCATGGCGATTGATAGTTGCTGGTTGCGATCGGGCCGCCCGGCGAACAGTTGAGGCTGTCTTTATTCAGGTTGAAATCGCGAGCCGTTAGGACTCGGCTACCGCTGCCTGCAGACAATGTGGCACGCGGCGCAGTCGTATCCAGTCCACCCTGCCATTGCGCAGGCAGATAGCGAGTTTGATTGGCTTGATTGGTGGCGCGCAGATCGATGGCGTAGTTTCCTTCCAGTCCCACGGGCAGGGCATAGGTCCAGGTACTGAAGCCCACATCGGTTCCGCTCTGCGCCATGGTGGCCGGCCGCCAGCCTTTGAAGGTGAGAACTTTGATTTCTTCCGCCGTTAGCACGCGCGGGTAAATTTGCACATCGTCCAACGTTCCCGCGAAAAATTGCTTGCCCGATTGCAGACTTCCGATACTCAAGTCGGCGGGCGCCATGAGACGGTTAGTGTTCCCGGTGTTACTGCCCACCAGGTCGCCATCGATGTACAGGCGTATGGCTCCGGTATTTTTCTCACGAACAGCAGCTACATGATGCCATGTTCCATCGGCCACCGGTCCGCTCGTGATCGAGACATCGGGATTGCCCACGCCAAACAATACTTTGCCACCGCCCAGGGACACGCCAAAATCATCCGCGACGCCGGTGACTTCGCCATCCACCAGGCCGTTGCCCTGCCACCAATAGCCAGCACCGCCGGTGGTTTGTGTACTGCTGAACCAAAAGGCGATCGTGAAGTCGTCTTGCACCGGACGAGTAACAGCTAGCGCATCTTGCACGCCGTCGAAGCTCAAGGCGCTACCGCCTACCTTGCCAGAAGTTGGGCGAGGATGACCTACAGTAGTAACATTTCTCATCCAGTCGGAGGCATCGGCCAGATTTTCACTTTCAAAGTTCAACGCCAGCACGGGATTACTACCCAGATACAAGGCGCGCACTTCAGTTGCGCTGAGCGGATGATCGAAGAGGCGCACATCATCGAGGCCGCCCCGGTAATATGATTCGCCGCCTATCGGTTTACCCAAGCGTAGACCGCCTGACGGCTGAAGGTTGGGAATTCCGCTCACCGAATCACTATCGGCTTCGGCTCCATTCAGATACGTCTTGAGCGTCTTGTCGCCCGCATCATACACCGTGGCAAGGTGTACCCATTGTCCTGTATAAGCCCTCAAATTCGGCTGGTTTTGCGTGCCGGCCCAGAACCCAAACTGGGTTTGACCATCCGGGTTGATAAGCCAATGAACCGCTTGTTGCGTCGTTTGCTGGCCGAAGTCCATCAGCCATGCGCGGTTGGTAGTGGTCAAGTACTTCGTCCAGAAGGCGACCGTGAAAGATTTATCACCGGCCATGCTCGTCGGTAACGTTGCTTCCAGGGCCTGTGTGGTGCCATCGAAGCTAATCGCTCTGCCGCGCGGTCCAGATTGCCCGGCGATGGGACAACTCGTGCAGGTAACACTGAGGTTAGTGCCAGCAATATTCTTGAACGTGACAGTCCCCGTCTGTGGGGGGGTGTCGTCCAACGGCAACTGCAATACCGTTCCGGACAAAGGCTGCTCATTATAGAAGGGCGATCCACCGTCGATGGGCGTGAAGGCGACATCCACACCCTTGACGCCAGACACTTTGTAGCGCGCCAGCAGGGCGATTTCATTCGCCGTCAACGGGCGGTCGTAGACAAGGACTTCATCGAGCATTCCCGCAAAGAAGTTCTTGTTGGTCTGAAGACTGCCAACGCGCAGATTGGCGGGCGCAGTGAGGCTATTGACGCTGCCGGTTCCACTGCTAACCAACACGCCGTCGACATACAGACGCATCGCGCCGGTAAATTTCTCACGCACGGCGGCCACATGATGCCACGCGCCATCGGCCACCGGCTCGCTCTTGATAGTAACATCGGGATTGCCCACGCCAAACAACACCTTGCCATTGCCCAGGGACACGCCAAAATCATTGGCAACACCGGGAGATTCGCCATCGACCAGACCGCTGCCTTGCCACCAGTCGGTATCACTGCCTGAAGTTTGAGTGCTCTTCAGCCAGAACGCAATGGTGAAGTCATCCTGCACCGGGCGCGACATGGAAATGAAATTATTCACTCCATTAAAGGCAGCCGCATTGCCGCGCACGCCGCTCTGACCCAGCGCAGGACAGGTGGCACAGGAACCGCCGATATTGTTAACCTGCACTTCATTCAACGCCAGTGTGCCGGTGATGCCGAGTTGGATCCGCAGGTAACGCGCCAACAATGTGGTGGTGATGGTTGAACCGGGACGCGTAAAATCCGATCGGTTGATGGTTACCCCGCCAGTCCCCAGTGATGCCAGCGACGCGCGCCAGATGTAGTCCGCATTTTGAACGTCTGCTGGAGTAGTGGAGGTGAAAGGCCGATCGGACAGGAAGATATTCACGTTGTTCAGCGTCGCAGGCGCTGAGATTACAACCGAGTTGATCAACTGCAAATCCGATAGATCCACTTGCCACCACGGATTGAGCTCGTTGTTGGTCGAAGCTGCTGTGCCGTTGGTATTGCCATCGACGGCCAGCGCAGCACCTTGACCGGAGGCTGTGCTTGACTGCGAGGCGGGATGCCTTAAGGCAAAGTTCTGCTGGAACGTTGCCGCACCCGCCGCCTCTTCAAAGGGCAGCCAGACCAACGATCCGGGCGGGGTCTGATAGACATCGATCGTGCCTTGCAGCAGGCCAGTGGTCGAGATCGCCACGGTGGTCGTAGGCGCGAGACCGGCTGCGTCGAGCGAGACTGCAGGCAGCGCCGAGTCGATACGGATACGGCGGGCGTATGCGGTGCTGCGATTGCCGACTGCATCTTCAATGCTGACCGTTACGGTGTAGGTACCCGGTGTGATCGCGCCGGGCAGATCGTAGTAGAGGTTCCAGTTATTGCTGCCAAGGTTGGCAAAGCTCAAGTCGCCTGCCACGGTAGCTCCGGTAAGATCTTGCAGGGCAAAGGTGGCGGTCTGTGTCACCATCACCCCACTTCCCGTTGAAGGACCACCCGGTATAGCAGGATCAGAGAAGGTGAATGGGAAGGTCAGCCGACGATTATCGGGCGTGAACAAAGCATCGGTGATGACGGTAGTTGAACCGATAAAAGGCGGTGTGCCATCCACATAGAACGTGGTCGTTGTGCCGGGCGTCTCGCGATTGCCCACGACGTCGGTGGCGCGGGTCTGAACGTCATAGCGTCCCTCGCCAGTGGGGGCAAAAGTTGGACACCAGGCCACGCCAATCTCGGCATCCCGGCAGGCAGGAGCCGCTGTAAAGGAAAAGGTAGTGTCACCCGGTTGCTTTACGCCCAGTTCCACCAACGCTACGGCGCTCTGCTGATCGACGGCGCTCACATCCAGCACGGCATCACGTAAAGGACGGTAGAGGGTCGTCGAACGCAGAGTGGACGTGGGTGGATTGCGGTCCACCGTGATGGCGAAGGCCTGGCGTTCTTCGACAGTCGATCGTTGCGACAGGTACAGCCGGTATAACTCTACATCGGTGAGGGTGCGGGGGTAGAGAGTCACTTCATCCAGCGCGCCGTTGAATTGTCCAATACGAAGGTGCTCAAACGTAGGGTCACCAACGCTTAGCCCTGGTCGACTGGTGGTTTTTATGAGAGAACCATTTCGGTACAACTTGATATGCGCATCGCCAGTCGTCTGGTACCCCTCAATGACGCAGGCCCAGTGCGCCCATTGGGTGTCAGCGAAGGCGTCATCACTTGCTGTCGTATCGCCGTAATTGCCACAGGTAAAATGGCCGTTTGCATCAAAGCCAACGTGCGGGTTAAAGCTGGGACTTTTGGGGTCATATAACACGTCCGCTTGATCCATCCTGTCACGCCTGGCCCAGAAAGCAACAGTATAAGCAAACAGATCGCTAGTGGGAGTGAACATTAGCGAGCGGGTGACATCGAACTGCGCAGCCAGGCTCACCGGCCCCTTGACACCCGCCTGGGGACACGCGCCCTCACAGATCGGATTTCCGCCTGTGCCCACATTCGTGAACGCTGTGCTGCCAGGCGCTTCGTTCAAATGCAAGAGAAAGGTAGGCGCATCGTTGAGTGGAGAAGGGTTGGTCGAGTTGTAATCAATCACACGCACGTCATCCAACAAGCCGACGAAATTTCCCACGCTGTTCAAGCCTTGTCCCAAACGCACCTGCGTCACGGAATTGAGACCGGTGCTCAAGGTGCCACTGGCTTTCACGGCCTTGATGTCATCCACATACAATCGTTGCGGCTCGTATTTCGTATATTCGACTTGATGATCAACGAAATGCCATTGGTTGTCAGCATAATTGACGCCAGAAGTACAAATCGTTTCCGATTTGGCCAGGTTTTTCAGGTAGGCGCAAACGTTCCCGCTTGTATCTAGATAGAGTAGCCGGTCATAGGTGTTGCCGGCATCATCCGTCAGAGCATACATCATGCCGTTTTTTTGCGCGGTGCGGAACCAGAGCGAAGCATCATAGTTGGTCATTGGCACACTGCCACGCCACGTCACCACATCGTTGCCATCGAACTGCGCGGCATATCCACGGCGCCCATCCACCCCCGTCAGGGGACAGGCCGAGCCAGCACAGGAAGCACTAGAAAAACCAGGAGAATCGCGTGGCTCCGGATTGGACGTACTGACCGTAGGAAGGTTGCGAAAGACGGTGGCATTGGGTAATTCATCCAACGGCAGGTACAAATAGGTGGATAGATTCTTGATTGAAGCCAGCACTTCTTCGGCCGACAGGGCGCGGCCGTAGAGGGTGACATTGTCCATCTGCCCGATAAATTTCTCAGTTCGCGATGCGCTACGTCCAATATAGAGCGGTGCAACAGCGGACGGGGCCGTACGCGCGAAGGGTGCAAGCACGGTCGGACCATACTGGTCGGTTCCCCTGTAAAGCGTCACCTTTCCTTTATCATAAACCAGGGTTACAGGATAATTGAGGACGCCCGTCGCTACGTACCATTTGCTCCGGTCAGTCGTCCCAATGCCAAACTTCAGCGTTTTCCCTTCCTGTTCCACATAGAGATCGGATACACTAAACAGGCCATCAACCTGCGGGATGGCTTCGACGGTACCGTGGTAGTAGTCAGGTTCGTAAAAGTCCGCACAAGGAACTGGCCCCACGTAGCACCCCGGCTTCTGGCGTTTGACGCGGAACTGAAGGGTGAACTGGCCGCCAGTCAGATCGATATTATTGGTTGTGGTGAAGTATTTACTATCCTTGAAGTCGGCCTGACCAGCCAGGCGGCCCGGACAGGTAACGCCAGAGCAGGAGGCCGCGTTGTTGTTGCCAGAAAGATCCGTGCCGGCTACCTGGCCGGTTTCATCGAAACGGTACTGGACGATGGGACGCAAATAGAGTTCGCCCGCCTCCTGAGGAGTGAGGGTGCGCGGGAAGATGCGCAGATCGTCCAACTGCCCTTTGAAGAAACCTGGGTAGCCCAGATCGCTGCCAATGAAGAGGGGGCCGGAATCTTGATAATTGGCCGAGGCGGTGCGGCTACCAACGAGAGCGCCATCACGGTAGACTGTCTGTTCTTTTGAACTCGCGTTGTAAGTACAAATCCACTGGTGCCAGTTGGTGTCCCGTGTCCAGGGCACGTTTAGACGGTCAATCGCGAATCCACATTCGAACTGACCGTCATAGCGGAACCCGACGTGCAGGAGGTCCCCATTGCTGCTCGAATGGCCGCCGGAAACTACCCACTGATCGGGCGTGGCTGTAACATCAGCCAACTTGGCCCAGAACGAGATACTGAAGGATTGATTGGCAAGATTGGGCGCGTTCTGCACGGTGACGGCATTGCCAGTACCGTTGAAGGATACGGCCTGGCCGCGCACGCCGTCCCGCCCGGTCGTGGGACAGTTCGTGCATGTGCCGTTGCGCTGCGGAATTGACCCACTGGTGTCATAGAATGGTGCGGATGCTTCGTTGAAATCAAGCCACAAGTTAGCCCCGCCTGATAGTTTGGTCCAGTCCACCACTGTGGCAAAGGCGGCCTGGGTCACTGAATATGCGCCGGACGTGATGGCGTCTGCCAAATCCAATTGGCCGCTAAGCATCTGGCTCTGCTCCGGCTGCAAGACAAAAGATTGTGCAGCAGCGCCGCTAATCGCCGGAGGCAGCTCGTTCTGGAACAGACCCTGCATTACACGCGCATTGAGCTCGTTCCGGATGGTGTTGCTATACGTTAATTCCGGTGCGCCCGTTTGCGGCAAGACAACCTGATCGTTGACGTTGTACTCCGCGTTCATCACCGCCTGAACCTGCGTTTGAGTCAGGGCGGTGGGGAACAGCGCCACTTCGTCCAGCCCACCTTTGAAGTACGACTCGCCGCCTAAGGGCTGACCCAAACGGAATCCACCGGTAGACTGAAGATTGGGGGTAGAAGTAACAGTGTCACTGTCGGCCTGGACACCGTTTAGGTAAGTCTTGAGTGTCTTGGCAGATGCATCATACACGGTAGCCACATGCACCCATTGCCCTAGATAAGGACTGAGTGAGACATTATTCTGGGTGCCAGACCAGAAGCCAAAATCGGCCTGTCCATTCGCCTCGATAAGCCAGTGGGCGGCTTGCAGGTAATTGCGAGTACCCAGATCCATCACCCAGGCGCGACTCGGCATGGACTGATACTTGAGCCAGAAGGCGACAGTGAACGAACTGTCCCCGGACAAGTTGTCGGGCAGGGTGCTGGTCAGTATGCTCGTGCTGCCGTTGAACATGACGCCATTGGTATATTTGCCTAACACGCCCGCAGTGGGACAGGCATTCAAAGCACAGGTGGCCGCCCGACCATACCCTGACCAATCGCTAAAGGTCTGTGCGCCGGCAGTTTCTTCAAAGCGCAGCAACATGCTCGGTGTGCCAATTTCATTCAACTGCGACTCGAACGTCAGCACGTTGGCGTTGTTGGGCGCAGCGGGATTGAAGCCGTAAATCTTCTCTTGAATATCAGACAGACCGTCCATATCTGCATCGGCAGTGTTCGGATCAGAGTACACCCAGACGGTCCGGGAATCTATCAGAATCGGCCAACCGGCGAGCTCGTCATTGTCGCGCAGGCCGTCCCCATCCGTATCGGCCTTCGTCGGGTCAGTGCCGTGTAGCACCTCAAAATGATCGTCCAGGCCATCACCATCGGTATCGGCTTTCGTCGGATCAGTGCCGATCGCCAGCTCTACGTTATCGGGCAAGCCATCGCCATCGGTGTCCCAGGAAGCATCATTGGGATCATTGCCGCCGTCGGCCTTATTCAGCAAGCCATCGCCGTCGAAATCTTTCTGGCGATCGAACGTCGTCTCGCCTGATTGCGTCCAGGCAGGGGCAGAGCCGCCATCGCGCGCTGCGGCCGCGATGAATTCGTCGAATGTCTTCGGGAAAACATCGAACATGAGGCCGTCACCTAGCGGCAGATGTTTGGTCGAACGATCGGCGCGGATATAACATACCGGTGTCCAGATGAGGGGGATAATAAAGCATTCCTGTACCGGAACGGCATACCCTTCCGACAAGTAGGTCTGCAGTGGTTGGTTTACACCCGGCGTGGTCAGCGCCACCACGCCCGCCACGGCTGTGCTCATCGCAAATTTGCGCGGAACAACCTGACCATTGCTACCTGTGACTTGTTGCCAGCTATAGGCTGGGCCAAGGTCGAGGCCTTTATGGAAGTCTTTCTGCTCAGCCTGCACGCGGTAAACGAAATTGGCCTGCTTCGCATTACTATCGTTATACTGCCAGAAATAAGCGACCGAGAGCGGATCGAATGGCAGTGGGATCAAGTCGTTTTCTTTGGCATAGTCCCACTCGCTCAGACACACCGGCTGTCCGGTAACCGTATTCGTAATCACGTCGCCATTGGCATTGGTCTTGAAACCGGCGCAGCTATCGCCATTATCATTCTTTAGATAGGTGCTGCGGAGAATGGTGTTGGTCACGGCGAGACTGACCCGCATCTGCGCGCCGACCGTAAAGCCCTGATCACGTTCCGGGTCAATTAATGCCGGGACCAGGTTGCTAACCTGCAGGCGCGTGGGCGATGCCATGTTCCCGATCAGGCTGCGTTGATTGTAAATGGACATCTTAATGACTGCCCCCAATAGCCCGCTGATCCCGCCGCACAAGCGTTTGCCCACCGGGCTGGTCTCCGACCATTTCTTCTTAGCGGCCTGGTTCAGATCTTTGGCGACATCCACGATGGCGCAGGCCCCGGCAATGGCACCATCGATCGCGCCAATGGCGGCGGCGATGATCGTACCGACCGGCACGGCTAGCGTCAACGCTAACATGATCCCGGCCACAATCAATTCAGCCGTCAGGTCGGCCAGGGCGGCGTTAAAGGCCAGGCTGGCAAACTTGGTGTTTGATGTGACGATGTTGGTAATGAAGACCGCAGTAGCGACCGAGGCCGTGACGACAAAACCGACGACCGCTCCAGCTTTGGCGGCTCGTTCTGCCTTGACTAAATTTTTTAGCCCGTTCTTTAAAGCCGCTTTCCCTTCTCCGCCTAGCTCTTTGATCGCGCCGGTCGAATAACCGCGAATGGTCGCTAGCTGATCGTAAGCCTCCTTGAGGTTGCCGACCGTTTCAAATACCGACTGGGCAATGGTGAATCCGGCAGCGACTTTCCTGGCTGTGCGGTTGTCAAATTGCGAAGCAATGCCGACAGCCAGTGCGCTGGCGAACTGGGCCGTCGTCAACCCCTTGCCAAAGCGCGACTTCCACTTCTCGCTAAAATGGCTTTCAAACTGGGTGAGACGGCCGTCCAGCTTATTGGCAAAGTTGCGGAGCTGCTTGAACTGGGGTGACTTAGGGCTTACATCGCCCAACAGCGCTTTGGCATATTTGGCGGCGGTCGCGTTGCGCTCCACTAGCATCGACGTCATCTCCTCGGCTATACTGCCAAAGGGTTCGTTGAAAGTGCCAGCCTGCCACTCCTGTAGCAGGGCATCGTCGAGCGGCGGCGGACTGCCAAAGTCCGCCGACTGGCCGACCAGCGTGCGGTAGACGCCTTTTTGGAGCGAAACAAAGTAACTTTGCAATGCTGTTTCTGCGTCTGCGTCTTCTTCCCCTGTATCTGCCTCAATCGCCGGCGCAATCTCCAACTTCAGTTGATCCCAGTACTGGTTAATGGGGAAGGCTTCCCATTGGTTATTGACTTTGCGATAGGGTGACCAGCTCAAGCCTCGCACGGTCGTGGTCACGGCACTGGCAAAACTGATATTCAAGACGCCATTGGTGGCCGATACGGCCTCGGTATCGCCCAACGCCATATCGCGCGATTTCAGTTCTTGCAAGTACAACAACAGCGGGGCCTGCGCACCCTGATTGTTGAAATTCGTCAGCAGTTGCGGCGTGACCGTCATCGGGATTTGAGCCAGATCGTTCTGGCTGGCGTAGGTTGCTGTGTAAACGCTGAACGCGGTCTTTGAGATGCCCCACGTCTGTGAGAGGGTCACACTCTCGTTCAGCGCCGGGTTGAAGCGACGGTTGATTTCATCAATCGTGATGTCGCTTCGACCATTGCTGAAGGTTTTATCCAGACTGTTGGCGAGTGCCCACAAGTGGCTATCGTTGTTTTGATTGTCGTCGGTGGCCGGATTCTCATAGATGACTCCAACTTTCAGCCCCCGATCTTCGGAGACCATCAAGCCGGACAAGGTCCAGTCATCCGCATACGTCTTGATGACATCCACACCGCCCGACGCATTGAGCATCTGCACCAGCCAGACGAGGCGTATTTCCGACGCATTCCCCCAGGCACTCGCGTTATCGGGCCGGAAAGGCAATCGGGCGGTGAAGGCCGCGTGCCCACCGGCTTTATCGTCGGTGAGGTTCAACGGAACATAGGCCAGAAGCGTCGTATCGGTATTGGATTTGTCCCGTGCCGCGATGCCATAGGGTGCGTAAAAACTGGGATCGACCATCTTGCCGTTTTGACCGGCGTTGGGCAGATCGACCATGGTTTGACAAGTGGTGGCATTGGCGGTTGATAGTCGCACCACGTGCGCGCTATCGGCCAACGCCGTCAGGTAATTGCCCGTTATAGATTGCGCACTGCCCGTAAAGTTGGTCACCGTGATCACGGGATTGGTTTGTGTGATGGGCGTGCTGCATGACGTGGTCTCAATCGTCAACGTATATGGCCCGGTGTTGCTGAGGACCGCACTGGCTGTAACGGTAGCAATTGGCGTGGAGCCGGAAAGGTTGTTCGCCAGCACGAGCGTCCCGGTGATACCGTTCTCGGCCAACGCATAACTGGCGCTGGCAGTCACCATCGGCACAGGCAAGTTTGCGCCGCCCATTTTGAGTTCCAGCATCGGCGTGATGCGCATATCGCCATTGGATGCCGATGGCGTGCGTATTGCATCCGCTGGATCCATGAAATCGGCAAAGGTCTTATCCTGGGTTTCTTGCACATTACCTTGCGTGTCACCCGTGGGCCAGTTCCACACGGCTTGAGCAAAGCCCAGGTGGGTCGCCGTAATGGGGCGCATTTGCACTTCCATGACGAGCGGGTAACTCTGCGTGCCGCTTTGGGTTGCCAGGTTGGCGAGCGTAAACTTAAAGGGAGTGGCAGTACTATAGGGACCTGAGGAAGCGTTGGGCGAAAGATCAACCGAGTCTATCACGCCATCGCCGTCATTGTCATCATCAAAAACATCTGGAACACCGTTGTTGTTGGTATCGCGGCAGGGGTTGAAATCGGCCCGGATCGTGCTCGTAATAGGATAGATCGGAGCACCATCGGCATTGTATGTGATCGCCCGCTCAGGGCATTCGACTCCATCCATCAAGCCATCGCCGTTGGTGTCGGGGTTGTTGGGATCGGTATATCGAATACTGCCGTCTTTTGTCTGTGTGCCGACCACTTCTTCATAATCGGTCAGACCATCGCCGTCAGTATCAATATTGAGAGGATCAGTCCCCAAGAGCAGTTCTTCTTTGTCGGTCAGGCCGTCGCCATCGGTGTCGGGTTTAGTCGGGTCGCTCCCCAACAAGCATTCTTGTGTTCCGTTAAGGCCATCGTTATCTATATCGGCCTTATCTTCGACGCAATCGCCGGTTGTTGTAGCCGCGGTGGTCGCGCTGTGTAGCGCGGAATTATCGATCGGGGCTTGAAGATTTGAAGCAGGTGCCTGCAAGTCGGCCAGCAATGTCGCGTAGCGTGCGGCAGCAACCTGCACAGGATTTTGTGTCGAATCCCAGTCAGGCTTGAGCGCGGCATCAACCGCTTGTTGTACCGCTTGCCGATCGGCCTGATCTTGAGCCGCCACTGCTTCTTTAGCAGCCTGATTTTGCGAATAGGCATAAGCTTGTTGGCTGTTCAGCACCGGCGGCACAATCATTGAAAAAATCACGAGGCCGGTCAGAATCGCGCGTACCCGGCGCGAGTCTGATCGTTTCAGGAGATACACCAACACTCCAGCCACAGCGGTTGTCAATGCCAGCAATGTCAATAGAGATGTCCAATCACGCGCCGTACGCGGCAGGCCATGATCGATCGCAAAGTTACGCCAGCTATCCAGTAATGTGGCGCCCAGGGTCACCGGCGCAGCAGCCAGCAAGTTTTGGCGATTGAAATTGGTAAAGGTGGTGACGACATTGATTTCAACACGTTCGCCGCTGGCCTGCTGCGGGAAGGCGAGATGAACCTGCAATTGGGTGGGGAGTTCATCGGCGCTGATTAGAATCTCGCCATTGCCTTGCGCGTCACGATAGAGGTTGGCTGTATCCAAATGCAGGCCGGGGGGTAATTGACCGGCCTCACTGAGCTGCTGCTCCAGTTGATCGCCAATATATTTCGAGAAAGCAACGGTGTCCAGATCGAAGGTATAGTGTTTGACCGAGGCCGGCCACAGGGGATCGGCTGAGGCTTCCTGAATATTCGTGGCACCCACCAGATAAGCCGCCAGATCGTTACCGGGCGCGAACGATCCACTGAAATTCTCGATCGGCTCCCAAGCCCCATCGCCCACGCGCCCCTGCGCGGAACTGCCGGTGATCTTAATATCCACATTATCCGACGTTACTCCACTCAGCGGATCGGGCTTGCCCGCTTGGCTCAGCGAAACTTCCAAAGTGCGCTGCGGCAGGTTAGCCTGTCCTTCAATGTTCAGTATCTCGCGCTGGCTCGACCGGCCCACGTTAGTTAGTTTGGGTGCGGGCCACGTTATCTGCTCCAGCTGTGTAGCGAAGCGATATTCGCCTGACTTCTGGATGTTGCGCCAGGCAGCATGCACCACCTGATCCGGTGTCGGGCCATTCGGCCCGGCGGCCCCCACGACGTTCAGGCCCGCCGGGGCAACCACCAGCCCCACACCTAGGACAACGGCAATGGCAATCACTATCAACGGAAGACGACGAACTTGCCTGGACATGATGCTTGCTCCTGTTTGGTGTGCCTGGCTGAAAGATGATCTTAGGATTCAACCAACAGCGTGAGACTTTCAAAAAGGTTTAAGATGAAGAAGAAGCTGGCGTGTGAGTTCTTGGTAAAGACTGAAGTTTGCCAATCAATTCCTCGCGCGGGACAGCTTTGGGCACCACACTGGATGCGCCGGCGTCCAAAGCAGCCTGCTCCTGATTCAAGACTTCATTGGTTGTCAACGCCAAAATGGGCACGGCTGGCAGTGCCTGCCGCAGTGTGTGGAGTGTTTGCAGGTCATCCCAACCAGGGTTGCCCAGAGCGATCAGAATTAGGTCCGGCTTCAGAGCGGATGCCATCTGCACGGCTCCCTCACAGCTGGACAGTTGAGCAGTCACGGCCAAACCAGGTTCACTGGCGATGGCAGTGCACAGAGCCTCTCGCATCAAGGGGTGACTTTCGATGACCAACACAGCGGCGGGAGTGCACATGGACACAGCATACAAGAAAACGCGGTGTAACGCATCCACGTGGCGTGGAAGTTGTGTGGAAGTTTGTGGAAGCGCGGCTTCCACAAGTGCTTAAACAAAAAGCCCCTACGCAGGGGCTTGAGATCATCACACTTTGTCGTTCACGAAAGCTAGGGCCGCATTTCGCTCAGATTGCGCAGCAGTAGTTACTCTTTTTTGTACTGCTGGATGGCGTAGGCCACTAGCTGCGCGCGGTTTTCCAACTCCAGACGTTGGAGAATATGATGCACGTGCGAACGGACAGTGGACTCCTCCAGGTGCAGGGTCTGGCCAATCTCGTAGTCGGAGCGTCCCTCCGCCAGCAAAGCCAGAAGCTCTTGCTGACGCACGGTGAGCGGCTCTTGAGGTTCGCTCACGGGCGCGGGCATCTTCAAGCTGCGCAGACTGTTAAAGAGTTTCAGCGCGATGTCCGGGGGAAGATAAGGCTTACCTTCGGCCACCGTACGCACGGCCTCCAACAACGTCGCGCGTGGTGCAGTCTTGGGATAGTAGCCCAATGCACCGGCTTGGATGGCAGCCAACACCCGTACCTCATTTTCCATGCTGGTGAACGCCAGGATTCGGGCCTGCGGATCGACCTCACGGATCCGGGCGATGGCTTCCAGCCCATCCATGCCGGGCATGAGCAAGTCCATGATAATCACATCGGGTTGGTTTTCTTTGAACAACCTGATTCCCTCGCCGCCCGTGGAGGCTTCACCGATCACTTCCAGGTCGGGTTCTTCGGTCAACGTCATTTGCACGGCCTCGCGCATCAAGGGATGATCGTCGACGATGAGTATTTTGATGGTGTTCATGACAACTCCTTGATCGCCGCGCTGAAATGCACGCGACAGCCTTGCCCGGAAGCCGAGACAATGTCCAATTGACCGCCGATGAGCTCCGCCCGTTTTTGCAGATTACTCAGGCCCATCCCGCCAGTGTGCAGCTGGGTCAGATCGAACCCTCTTCCATCATCGGCGATCTCCAGGTCCACCCGTTGTGGAAAACAACGCAGCGTGATGTGCAACGTGCGTGCCTGAGAATGTTTGAGCGCGTTGTTCAAGGCTTCGATGGCGATCCCGAACAGATTTTCGGCCCAGGCCGGCGGGCAGTAATCCAGCGAACCTTCCTGCGTAATGTCTGCCTTCATTCCGGCGTGACGTTCGACGGTTGCCAGGCGCGCTTCCAAATTCTGGATCAGATCTGCACCACTTTCCGCCAGCGGCGATCGAATCTGATACAACAGTAGGCGTGTTTCCTTTAACGCCTGCCGCGCGGATTCCTGCAAACGCTCCGCGATGTGCCGGGCACGTTCGAATTGCTGCTTCTCTATCACGGCGGTGAGTGTCTCGGAGAACAGGACCAAGCTATGGATGGATTGATTCACCGAATCGTGCAAATCGCGTGCCAGGCGCTGGCGTTCTTCAAAGGCGGCTATTTTCAGCACGGCCTCTTCTGCACGCTTGCGCTCGGTGACATCCTCTTTCATCGACACGAAATGCGTGATCACGCCGTCCTCATTCACGATCGGCGAAATGATCGTGGCATCCCAGAACAGCTCGCCGTTCTTTTTCTGATTATGGAACTCGCCGCGCCAGTCGTGCCCCGCCAGAATGGTGTTCCATAATTCTTTGTATACTTCGGGCGCAGTGCCAACCGCTCGCAAGATGCGCGGATTTTGGCCGCGCACTTCGTCAAAGCGATACCCCGTCACTTCGCAGAACTTCGGATTCACGTATTGAATGGCACCACTTATATCCGTAATCATCACCGCGACCTGGCTTTGCTTGACTGTGCGCGACAGCACGCGCAGTTCTTCCTCTGCGCGCTTGCGCTCGGCCAGTTCGGCTCGGAGCTGCGTGTACAGTTGGGCGTTATCCAGCACCAGGGCCACCAGCTGCGCCAGCTGCCCCGCCGCGTAAATATCCGTGTCATTGAAAGTTTTTTTGTTTTCCGTGCGCAGTAAATTGATGGCACCAATCACGTGCCCACGTTGCTTGATGGGCATAATCAAGACCGCGTGAATGGGGAAGCCCTCATACAACGCGCGCCGTTTTTCCCAAGTGGAATAATTATCCAACACCGTCGGCGCTCCCGTTTCAATGGCCTGCCAACTGAGCCAGCCGCCTTCCCCGCGGCGCATCGCATCGCCTTTTTGCAATGGCTGATTAGGCGTGGCGGCATAGGTGATCAGGATCTCGCGATCTTCGAGTAGATCGATGCTGACATGCGGCGCGTCTACCAATACTCCGATTTTGATCAACAGCGCCTGTAAGAGGTCGTCCACTTCATGACAGTTAATCAGGTCAAGCATCACCTGCTGCAAAGCGGTAAGAACCTTGTTTCGGTAATTCAACGCTTCTTCTGCACGCTTACGCCCGGTCACATCGTGGATAATGGAATAGAGCAGAGTGCGGCCTTCGACTTGAATCGGTGCGGCGTAGACTTCAACCTCGCGGAGTTCTCCCGTGGCTAGCCGATGCGGCGCCGTATAATGATCCAGCTCTCCAGCTTGGACCTTTTGCCTGATCTGCCTGGCTTCTTCCTCTGAAAGTGTGTTGATCTGTTGAACGTTTAGCTGCCGCAATTCGTCAACGGGATACCCGTAAAACTCCGCGGCAGCCGAGTTGGCATCCACTAAGAAGCCCGACTCCGGATCGATCAACAACATCACGGCCGACTGATCGAGGAAGGCCTGACGATACAGCGCCTCCTGCTCGCGCCACGCGGCCTCGGCGCGCTTGCGCGCGGTGATGTCGTGGTGGAAGGCGAAGAGCCAGCTGCGGGCCGGCAGGTACGTGGCGCTCACATCGATATCAATCACCTGCCCGTCCTTGCGCCGGAACTGCGACTCAAAACGCGCTGCCCCGTCTTGTATGATGCTGTCCATCCGCTGCGCAATGACGGCGGGTGGGTCCATAGCCAAGTCCGGTACGGATAAATTCAACATTTCAGCACGGCTGTACCCCACCATCTCGCAGAACGCTTTGTTGACATCCAAAATCTTCCCTTCCACATTCAGCACCCAATAGCTGTCGAACATTTGCTGCAGGATGAGGTTGGCGTGTTCTTCGCTATCCCGCAATGCTTGCTCTATTTGCTGACGCTCGGCTACATCGCGTTCCAGGTTGGCAACCAGGCGGCGATTGACCATCAAGAACAGCCCGAAGGTGAGGACGATGAACAGCATCTGGTAGGTCATGATGACCAACGTATCGTAAACATCGGTGTGAAACAAATCACTGCCGGAAGATATCGCCAAATCCGCAGCGACGCGGGCGACGTTGATCACGCTATACGCGACAAAGACCGCGCCCGCGCCTCGCGTGATAGGACGTATGTCAGGCTCCACCCGGCGCAGCAGCAGCCACACGCACTGGGAACAAATCGCGATTAAACCTAACGAGGCTTCGCCTCAGACCGACGAGTTGTACTGGCGCAGTGCGGCGATTGGTAGAAACGGTCAGCTCCGGTTGTGGGAACGAGAGAGATGCGGTATAACCGCGCTCAGATTGGACCGGCAAGCGGTCAGTTGGCCATAGTGGCACCCCACAAGCGGAGCTTACCATGAGTATACCACTCACGGTCACTGAGATTCTGCGGGAACACGTCACGTTGGAAGTGGAAAGCATTGACCGGATGTACCTCAACGTCTANNCCTTTCAGAAAGGCCAACGCAAGGACGATATTGCCGCGGAGTACTTGGCCCGCTTCCCGCCGGCAGAAGGGGTGCTGTTTGTCGGCAAGGCCCAGGAAAAGATCAGCACGTTCCGAACCGAGAAACGGCGTAATCCGGAAACCGGGCAGACCTATCCCTGGATTGTCCGCTCGACGGCGCTCGTCAACCAATACTACTTTTACTGTGTGGACCGTGACTTTGGCCCGTTCTTTCTCAAATTCAGTTCGTACTTTCCCTACAATGCGAAGTTGGGCCTGAATGGTCACGAGTACGCCAAACGTCAGTTGGACCGGGCGGGCATCGCCTATGAAGCGCTGGACAATGGTTTGCTGAGTTGCGCAAACCCGGCGCGCTTGCAGGCCATTTGCGATGAGTTGTCGGCGGACAAGGTTGACGCGTTGCTGCGCAAGTGGTTAGCCCGCTTGCCGCACCCCTTCACGGTCGCCGACCAAGAGGCCGCCTATCGCTATGACCTCTCGATTCTACAAGCGGAATTCGCCCTGACCCAAGTTCTGGATCGCCCGCTCAGCGGACGGGTCTTGTTTGAAGACATCTTACGTGAGAACTTGGACCTGGGCCGCCCTGACCAAGTCCAACTGATCTTTGACCGCCGTGTGACTAAGCGCACTCCCGGTCGGTTCCGCACGCGAGTCATCACCCACGAGGTCACGCCCTCACTGTACGTGGACTACAAACACTCCCGCATCAAACAATATCACAAGGAGGGTCGCGCGCTCCGCACCGAGACCACGATCAACGACACCCGCGACTTTGCCATTGGCAAACGGCTGTGTAACCTTGCCGCGTTGCGGCAGGTCGGCTTTTCAGCCAA
>PMCF01000059.1 GCA_003154115.1 Anaerolineae bacterium
ATCATCCCGGCGCGGTATTTGAAAGTGACCGATAAGGCCGGACTGGGCGCGGCGTTGTTTGCCGATTGGCGCTACAACGCCGATGGATCACCCAAGCCCGATTTCGTCTTGAATCAACCGGCAGCGCAAGGCGCAGCGATCTTGCTGGCCGGTGACAACTTCGGCTGCGGCTCATCACGCGAGCACGCGCCGTGGGCCTTGACGGGCTACGGCTTCCGCGCGGTGATCAGCACTTCGTTCGCCGACATCTTCCGCAACAATTCGCTGAAGAATGGCCTGCTGCCCATCATCGTCGATGTGGAGACCCAGCGGTCTTTGCTGGATCTCTTTGAAGAAGCGCCCAATGCCGAAGTGACGATCGATCTCGCTACGCAGACAGTCGCCCTGCCCGGCGGACAGTCCGTTTCATTCCCCATCGATGGCTTCTCCAAGACGTGTCTGCTCAACGGCGTCGACGAGTTGGGCTACATTCAATCGTTCTCCAATCAGATCGCTGCTTACGAAGCGCAGCACGGGATCGCCATTATTCGCTGAAAATTAGGAACTCGGAGAACTCATGAGCAAGAAGGAACTCGTGGACTCCGGGTTCCTTTTTAACTTATGAATTCTCGGAGGAAATCATGATCCAGATTTACGACACTACATTGCGCGATGGCACTCAACGTGAAGGCATCTCGTTGTCGTGCACGGACAAGCTGCGCATCGCGCGCAAACTCGACGAACTGGGCGTGGCTTTCATCGAAGGCGGCTGGCCCGGCTCGAACCCGAAAGATGCGGAGTTCTTCGATCGGGCTAAAGACATGACGTGGCAGTATGCCAAGATCACGGCGTTCGGATCGACCTGTCGGGTCGGTGGCGGGCCCGAAGACGATGCCAACATCAAAGCGCTGCTCGATGCCCAGACGCCCGTCTGCACCGTCGTGGGCAAGACCTGGACGCTGCACGTCACCGATGTGCTGCGCACCACGCTCGACGAAAACCTGCGCATCATCGAGCAGAGCCTCGCATTCCTACGCGCCCAGGGTCGCCGCGTGATCTATGATGCCGAGCATTTCTTCGACGGCTACAAAGCCGATGCGGCTTATGCGCTGGAAACGCTCAAAGCGGCCGCGCGGGGCGGCGCGGAAACGGTCGTGTTGTGCGATACCAATGGCGGCACGCTGCCGTGGGAACTCAGCGAGATCGTGAGATCGATCAAGGCGGCTCTTAACCACCCGATCGGCATTCACACTCACAACGACGGCGAGTGCGCCGTATCGAATTCGCTGGCCGCCATTCGTGAAGGTGCGATTCAAGTGCAGGGCACCATCAACGGTTACGGCGAACGCTGCGGCAATGCGAACCTCAACTCGATCATGGCCGATCTTGAATTAAAGATGAATCTGCGCTGCCTGCCAGAAGGCCACCTGCGGATGTTGTCCGACGTGGCGCACTTCGTGGCCGAAGTGGCGAACCTCGCACCCGATGATCATCTGGCCTATGTCGGCAAGTCGGCCTTTGCGCACAAGGGCGGCATTCACGTGGCGGCGATGCGGCGCAACGTCGCCTCGTATCAGCACATCGAGCCGACGCTGGTGGGCAATGAGATGCGCGTGGTGGTGAGTGAACTTTCGGGACGCGGCAACCTGTTGAGCAAAGCCGAAGAACTCGGTCTCGATGTGGAAGGCGCGGGCGTGGCCGACGTCTTGAATGAGATCAAGGTGCTGGAAGCACGCGGCTTCTCGTTTGAAGCGGCAGAAGCGTCGGTGGCGATGTTGATGAAGCGCCAGACTCCCGACTACAAAGCACCGTTTGAGCTCATCGATTTTTTGGTCAACGTCGAACACCGGGCGGGGCGCGGCATCTTCGCCGAAGCGATGGTGAAGGTGCGCGTTAATGGCGAAGTGCTGCACACCGCGGCAGAAGGCAACGGTCCGGTCAACGCGCTCGACATCGCTTTGCGCAAGGCACTCATCACGCATTATCCACAGATTGAAGCCTTCCACCTGGCCGATTACAAAGTCCGCATCCTCGACGGCAACAACGGCACCGAAGCCATCACGCGCGTGTTGATCGACACGCAAAACGGCACCAGGCGCTGGAGCACCGTCGGCGCGAGCGGCAACATCATCGAGGCGAGTTGGCGGGCGCTGGTCGATTCGGTAGAATATGGGTTGACGGTCGCCGGCTAAAATCGCGCACAAGGTGTATGACATCGCTATAACAAACATTCGCGGCGTTTCATTGTTCACGAAAGTCGTTGGGCACGGATACCCGATCGCGCTGATGCACGGCGGGCCGGGCGCGGATCATTCAACGCTGTTGGCGCTACAGCCCTGCGCCGATACATACACTCTGGTCTACTACGATCATCGCTGCAATGGCCGCTCGACCGGTGCGGCGGCCACGTCGATGACGTGGGACAACCTGACGGCGGATGCAGATGCGCTCCGCGAAACACTGGGCTTCGACCGTTGGGCTGTCTTAGGTCACTCGTTCGGGGGTATGGTCGCACTGGAATACGCCTTGCGTTACCCCGAGCGGGTATCGCATTTGATACTCGTAGATACCTGCGGTGATATCGGCGTGGTGCAACAAAACGCGCCGCGTCTCTTGGCCCAACGAGGTTATAGCGCGGCGGCCGTCAAAGCGGCTGAGCGTTTCTTCAATGGAGAACTGACGCCAGATGAAATCGTTCCGGCCTTGATCCGCTTCGGAAGCGCCTATATTTATAGGCAGGATATAGTCGCGCGCTTGCACGAGATCGTGACCTCATTACGCATCAAGCATCGATCCGAGACAGTGGTCTTTGGCTTCAGCCAACTTTTGAAAAACTGGACGGTCATGGATCGGTTGAATGAAATCAAAGCGCCCACGCTCGTGCTCGCTGGACGGCATGACTTTGAATTCCCGCCGGAACATCAAGCGCTGCTCGCCGCTGGGATCGCTGGCGCGCAGTTAGCCATCGTCGAACGCGCGGGGCACTATGCGCCAATGGAACGACCGGCGGAAGTCAGGCACAGCATGCGGCAATTCTTGAACACACCGCCGGGCAGTAGGGCGTGAATCAATAGGAGAAACATCTTGAAAGCCAATATCGTTCTTTTGCCCGGTGACGGCATCGGGCCTGAGGTGGTTAGCGAAGCGGTACGCGTGCTCGACGTGATCGCACAGAAGTACGGCCATGCGTTTGAATTCACCAAGCGTTTGATGGGTGGCTGCTCGATCGACGCACAGGGTTCATCGCTGACTGATGAAACGCTGAAAGCGTGCCAGCAATCGGATGCGGTGCTACTCGGCGCGGTGGGCGGCCCTAAGTGGGATGATCCCAAAGCGAAGGATCGACCCGAACGTGGATTGTTGGCCTTGCGCAAAGGCTTGCAAGTCTCTGCGAATCTGCGCCCCGTCAAAGTGCATCCGGCCTTGATTGATGCATCGCCCTTGAAGCCGGAAAAACTACAGGGCGTGGACATCATCGTCGTGCGCGAGTTGACTGGCGGGCTGTACTTCGGCGCGAAGAAGCGCGAAGTGGTGGACGGCCACGACACCGCCATCGATACGCTGGAATATCACGACTACGAAGTGCAGCGCGTGGTCGAGCTGGCCTTTCAGCTGGCCGCAACACGGCGCAAGAAAGTGACTTCGGTCGATAAAGCGAACGTGCTAGAATCGTCGCGGTTGTGGCGGCAAGTGGCGACAAGCATCGGCAAAGAGCACGGTGACTTCACGCTGGAACACATGCTGGTCGATACGGCGTCGATGCGGCTGATGACAAGTCCCGCCTCATTCGATGTACTTGTTACCGAGAACATGTTCGGCGACATTCTCACCGATGAAGCCTCAGTGCTGGCCGGCTCGATGGGCATGCTGCCCTCGGCGTCGCTGGGCAGCGGCGGGCCGGGTTTGTATGAACCGATTCATGGCTCTGCGCCTGACATCGCCGGCAAAGGCATCGCCAATCCGATCGGCACGATCCTCTCGGCGGCACTGTTGCTGCGCTATTCGTTGAAATTGGGAAGGGAAGCGCAGGCGATTGAGAAGGCCGTCGAGGCGGTGATCACCGATGGTTGCCGCACGGCCGATCTGGGCGGCACATTGCCAACCACGGTAATGACCGATGAAATTTTGAAACGCCTGGCCTGATGCAAGATGCAGGAAGCAAGATGCAGGAAGCGAGGTATTTGCATCCTGCATCTCGCATCTTGCATCAACCGCGCAAGGGTTTCGTATGCGTGTTTCTTTTCAGGGTGAACGCGGCGCGTATTCCGAAGCCGCCGCATTAGAATACTTTGGCAGTGACATCGAGCCGGTGCCCTGCCCGTCTTTCGACGAGGTGTTTGAGAAAGTCGAGAGTGGCGCAGTAGAACGCGGCATCGTGCCAGTGGAGAATTCGCTGGGCGGCAGCATTCACCGCAACTACGATCTNNTGATCATGTCGCATCCGCAAGCGCTGGCGCAATGCGAACACACCATCACTCGTTTAGGTGTCCAGCGCGAAGTCGTGTACGACACGGCAGGCGCGGTGAAGATACTGAAGGAAAGCGGCCGGCGCGATCACGCAGCGATTGCTTCGCGGCGCGCGGCGGAAGTGTACGGGATGCAGGTTCTGGCCGAGGACATTGAAGACGATGAAGCGAACTACACGCGCTTTGTCGTGTTGGCGCGTGCGCCGATCGAGCCACAGCGTCCCGCCAAAACGTCGATCGTCTTTACGTTGAAGAATCAACCCGGCGCACTGTTCAAAGCATTGAGCGTCTTCGCCCTGCGCGATCTCGATCTCACCAAGATCGAATCGCGCCCGTTGGCCGGCACGCCGTGGGACTACTTGTTTTACCTCGATTTTGTCGGCAGCCGGGCCGATACCAACGTGCAACGCGCGCTCGATCACTTGAGCGAATACGCCACGACGCTGCGCGTGCTCGGCTCTTACGCGCGCGACCGAGCGTAGTCACGCACCACGCAACACGCACCATGTTGTACACTCATTTTTGAGGAGAAGATCATGGGCATGGAAAGCCGCTACATCTGGATGGATGGCAAGCTGGTGGAGTTTGCGAATGCGACCGTTCACTTTCTCAACGTGGGCTTGCATTACGGCCTCGCTGTGTTCGAGGGCATTCGCTGCTACAGCACGGACAAAGGTCCGGCAGTGTTTCGCTTGCAAGAACACGCCGAGCGGCTGATCGATTCGGCGCACGTGTTGGGCATGCGCGATCTGCCGTGGTCGGCGGACGATGTGGCCGAAGCGATCAAGCAGACCATCGCCGCAAACGAGTTTGACGAATGCTACATCCGCCCGGTGATCTGGTTGAGCGAAGGCGGCTGGAACATCAACGTCGATGGGGCCAAGCCGCACCTGGGCATCGCCACGTGGGCCTGGGGTGCGTATCTGGGCGAAGCCGCGATCGAGGCTGGTATCCGCGCCAACATCTCGTCGTACACACGCCATCACATCAATGTGATGATGACCAAGGCGAAGATTTCGGGCAACTACGCCAACTCGGCGCTGGCTAAAACGGAATCGGTGCGGCTGGGCTTCGATGAAGCCATCATGCTCGATCCACAGGGTTATGTGGCGGAGTGCACGGGCGAGAATATTTTCGTCGTGCGCGGCGGCAAGATTTTCACCCCGCCCACGACCACGATCCTGGAAGGCATCACGCGCGATTCGCTGATCACGATTGCGCGCGATCTGGGCTTCGAAGTGAGCGAGCAGATGATCAGCCGTGATCAGCTGTATATTGCCGACGAAGTGTTTGTATGTGGCTCGGCGGCGGAATGTATCGCCCTGCGCGAGATCGATTTCCGCACGATCGGTTCCGGCAAGATGGGGCCGGTGACGCGGCAGATTCAGCAAGCGTATCAAGCCGCGATTCACGGCAAGACGCCGAAGTACGCGGGGTGGCTGGCGTTGGTGAAGTGACGGAAGTTAGAGGTTAGAAATTGGATGCTAGAGCAGTTTCCAAGTTGATTTACGGTCTCGTTTGGACTCGAGGCTTTAGCCGGTTGGCTGGTGTGCGACGGATCCGGCTAAAGCCTCGAGTCCTATGTCGTAAACCAAACTGGAATTCGCTCTAGAGCCGCCGATCTGAACAGATCGGCGGTTTTTGATTTGAAATCTACTCGCCCAATGTAGCCACGTCATTCCCGCGCGTTGTAAGCGGGAATCCAGAAACACTGCGAGTCATGAAACTGGATGCCCGATTACGCCCTGTCCGCGCTATGCACGGGGGCGCGCCTGGCGAAACATTCGGGCATGACGGTTGATGTGGTTACGATTCTAGATTATCATTGCGCTGGGTTGTCACTATGAGTAAGGTCGGGTTGATGAGCAAGCAACGGTCACATAGATACCACATCAACATCTTCTACAGTAAGGAAGATGGCGGCTACATCGCCGACATTCCCGATTTGGAAGCCTGTTCGGCCTTTGGCAACACGCCAGAAGAGGCGCTTAAGGAAGTAGAAGTTGCCAGGCAAGCCTGGTTGGCCGCCGCACGTAAGGCGCGTAAACCCATTCCCAGACCACGTTACAGGCCCGTCATCTACCAGGCGGCAGTAGCTTAACCCAGGAAAGAGACACGACGCAAAACGGCGAGCTATGTGGTTCGCCGTTCGCGTTGTGAGACTACCAAAGTCACTCATCGTAACTCGCCAGCACACGCACATGTTCCACCGCAGCGGATACCGTGACGGGCAATTGATAGCCACCGCCGTGAACGGATAACACCGGGCAAATCGAGCGCTTCGCCAGATCCAGCACACACTGCGTCAACCAACGAAAGTCGTCGTTCGTCCAATCGGTGATGCTCGCGCCACAGTCGTCGCGATGTGAATCGTAGCCGGAGAAGAGGCAGATCAAATCAGGTGTCCACGGCAAGCTGTCCAACGCCGCTTGAAAGGCAGTCAGACTTTCGTTGGCCCGATACCACTTGCCGCTGAATCTCAACTCTCCGGCCATCTCATCAGTATAGATCTCACTGAGCAGCGGAATGTTGCAATGGCCGACGGCTTCAGCCGCCGTCGTCGTGCCATCCTTCATCACACGCTGCGTCGCCATATATAGATCCGCAAGGCTGTGGATACTGAGACAATACACGCTTGCATTGTGCGCAAAGATCGATTGTGTACCATCGCCATGATGAATGTCCCAATCGACGACGAGTACTTTGGCGAAGCCCTGCTCTTGCGCGTAACGCACGGCTGCCGCCTGCGGATTGAGCAGGCAGTAACCATGTCCCCAATCCGCATAAGCATGATGCCCGGCGAGCGCAAAACAGTAGGCGCGATCTAGCGCGCCAGCCTTCATCCGATCGATCGCTTCCAGCATCCCGCCGAGGCCGTACTGATAACCCGGCAGGCAATACTCGAAGCCGGTGCATTCTGCACTCAAGCGTGGACGTTCACTCACCGGCTCGTCAGCCGCCATGCTTTGAAGCGCCGCGAGATAATCGGGCGTGTGAACGCGCTGGAATTCAGCGAGGTCCGCTTTTCGTAGTGACAACTGCGGATAATCGGCTAACCGCCCGGCGAGTTCCTCACGTACTCGCGCAAAATGCAGCAGCGAGTGGCCGATGAAGCGAATCTGCTCGATCGGCCTTGAAGTAAGGCAAGTTTCAGGGTGAAGATACACGGCGAAGTGCGTCATGCTGACAATTATAAGCGCGCCTGTATCGCCGCCGCGATTTGCTTCATCAATTCTTTATCCCGTTCGTAATCAAACTTGATCGAGTTGCGAAAATCTTTGTCGTAGAAGAAGGCCGGGCGGGTGCGCAGGTCTTCCGGTTCGGTCATATAGCGCGGAATGATGTGCGCGTGCAAGGCCGGATGGAGGTTGCCGAGGATTTCATAGTTGATGCGAAACGCGCCGGTGACTTCCAGCAAAGCATCACCGATGGTCGCCATATCAAGCAGGTACTGCGCCCGGTGCTCTTGATCGAGCGCATTCAGATCGGGCACGACGGGATCGGGTAAGAGCAGCGCATAGCCGCGCAGGAATTGCACATCGCACAACACGGCCCAGCCCGAGGGCATCCGGCAGATAACGGTGAGATTGGTTCCGGCTTGCGCGGCGGCGACACGTTCGTGAATGAGGGTTGACATGCTCCACCAGATAACCTAATCTAATCCGTTACCAGTGCTGATCTTGAAACCCAAATTCCATTGGCCCTGACAATTGTAACCGCTCAGCCGTCATGCCCGAACGCCTCTATCGGGCATCCAGATTGACGGTGGGTGAGTCAGCTAATAGGGCCGCTGGATTCCCACTTAAAGCGTGTGGGAATGACATCATCGAGAGGGGATTAGATGGACGAAGAATCCCAAGCCAGCGGCGTTCGGTAATCTCCAATACATCGCGGCTCGTATGGAAAACATACAATTCGCGCTCAGGAGCCTCGCGATGAAGTTGTGCATAACCATCCATAGCCGACGTCGAGTCAGAGAAAGTGCTAACGACGGCCAGTTGATCGAGAATGCGCTTGTTAGCTTCCGAATGGGCTTTAATCGCCTCAATCAATAGCCATTGCTGAGGGTAATGTTGACGAATCTCTTGCCACTGCATGATCTGGCTCCTTTCTCGCAACCAGCGCTTATCCAGATAATAGCACACCTTCCATCTTGAACGCAAAATACGGTACAATTGCACGTGACACATTCATCTTCCTCAAGGACAAGACGCATGGCTGTCGATAACTCCGCCTGGACGAACACGCCCCTCAGTGGTCTCACCGAAGCCGAAGTGGCGCAACGCCGATCGCAAGGGCTGGCCAATAAAGTCCCGCCGCCCACCGGGCGCACTTACGCGCAGATCGTGCGCGAGAACATCTTCACGTTCATTAACATCGTGATTTTTGTGCTGGGCGCGGCGCTGGTCGTGGTCGGTCGCCCCAGCGATGCGCTGGTTTCGCTGGGTGTGATCTCGGCGAATGTGCTGGTGAGCGTCGTGCAGGAGATTCGCGCCAAACGCACGCTCGATCGGATCGCCGTGCTCACGCGGCCCACGGCGCAGGTCATGCGGGATGCCGTTCCGCACAATGTCACACCAGATGAACTGGTCGTGGGCGATGTACTGCAAGTCAATCCGGGCGATCAGATTGTGCTCGACGGGCACGTCATCGGCGACGGGCAGATGCAAGTGGACGAATCACAGTTGACGGGCGAATCGAATCTGGTGCCCAAACAGACGGGCGATGAAGTCTATTCCGGCAGTTTCTGCGTCAACGGCAGCGCGCTGTATGTGGCCGAGAAAGTGGGCGAGCAAAGCCTGTCCAATCAGATCACCAGCGGGGCGCGCGCCTTTCGTCGGGTGTTAACGCCGCTGCAAAACGAAATCTATCTCGTGGTGCGCATGATGCTGGCGCTGGTGATCTACATCGAATTCCTGTTGATCATCGATGCGCTGCTCGCGCGCGCGAACACCGGTGAAACCATCGCCAATGCCACGCTCGTCGTCGGGCTGGTCCCCAACGGCCTCTTTCTCTCGATCACGCTGGCCTATGCGCTGGGCGCAGTGCGCATCATTCAGCACGGCGCGCTCGTGCAGCAGAGCAACGCCATCGAGTCGTTGAGCAACGTCACGGTGTTGTGCCTCGACAAGACCGGCACGCTCACCGCGAATCGCTTGCAAGTGAATGCCGTTCATCCGATCGGGTCGAGTGAAGACGAAGTGAAGCGCATCCTGGGCGTGATGGTCGCCAGCGCCAAGACGCTCAACAAGACCAGTGAGGCGATCAAGCAGGCGTATCCCGCTCAGGCCGTCCCCCTCAGCGCCGATGTGCCCTTTTCTTCGGCGCGCAAATGGAGCGCAGTGGCCTTCGCCAAGGGCATCTACGCGCTGGGTGCGCCCGAGATGTTGCAGCCCTATTTGGGCCAGGCCGGCCTCGACACCTCGGCGGTGTGGCAAGAGATCAAAGCGCAGTCGGCGCAGCTCGCCGATCGGGGGTTGCGGGTGCTGCTGATCGCGCATCATCCCGATCCCCAGTTGCTGCACGATCAAGGTGATGATTCGCGTCTGCCGGAGGGCATGCAACCGATCGGTTTGATCAGCCTCAGCGATGAATTGCGCGCCGAAGCGAGAGAAACGCTGCAGCGCTTCAGCGCCGCCGGCGTGCGGCCCAAGATCATCTCCGGCGACAATCCTGAAACCGTCGCCGCGTTGGCGAAGCAGGCCGGCTTGCCAGACAACATCATGCTGGTGTCGGGGTTGGAACTCAACGAGATGAACGACGCGCAGTTTGCCGAAGCGGCGCAGCTGGCGACTATTTTCGGGCGCATCACGCCGCAGCAAAAAGAGAAGTTGGTCGATGCACTGCGCCAAAAGGGCAACTACGTCGCGATGATCGGCGACGGCGTCAATGATGTGCTCTCGTTGAAAAAATCAAATCTGGGCATCGCCATGGAAAGCGGCACGCAGGCCACGCGCGCCGTGGCCGACATCATCTTAATGAAAGATTCTTTCGCCGCCCTCGCGCCTGCCGTGAGCGAAGGTCAGCGCATCGTCAACGGCATGCAGGACATTTTACGCTTGTATCTCACGCGCATCCTGTCAATGGCGTTATTGATCATCTCCTCGCTGGTGATCAGCGAATTCCCGCTGGCGCTGCGCAACGGCTCGATCGTTACACTCTTCTCTGTCGGCATTCCGGCGGCACTATTGGCTTTTTGGGCGCGACCCGGGCCGCGCACCAGCGGCACGTTGGCGCAACGCTTAGCGCACTTCATCGTTACGCCCGTCGTGTTGACCAGCATCTTCGGCGTGCTGTTGTTCTATATCGTACTGTGGATTCCCACCGGGCTGTCGACAATGCTGGGGCCTGATATTACGCTGCGCCAAAGCAACATGCTGATACATGCCGTGCGCCCCATCGCTCAAACGGCGTTGGCCTCCTTCCTAGTGCTGGCCGGCCTGCTGCTGGTGATCTTCGTCGAACCGCCGACGCCCTGGTGGACCGGCGGCGACGAATTGAGCGGCGATTGGCGGCCCACGATTATGGCGGTGATCCTCATCGTCGCTTTCTTCATCATCTCGGCGATCCCGGCCCTGCGTGACTTTTTTGCCTTAAGTGAGATGACGCTGATCGAATGGGCGCTGGTCTGCGGCACGACGATCCTCTGGATGTTTGCCGTGCGCTTCTTCTGGCGGCATAACATCACCGCGCGCTTCCTCGGCATCAAATATGCGTAAGGAGAGATAAACGAGTGAAAACGATTGTGATCACGGGCAGTACCCGCGGCATCGGTTTTGGGTTGGCCGCCGAATTTCTGAAGCGCGAGTGCAACGTCGTCGTCAATGGCCGATCGCAAAACGCAGTCGATCTGGCGGTGAAAGACCTGGCGGGCCGTTGCCCGCCCGATCGGATGTGGGGCCAACCCGGCGATATGACGGATTACGATCACGTGCAGCGCTTGTGGGACAACGCCCGATCGCACTTCGGCTCGATCGAGATCTGGATCAACAACGCAGGTATGGCTCATCCCGATCTGAAATTCTGGGAACTGCCGCAAGAAGAGATTGATAAGACGGTGAGTCTCAATCTCATCGGCCTGATGTACGGCTGCCGCGTTGCCATCACTGGCATGTTGGCGCAAGGCAGCGGCTTCATCTACAACATGTACGGCTTTGGCAGCACCGGCATGCTGCGCACTGGGATGAGCATCTATGGCAGCACCAAGCGGGCCGTCAATTACTTCACCGAGGCGCTGGCGAAAGAACTGGCCGGGCAACCCGTGAAGATCGGTTCACTGAGTCCCGGTATGGTCATCACCGATCTCGTTTCAGCGCAGTACAAAGATCGACCGGAGGAATTTGAGAGGGCCAAGCAGATCTTCAATTTGCTGGCCGACCGCGTGGAAAATGTGACGCCGCATTTGGTGGAACAAATCCTGGCGAACGACAAGAACGGCGCAGTCATTCGGCACATGAGCACCGCGCGCATGATGTCACGGATGATCACAGGACGGTTGCGCAAGCGCGATCTATTTGCAGAAGCGTAGGGCAAACGAAGCACGGCATCGCACGTGTTGACAATTTGCTCTACTTGAAAGGATTCTCATGTTCACTCACGTCGTCTTCTTCAAACTCACCGACCGCACACCGGAAAATGCACAGAAGTTGCGCGAAGTCTTGCTGAGCATGACGGGCAAGATTCCGCAGATCAAACACATGGAAGTGGGCGTCAACGTCGTGCCCTCCGAACGCGCCTTTGACGTCGCGCTGTTCCAGCGCTTCGATTCGCTGCACGATCTACAAGAGTATCAGGCCCATCCCAATCATCAGGAAGTGCTGAAATACATCTTGTCCGTCGTCGCCACGCGCGCTTCGGTCGATTACGAGAGTTGAAAGTCATTCCGCCACACACCAATATGCTGCACGTTTTCGTGCGCAGCGCAGCCGATCGGCTGGAGCAAGCCGCTGTGGACATCGCCCAGGAACAAAAAATCTGGCTGGTCAACAATTGGACGCCCAGCCAGATTCCGGCATATCAGAAATTTGAATTGACGGTGGGAGATGCGTCGTTGGAGTTTAGCGCAGAGGAAGTCACTGATCTGTTCAAGACGCTGCTCAAGAAAGCGGCCCACACATCGATCCCTTTGATTCAATTATAAATTTGGTCGCTACTCAGCCAGAACGTCGGACTGTGCAAGGTCATTCCCGCGAAGGCGGGAATGACGGCTGAGTAGTAACTAAATTTTGCTAACAACCGGGCTGAATACCACCTCGACCCGTTCATTTTGTGAGAGGAGGAAGCATGAACGTTGAATTGCTGTCCCGTCTTCAGTTTGCCCTCACAGCCAGTTTCCACTTCATCTACCCGCCGTTGTCCATGGGCTTGGGGGTGATGCTGGTCATCATCGGCATCATCTATGTCCGCACCAAGGATCCCAAATGGCGGCGCTTGTCGTTTTTCTGGGTGAAAATCTATGGCCTGATCTTCGCTGTAGGCGTCGCAACGGGCGTGGTGATGGAGTTTGAGTTTGGCACCAACTGGGCCAACTATTCGCGCTTTGTGGGCAACGTCTTCGGCAGTTTGCTCGCGGCCGAAGGCGTCTTTGCTTTCTTCCTGGAAGGCGGCTTCCTGGGGTTGATGTTGTTTGGGGGTAATCGGCTGGGGCCGCGTATGTGGCTAGGCGCCACGTTTATGGTCGTGTTTGGCGCGCACTTCAGCGCCCTGTGGATCATCATGGCTAATTCATGGATGCAGACGCCGGCGGGTTATACCGTGCAGGCCCTGCCGGCGCCGGCGCGCGCCTACATGACCGATTTCATGCAAGTGGTCTTTACGCCGTCGTTCATGGCGCGCATCCTGCACACCTGGGGCGCTTCATGGACCGCCGGTTCGGCGCTGATGTTGAGCGTCAGCGCCTGGTATATTCTGCGCAAGCGCGACGTGGAAATCGCGAAGTCCAACTTCAAAGTGGCGCTGCCCGTTTTCGCCATTTTCGCCGTCGTGAACGTGGCCTTTTTCGGCGCAGGCCAGGCGGTCGAAGTAACGAACAACCAGCCGTTGAAGTTAGCATCGCTGGAAGGCGTGTGGCAAAGTCAATCGTGCGCGCCCATGTACTTGCTGGGCTGGGTCGATGAAGCGACCAAGACGACAACCGGCCTCAAAATACCCTGTTTGTTAAGTCTCCTGGCTTATATGAATCCGCAGGCCACCGTGGCCGGCCTGGAAACTTTCCCGCCCAATCAATACCCGCCGATCAATCTGGTCTTCCAGGTCTATCACGCGATGATCGATCTGGGGTCGCTCTACATCCCGATCGGCTTGCTGGGCGTCGTATTGTATTTCTGGAAACGCAAAGTCTTCGAATTGCGCTGGGTGCTGTGGCTGTTTGTCATCACGGTCTTCCTCACACTGGTCTCCATCACGGCGGGCTGGTGGACGGCTGAAATCGGACGTCAACCGTGGATTGTGTATGGTGTCCTGTCGACCGCCGCCGCCATCTCACCCACCGTGACCACCACCGATGTGACCATCTCCATGGTGATGTTTGTGGGGCTGTATCTCCTGCTGTTTATCTTGTTCCTCTTTTTGCTGAATGGAAAGATTCAGCACGGGCTGGAGCCGTTGGAAGAAGTTGAGATCGCGCCGGTTTCATCGCTGCCGGACACCTTCCGCGACATTTTCCGCCGCAGTGGCGGACGGGCCTAGCGAGGTAACGCCATGCTACTCAATGACATCTGGTTTGTGTTGTTTATCGTGATTATCGCCGGCTATCTGATCCTGGATGGCTTTGATATGGGCGTGGGCATCCTGCACATCTTCCTCGCCAAGACCGACGCCGAGCGGCGCGTGCTGCTGAACAGCATCGGGCCTGTGTGGGATGGCAATGAAGTGTGGTTGATCTTGGGAGGCGGCGTGTTGTTTGCGGCTTTCCCGCTGGTCTACGCTTCACTGTTCTCCGGCTTCTACCTGGCCATGATGACCGTGCTGCTCGTTATGATCCTGCGCACCGTCGCTATTGAATTTCGCAGCAAGCGCGAAAGTGCACGCTGGCGCTCGACGTGGGACGTTGTCTTCTGGATCTCGTCGCTGGGCCTGGCGTTGCTGCTGGGCGTAGCCTTCGGCAATGTCATCAGCGGCGTGACGCTCGACGCGCAGGGCAACATCCACATGACGCTATTCGATCTACTCACGCCGTTCGCGCTGCTCGTGGGCGTCACCACTGTCACGATGTTTGCCATGCACGGCGCCATCTTCCTGGCGATGAAGACCGACGGAGAACTGCAAGCGCGCCTCCGGCGAGCGATCCCCAAACTCATGGCTGTGTTCTTCGTGCTGAACACGCTGGTGGTAATCGGCACCGTGGCTTTCCGGCAGGAGATCACGCAGCGCTACCTCACCGAAATCTGGCCCATTGTCTTCCCGGCCGCGGCCTTGATCGCGCTGATTGTCGCCTCACAGAGGCTGCACACGGGCCACGAGTTCTGGGCCTTCGTCGCCTCGGGGACGATGATTGCCCTGTTGTTGACCTCCGGCGCGATCGGCATGTTCCCGAATCTGTTGATCTCGACCACCAATCCGCAGTTCAACCTGACCATCTACAATGCGGCCTCTGCGCCGAACACGCTGATCGTCATGTTGGTCATCGCTTTGATCGGTATGCCGTTGGTGCTGCTTTACACGGTGGGCGTCTACTACTTCTTCCGCGGCAAGACCATCGTCGAGCCGAAGGGGTATTAGCGCCAATTCTTACCGCGCTAGGACTAGAGGCTTCAGCCGGATTGGGTGGCACTCCCCGGCTGAAGCCTCTAGTCCAGATGGCTGAATCTAGAAACAGTTGAAATCCTCCACAGAAAAACGCCTGCTTCAATATAATCGTTCGGCGCGCTTGTTCTTATACACGGGCGTGGCCGCTGGATTTTTTGCTGCGGTGTGCGTCGTCGCTCAGGCCTATGTCCTGAGCGATATCGTCGATCGCATCTTCCAGAAAAAGCAGACTCTGGCCGATGTCACGGCGCTGTTGGGCGTGCTGCTGGCGCTTGCCTTCCTGCGCGCCTTCATCATCTGGTGCAGCGATGTGCTGGCCCAGCGCTCGGCCAGTCGGCTCAAGGGCAGCCTGCGCCAGAAATTGACCCAGCAGATCTTTGCGCTCGGCCCGGCTTACACGCAAAGTGAAAGCAGCGGCGAGCTCGTCAATGCTACCGTCGAAGGCGTGGAAGTCCTCGATGAATACATCACGACCTTTCAACCGGCGCGACTGTTGGCGATGCTGGTGCCCGCCTTCGTGCTCGTCGTCATCTTCCTGCTCGATCCGCCCACGACGTTGATCCTGTTGTTCACCGGCCCCATTCTCGTATTGCTGTTGGCCTTCATCGGTGGGCGCGTCAAAGAGATCACCGAAAAGCGCTTCCTCGAACTCAGTTGGATGAGTGCCTTCTTCCTCGACATGTTGCAAGGGCTGGCCACGCTCAAGATGTTCGGCCGCAGCCGCGAACAGATCGACAACATCCGCGACATCAGCCGCCACTATGGCGCCACCACCATGGAAGTGCTGCGCATCGCGTTTCAAACCGGCCTCGTGCTGGAATGGGGCGGCACGGTTGCCACGGCCCTCGTCGCCGTTGAGATCAGCCTGCGCTTGATGAGCGGCTTCCTGCCCTTCAATCGCGCGCTGGCGGTGTTGATCGTCACGCCCGAATTCTTTCTGCCGCTGCGGCAGCTCGCGCTGAAGTATCACGCGGGCACGGCCGGCAAAGCGGCGGCTGATCGGATTTTTGCCATCCTCGATACGCCGATCAAACAGGCGCGCGCGCCTACCACCCGATCGGCGCGCAGCCTGCCCGCCCGATCGGACATTCGCTTCGATCACGTGTCCTTCGCCTATGACGCGGGTCAGCGCCCTGCCCTGCAAGATTTCTCGCTGCACCTTCCGCACGGACAAACGATCGCGCTGGTGGGCGCTACTGGTGCGGGCAAGAGTACCATGGCGCAGCTCTTGCTGCGTTTCATCGAACCCGATCGCGGATCGATCACGATCGATGGGTTGCCGCTGGACGAGATTGATCTAGCAGCGTGGCGCGCACGCGTAGCATGGGTTCCGCAGCAGCCACATCTCTTTCACGGCACCATTGCCGACAACATTCGCCTTGCCAGATCAGACGCCAGCGAAGCGGACGTCAGCGCCGCCGCGCAGGCCGCGCAGGCCCATGAATTCATCAGGCAACTGCCGCAGGGATACGCCACACCGATCGGGGAACGGGGTGCCCGCTTGAGCGGCGGACAGCAGCAGCGTCTCGCCATCGCGCGCGCCTTCTTGAAAGATGCGCCCTTCCTCATCCTTGACGAAGCGACCTCGCATCTGGATTCAGTTAGCGAAGCGGCGATTCAAGACGCGCTCACCCGCTTGATGCGCGGTCGCACGGTGTTGATCATCGCGCATCGCTTGAAGTTGGTCTACACCGCCGATCGGGTGGCCGTGCTCGATCGGGGCCGCGTGATCGAAGTGGGCGATCCCCGCGCGCTGCTCACGCAAGGCGGGCCGTATCAACAGATCGTGGCCAGCTATGAGGGGGCGGCATGAATGCCGGCGGCATGAGCGCCGGCCGTATGAGCACCTTCACGCGCTTGCTCAAACTATTGGCGCCCTTCAAGTGGTGGGTGGCGTTCGGCGTGCTGCTGAGTTTTCTCACCATCGGCTCCAGCGTGGGCTTGATGGCGATGTCCGCGTACTTGATTTCTAAAGCCACGCTCGTCGTCGATGTGTCCGACATCGCACTGGCGATCACGACCGTGCGCCTGTTTGCGATTCTGCGTGCCGTCTTCCGCTACCTGGAAAGATACTACACGCACACCGCCACGTTCCGCATTCTAACGCAGCTGCGCGTGTGGCTCTTCGCCGCGCTCGAACCGCTAGCCCCGGCGCGCCTCATGCCCTATCGCAGCGGCGATCTGCTCACGCGCATCATCGGCGATATTGAGACGCTGGAAAATTTCTACGTGCGAGTGATCGTGCCGCCCATCGCCGCCGTGTTCGTGACGATCTTCGCGTGCCTGATCTTGGGCGCGTTTGATGGCTCGCTCGCCATCGCCCTGTTGATCTTCCTCGTGTTAACAGGCATGGTCTTACCGGTGCTATCGCGCTGGCTCAGTCAGCGGCCTGCAACAACGCTCATCGCCACGCGCGCCGAACTCAACGCTTTGCTCGTCGATGAGATTCAGGGCCTGCCCGATTTGCTCTCATTCGATCAGACCCTACCGCATCAAGCGCGCGTGTTGGGCTTGAGCCGCTTGCTCAATCGCACGCAAGAACAGCTGGCCATGCTGCGTGGTGTGAGCAACGGCCTCGCCGCGTTGTTCACCAGCCTGGCCGGATTGACCATATTGATGCTGGCGATTCCGTTAGTCAGCGGCGGCAAGATCGAGGGTGTATATCTGGCGTTGTTGCCTCTCACGGCGATTGCGAGTTTTGAGGCGGTGCAGCCCTTGTCGCTGGCCCTGCAACAACTGGAGGCCAGTCAGGCCGCCGGTCGCCGTCTGTTCGAGTTGATCGACACGCCACCGGAAGTGAGTGATCCCGCTCAGCCCGCGTCATTGCGAGGAGCGCTGTCTGCGACGAAGCAATCTCCGCTGGAAGCCGATCACACTATCACATTTGATACCGTATGCTTCCGCTACAACCCAAGCGATCCGTGGGCGCTCGACGGCGTGAGTTTCAACGTACTGCATGGCAAGCGTGTCGCCATCGTGGGGCCGAGTGGATCGGGGAAGTCAACGCTCGTGAATTTGTTATTGCGCTTTTGGGAGTATGACGAGGGACAGATCACGATCGGGGGGCACGACGTGCGCGACTACCACGCCGACGATGTACGCGCACTGCTCGGCGTCGTGTCGCAGCAAGTGCATCTCTTCAACGCCACCGTGCAAGACAATTTGCGGTTAGCCAATCCCGATGCCACCGCGGAACAGATTCGCGCGGCCTGCCAACAGGCGCAGCTGCACGACTTCATTGAGACGCTGCCGCATGGCTACGATACCCTTATCGGTGAGAACGGCGTCCTGCTCAGCGGCGGCGAACGTCAGCGGTTGGCCATTGCGCGCGTCATCCTCAAGGACGCGCCGATCTTGATCCTCGACGAAGTCACGGCCAACCTCGACACTTTGACCGAACAAAAACTCATGCAATCGTTAGAGCCGTTCATGGCCGATCGAACAGTGTTGATCATCTCACATCGCCGCGTGGCGATCGAACACATCGATCAAGTCATTGCGCTGGAGAATGGTCGCGTGGTAGCCGCATCGAACTAAACCAATTCCAAGTTGATCTACGATCCGGATTCGAGGCTTTAGCCGGAATCCGCCTGAAGGCTCCACTCCAAAAGTCGTAAGCCAAACTGAATCTACCCTAGGGCCTACACAGCAGATGATGTGTTTCAGGAATTTGCCAGGTGGCAGTATAATCGGCCCGACATTCTTTGTGAAAGGACCCCGAAATGATTGTGACCACTGCCGACCTGTTCCGCGTCGCTTATGGGAAGTTTGCGATCGGAGCCTATAACATCAACAACATGGAGCAAGCCCTGGGCCTGTTTCACGGCCACATCGACGCGCAAGCGCCGTTCATCATTCAAATCTCCAAGGGCGCGCGCAAGTATGCCGGCATTCCGATGATCGAAGCGATCATTCGCGGCGCGAGCGCCATGTATCCCGACGCGATCTATGCCGTGCACCTGGATCACGGGGACGAAGCCACCTGCACCGATTGCATCGATTCCGGTTTTTACTCATCCGTGATGATCGATGCCTCGCATGAATCCTTCGAGCAGAACGTGGCCATTACCAAGCGCGTGGTGGAACGCGCGCACGCCAGGAATATTTCCGTCGAAGCCGAGTTGGGCAAGTTGGGTGGCGTGGAAGAGCACGTGGCGGTGGACGAGAAAAACGCGCTGCTCACCGATCCCGATGAAGTGCAGGCCTTTATCACGCAGACCGGTTGCGATTGTCTGGCGGTCGCCATCGGCACCAGCCACGGCGCGTATAAATTCANNCCCGGCTTCCCGCTGGTCATGCACGGATCGAGCTCCGTGCCGCAGGAAGAAGTTGCGCGCATCAATGCCGCCGGGGGCGCGCTCGATCCATCGGCGCGCGGGGTCAACGAAGATGAATTCCGCCGCGCCGGGCAGCTGGGCGTGACCAAGGTCAACATCGACACCGATGGCCGCTTAGTGTGGACGCGCGTGCATCGCGAATACTTCCGCGATCATCCTGAAGAGTTCGACTTCCGCAAGCCGGGCGCGGTCTATGTCTACGAGTATGCCAAGTTCATCGTGCACAAATCGGAGAAGCTGGGTTCGACCGGACAACTCGCCGCGGTGCGCGCCGCGATCAAGTAGTCGAAAGAAATTTTCTCAACAAAACTCGCCCCATCCTCTATGTGAGAATGGGGCGAGTTGCTTTACACCGCTGATAAAATAGCCCGATCTACTGACAACCGAATTTCGCGAACAAACTGGCGGCGTAGTCGCTCTTTTTCTCGCGCCGCTGTCCATCGGCCGATTGGACCGCCCATGTCACGATGACGCCGCTGCCTAAAGAAGCAGGCCGCTCGTAGAGTACCGTGACTTCCTTGCCTGCGTCGACATCGAAGTAACGATAAGGCCCGGCTGCGCCCTTAGGCTCAAAACGGAATAGCAATACAATGCCACCCGGTTTCTCTTTGGTCGGCGCAAGCCGACAGCCCACCAGATCGGCGATGAAGTCGAGTGTCGTCGCCGGTTTAGCGGCCATCGTCGGCACGACGCGCGGCTTAGCGGTCGCGGTCGGCGCGCTGGCCGCCGATCCGGCTTTGGCAAAGCGCATGCTGCCGCTATCCAGTTTCCAGTCCACGATCAGGTTATCGCCATCAAACAAGTACGATTGCGCTTCGCCCAATTCTTTGATGAATTGATCGCTTAGCGAACCCGCCGGGCAAGCCGCTAATGTCAACGGGCCGAGGCTGAAGGTGAGATTGTGCCCATCGGCCGTAAATGATCCGGAGGCGGTGTTGCAATCCGCCTTCACCGCTACTTTTCCATCGGCGCTGAAAAATTGCAGCGTGTACTTGTCGGGCTGATTGACCTTGGTTTCCTTGCCACTGCTGTCGGTCGATTTCGCCCATTGCCACGTGGTACCCACGAGCTTCAACATCGAGTCAGGCATGGGTGCATTCGTCGCAGTGGCAACCGCAGTAGGCGGCGCTGTGGTTGGTTCCAACGCCTGAGTCGGTGCCGCGGTAGGCTGCGGTACTGCGGTAGGCTGCGCAGCAGCGGCAGTTGGCGCAGGAGCCTGAGTCGGTGCCGCGGTAGGCTGAGCGGCAGCGACAGTTGGCGCAGGAGCCTGAGTCGCTGGCGCTTGAGGCGCTGGTGCGGGAGTCGATGCACCACATCCTGCACTGAGTACCATCACTACCACAAGCATCACAAACAACATCACACGTTTCACTTACTAATCCTCCATGAAAAAGAATTGTCAGGTTGTAAGTCTACCACGAGAAGAGATTATGCCGAAAAAGAGGGGCTAAGTGGCCACTTCACACCTGCTGCGGAGAAGAGCGCCGCGCAAAAAAATCGTGCGCTAGAGCGGTTTCCAAGTTGATTTACGGTACATCTGCTCTCGGCGGATGGCCACATCCGCCGTTGGGGCTGCTGGATGTAACCATCCAGCAGGAGCAAAGTCGTAAATGAACCTGGAATTCGCTCTAGTGTTAGATGCAATACTGTTTAGTTGCGCTCACCCAGCCGCGTCCTCGCGGTGGGATCGCCCGCGAGGACGCGGGCTGCGAGCCTTATCTAAATAGTATTGGTGCTAGATGTCACTTCTGGGACAAAGCGTGATATGATCTTCATCAGTGCCGGCGCACGCTGGCCGGCGCAAATCCATTCCATTGCAGAGGAGCGAAACATGGCTAAGAAGATTTTGCAGTTAGTCGGCGACTACGTTGAGGACTACGAAGTGATGGTTCCGTTTCAGGCGCTGCAAGCCGTCGGGCACAAGGTGCATGCCGTGTGTCCCGGCAAACGCGCCGGGGAGAAAGTGCGCACGGCCGTGCACGACTTCGAAGGCGATCAGACGTACAGCGAAAAGCCCGGCCACAACTTCGCACTGAACGCGACGTTCGAGAATATCAAGCCGGAAGACTACGACGCGCTGGTCATCTCGGGCGGACGCGCCCCGGAGTACATCCGCCTGAATGCGAAGGTGTTGGAAATCGTGCGTTACTTCTTCAAAGAGAACAAGCCGGTGGCGTCGATCTGTCACGGGGCGCAGATTCTGGTGGCGGCAGGCGTGGTGAAGGGCCGCAAGGTCTCGGCGTATCCGGCGGTGGGACCCGATGTGACCATGGCGGGCGGCGAGTTTGCCGATATTCCGGTGGATAAAGCCGTGACCGATGGTAACCTCGTCACAGCCCCAGCGTGGCCCGCGCATCCCGATTGGATCGCGCAGTTCCTGGTGGTGCTCGGCACGAAGATCAGCGACGAATAGAATTGGACGCGGATACACGCGGATGACGCTGATTTAGAGCAGTTTCCAAGTTGATTTACGATCCGGACTCGAGGCTTCAGCCGGAATCCGCCTAAAGGCTCCACTCCAGAAGTCGTAAATCAAACCTGAATTCGCTCTAGAAAAATGAGAAACCGGGTTTCTCCACGACGGCATTCATTTCGTCATGACGGGAGAAACCCGGTTTCTTTTGTCATGTCTTGACGCGAATGTCCTTCGTATCCAGCCCCAGCTGTTCCAGCAAATAGCGCAGATAGCCAAAGAATTGATCGCCCCAGCACTCCACGCCCAGCGGCCAGTAATGATCGGACATGGCGTTGATGGCGACGATGCGCGCCGCTTCGTCGAATTCCAGCCAGCCTGCGCCATACACATTCGCGCCGTTGACCAACTGGCTGTGATGTTCGTACTGTGGAAAATCCGGCGAGGTGTAGATCGCCCGACCGATGCGGATGCGCCCTTCGGCATCGATGGCGTACTTGTAGCCGCGCTCGAGGATGGTCTGTTTACCCCATTGAAATCGCTTCGGTACGCGCGCTCGTCCGCTGTTGATTTCTTCCAGCAGCGTCGGCGCAGGAGTGCACGGCAACAAACCCATCTCCACATCACGCACTGCGCGACGATTGGGATAGCCGTCGAGGGGACCAAGGTAATCAGGACGAGTGAGCATGAAGTAATCAGGGATCAGCGATTAGGGATCAGGGATCAGCAAACAAGGTTGCGAGTCCAATTGTACACGCAAGTCCTATGAGACAGAAGGCCGGGACGCCATAGACCTGGCAGGTTTTATTTGATCGTCAGCCATAGCGTGATCATCGGCTTGATTGACCATCGAGCCGTGCTTTCATGACAACAAAAACCTGCCAGGTCTCTCGCTGTCGCGTCTTGACGGAGGGTTGCTGTGTGGGCTATACTCCGTTCTAGATATTAGCTGGCTAGCCAAGAAAAGTTAGGTGGTTCAAGTATGAAACTCGTAACTGAATATCTTGTCATTATTGAAAAAATAGCGTCAGAAGCCTTTTACGCTCTTTGTGACAACATCGGCGAATTCAATAAGTTACTGCAAACTGACCCTGATATTCACGTCGAGGGTCCGTTCATCAATTACAAACATGCCACCAAATTTGCCTATACGGTAAAAACAAATAAGATTGAAGGCAAAGATCAGCGATTCTTTCATATCAAAGTCACCTTTGAGGGCGAAGAAAATAACGTTGAAGAATACACCAGTGTGCTTCGATCTATAAGAGGAGTAGTCCATCGAGCGGGTGGACAACCAGAAACCTTATGGGATGATGTATCACTCTATTACTCACATAGAGCATACCCACTCATCCATAAAACAGAAAACCTGATGCGGAAACTCATCACTTACTTCATGCTTACAAATGTGGGCAAGGAATGGGTTACTGAAGCTGCACCAACCGTAGTGAAGGAGGCTATAGATAAGAACAGGCGGAGGCAGTACTTCGACGTACTACACCAAGTAGATTTTAGCCACTTGGGCGATTTACTGTTCAAGGTGTACCAGACCAGGGATGTTGCAAAACTCTACGACACTTTGGGGAATGCCCAAAAGCTAGACGACTTGAATCTAGACGACTTGAAGAATTTCATCGCAAAATCCAATTGGGAAAGGTATTTCTCCAAAGTCGTTGCTTGCACTAACGAATATCTAGACAAACGCTGGAAGCAACTTTACGACCTGCGATGCATGGTCGCGCACAATGCACTGGTTAGCAAAAGCGACTATGACAGGATCGTTCAGCTGGTTGGTGAAGTAGAAGGATATCTTCAAACCGCCATTGATAATATTGACAAGGTCCGTGTTCCGCAAGAAGATCGAGAGCAGGTCGCCGAAAGCGTTGCCAGTAGTCTCAGCGCGTCATATGGGGATTTCATACAATTGTGGAAATCGTTTGAGATTGCTCTCATGGCGGTCGAATCCGATTGGGGATTATTTACAGGCACGCACCAAAACTTCAGGTCACCGATGCGTATACTCCGAACTCTGCATGAAAAAGAAATCATAGATAGCGCATTACTTAATGAAGGCCTTGAGTTAGTTCAGTTTAGAAATCAGCTAGTGCATGATGCAAGATCATCTATTACTGAGCAGGAGGCCCAGAACTACATATTGCGTCTTGAAGAATTCACAAACGCACTTAAACGCAGCTGGAAAGACGAAATCATTGCCGCCTTGCGATCTCTTGGTGGCGAGGCAAGTCTTGCAAACATCTACGACCAGATTGAAAGCAATAGCATCAGAAACCTTCCCGAAAACTGGAAAGCCATAGTACGATATACCTTGCAATTATATTCCTCAGATACGGACACGTTCAAAGCCGGTGGTGAAGATTTGTTCCGGCATCTTGGCAGAGGGCAATGGGGATTGAGAGAAAAACCTTAATGCGCCAGCTGGCCCACATACCGTAGGTCACTTCGCGGCAATGATGGGTGCCCGTTAGGCAACTTCTTCATCCTTCAACAATTCTCCGCTTCTCACCAACTCCACCATCTTTCGCGCATCGTCCATGATCAATCGATCGCGTTCGAGGTAGGCCACCTCACGCCGGATGATCTGCTGCGCCTTCGCCGTGCCCTGCCCCAGCCGCACGCTCGCATCGGCGCGCAGACGTAGATCCAACGCCTGCGCCGCCGCCAGCAATTCCAGCGCGATCACCTGCTCGCCGTGCGCCACGATTTGCCGCGCGTGCCGCGCCGCTCCCATCGCCATAGGATTGAAATCCTCTTGATTGGCCGAGGTGGGAATCGAATCGACCACGTCGGGATGCGCCAGCGTCTTGTTCTCCGACACCAGCGAAGCCGCCGTGTACTGCGTCATCATCAAGCCGCTGTCCAGTCCGCCGTGCTCGGCCAGCATCGCCGGCAGGCCATCGCTCGTGGCTTCGTCCAGCAGGCGCGCAATGCGCCGTTCGCTGATCGACGCGATTTCCGCCGCAGCAATCGATAGGAAACTCAGCACCAGCGCCAGCGGCTCGCCGTGGAAGTTGCCGCCCGACAGCGCTTTATTCTCGTCGGGGAAATCGAGAAAGATCAGCGGATTATCCGTGGCCGCGTTCAGTTCGCGTTCGACGATCGATCGCACATAGGCGAGACTGTCTTTCACCGCGCCCAGCACTTGCGGCGCGGCGCGCAGCGAATACGCATCCTGCACCCGATCGGTCGCATCGATCAACGTGCTGCCCGCGATCAACTCGCGCACTTGCGCGGCGACTTCGATCTGTCCCATCTGACGGCGCGCGCGATGCAGGCGTTCGTCGAAGGCGCGCGACACGCCGCGCTGCGCTTCCAACGTCATCGCCAACGCGATGATGCCATGCTCCAGCAGATTCTCCGCATCGACGCTGGCCAGCGCCGCGATGGCCGCGCAGAACGTCGCGCCGTTGTTCAACGCCAGTGCTTCCTTCGCGCCGAGGACCCGCCGCGCGAGGCCCGCGCGCTGCATCGCCACATGGCCGGACAGCCGTTCGCCGCGATAGGTCGCCTCGCCGCTGCACAGGGCATCGTCGAGGTGGTCGCGCGAGAGCACCAGCGCCAGGTGCGACAACGGAGCCAAATCGCCGCTGGCGCCCAGCGAGCCTTGACTCGGAATAATCGGATGCACACCGGCATTCAGCATATCGATCAACGTCTGCACCGTTTCCGGCCGGATGCCGGAATAACCGATCGCCAGCGTGTTGGCGCGGATCAGCATCGCGGCGCGCACCACTTCCTCGGGAAACGGCTCGCCGATGCCGATGGCATGGCTGATGATCAAATTGCGGCTCAAGCGATCGGCTTGATCGCGCGGGATGCGGCGGGCCGCAAAGATGCCGAAACCGGTGTTGATGCCGTACACCGTCGGCTGGCCGGTCGCCACGACGCGATCGACCCACGCGCGCGACGCCGCCATTTTCTCACGCGCCTCGTCGCTCAGCACAACTGATCGGTTGTGCCGCGCCACATCGATCACAGCTGGCAACGTCAACGAACTGCCGTCTATCATCAAGGGTGGGGTCATGGGGTTGTCCTGAAATTTTGCTTCTCCCGATCGGATGTTGTAGAATGCACCTACATCTCTCAGGAGGAATGGTGATGCCTGAATTCACTCGACCACGTTACAACGTCACGGTGATCACGACCGAATTTGAAATCACGGGGCAGATCGAGCCGATTGGGCCGTGGCTCGATTATTTGAACGCCAAAGACAAGTACACCCTGCCGATCCATAACGCGCACATCCTAGCGATCGGCACGTCGGTGGGACCGGCTCCGGAGAAACCGCTGGTGTTGGTCAATCGCGCGGATATCTGCTTCATCTACCTGCCCGATCGCAATTCGCATCAAAACGTCAACATGCTGCGCAACGTCGTGGCCGCCATCGCACACATCGGGCCGGTGATCTGCCGCGCCGAGTTTCACATGGGTGTGGATGCCAACCTGCTTACCTTCATGGACGACCTGCCCGGCAATTTCTTTCCCGTCACCAACGCCGATCTGCACGCCAAGGTGACGCTGCCCGCGCCGCTGCCGCACAAGGCCGAAGTGCTCATCGTCAATCGCCTGCACGTGCCGGTCTATCACGCGGCGTAACGATAGAAACCGGGTTTCTCCATCCCAGTGAACTACGCGGACGAACCGCTAGAAACCCGGTTTCTCACTCTTGTCGGCCACGATCAACGTCACGGTGCTCGCGCCGATCGTTTCTGTTTCGATCCGCGCGGGCATCCCTACCCGATCGAAGATCGAATCCTCGTCGGCGAACTTTGCCTCACGCTGTCCGGTCAGGCGATAGAGCCATTCGATGAGCAACTTGCCCGGCTCACGTCCGATCAGCTGCGCGCCGAACACCACGATCAATCTGCCCTGCTCGTTCGTCACGCGCTGCACCTCGCGCAATGTCGCCAGATCGCCGATGTAATCCGAGGGAAACGTCGAAACGACGGAGTCAAACACACCCGATCGAAACGGTAACGCCTGCACGCGACAGCGAACTTGCGGCACGTTGAGACCCGCCCGCCGAATGTTCTTCCGGGCGAGATGGATCATATCGGGCGAGAGATCGATCCCGATCGGGTGGCGGCCCGATCGCGCCAGTGCGATCAACAGGTGTCCCGGCCCGTGACCGATCTCCAAGACGCGCTGACCGCGCACGCGCTTCAGCGCGGTACGGCCCCACGCTTGCCAGTGTCCCAGTGAAACGAACCACGCGACAGCATCATACGTGAAGGCGAATTGATGATAGAGCAGATGAAACCCATATTTGACGACGCGGCGCGGAAGAGGTTCGGTCATGAGGACAGGCAGAAACCGGGTTTCTATGTTTTGGACAATGCCAGCAGCGAATGGCAGAAACCCGGTTTCTATGCTCCGGGAGGTAGCGGCTAGAGATCAGCAAATGTGATGAGCTTGATATCCAATTCGGTCAGGCGGGCCATGACTTGCGGATCCGTCAGCACGGCCACTTCCTGTTCACGCTGCATGTTGTAATTCGATTCCGCCTTGAGTTGATCATCCACCAGCCCCGGATGCGTCATCAGTTCCGTCGTGCCATCCGGCAGATTCTCGATCACGCTCAAGAGATGATCCAGCGTCGCTTGTTGATCGTAAAACGTCGCCACGAAATGATCGGGGGCCTTGAATTCGCGTTCGATCAGGAATTGCCGATCGGCATGCAGCATCGACTTCGCCGTTTCCGGCGGCACGTCGGCGATGATCGGCGGAACCTGATCGAGTTCGGCCACAATCTGCGGAAAGGGAATCCGCAGGGGCAGCTTGAAGCTTTCGGCCAGATCGAGATAGACGCGAAACAGCGGTGGATATAAATGCACGAATTGATGGGCATCGATATGGTCGGGCAGGTGATCCATGGCGTTCTTGAAGGCCGTGATCTGCGACTTCAATTCGGCGCGCAGTTCGTCGGGGTTGATGCGATCGGGCTGCGCCATGAGCGCCGCGCGCGTCAGAAAATGCCCGTGCTCATCGACCAGCGAGGCGCACCACTCCGCTGGCAGGAGCGGCCGGCCCACCGTGAAGTTGAGATGCACCCCCAGGGCCAGGTTCGGCGCTTCAGCCCGGGCTTGATGCAGATCGGGCACCACGCCCGGCAAGTTCAGCATGGCGGTGGTGCTGGTCACGATCCCGTCGAGATGAGCGCGGAGGATGCCCCCGCTGACGCCGCGCGTGCGGCCAAAATCGTCGGCATTCACGATGAGTTGGCGAGACATAGATGCCTCCTTTTACGTTTTACACACTACGCCTTACGCTTGATGTCATCCGTAAAACGTGAGCCGTAACAACTACCCGGCCTGCTCAAGCGTCTGGCGCATCAAAATCGGATCATCCCCGATGATACCATCAACCCCGGCCTGTGTCATCGCGCGCAGGGTTGCTGCTTCGTTGACTGTCCACACATTGACCCGCTGGCCGCGCGCGCGCCACTGCTCCACCAGCGCTTGATTCACTTGCGAATGATGCGGGTGCCGCGCGTCGAGGTGCGGAATCAACGGCGCGAGCCACGCATGCCGCAAATACACCGGCAGATCGGGCGCAACCAATAGCCCACACGCCAAGCGCGGCTCGTGGTGTTTGATGCGCCGCAGGGCCAACGGATTAAACGACGAGATGATCACGCGCTCGAACAGGTGGTGCTGCTGCACCAACGCCGCTACTTGGGTTTCGACGCCATTGCTGCGCAGCGACAGGTTCTTTACTTCGACATTGATCAACACGCGCTGGCCCAGCGTGGCGAAAACTTCCGCCAACAGCGGGACGCGTTCGCCCTTGAACGCCGCACCCTTCCACGCACCCGCGTCCACTCGCCGGATCTCTTCCAGCGTCAACTCATGCACCGCGCCCGTTCCATCTGTCGTGCGATCGATCGTGGCATCGTGCATGATGATGGCCTGGCCGTCACGCGTGAGATCAACATCCAACTCGATCGCATCGGCGCCCTGCTCGGCGGCCAATTGAAAGGCCGCTAAAGTATTCTCTGGAGCGTGTGCCGACGCTCCGCGATGCGCGATGACGAGTGGTTGAGCACGAGGTTGCAGAAAAAGATTCATCAGGTCAGGAAAACTTTCGGCAACAAGAAACCGGGGTTCTCCACACCAGTCGTTCAATGTTACTACTCAGCCGTCGCGCTATGCGCCGTGCAGTGTCATTCCCGCGAAGGCGGGAATCCAGTGCCGTCGGCTGGATTCCCGCCTTCGCGGGAATGACGGCTGAGTAGCAACCGTTCAATTCCATCCAAAATGGAGAAACCCGGCTTCTATCTGCTCGGCTGCTTATAACTCCACAAAATACGCCGCACAGGCCTGATCGATCAATTCTTTGGTGATGACCATCGGCACGTTCAAGTACCGGGCGATGTCGACCATCTGCTCGATGAGGTCGCGCGGATGCACGGCGCGCAACCGGCGGCGCGGCTTGATGTAGTATTCCTGAATCAGGTAGCCCAGAGCCCGTTCATCGAACTGCATCTTCTTGGAGGCAGCCACGCGCTTGAAGATTTCGGCATACTCGTCAAAGTTGGGATCACCGATATCGATTTTGTGGCGGATACGGCGCAGGAAAGCCTCGTCCACCAGGTCGCGGGGAGCCAGGTTGGTCGAGAAGACGATCAGCACGTCGAAGGGAATTTCGATCTTGCGGCCGGTGTGCAGCGTCAAATAATCGACGCGCTTTTCCAGCGGCACGATCCACCGGTTGAGCAGATCGCGCGGTCGCACTTGCTGCCGTCCGAAATCGTCGATCAAGAACATGCCGCCGTTGGCCTTCATCTGATAAGGCGCTTCGTAATACTTGCGCACTTCGTCCCACACCAGATCCAGCGTCTCCAGTGTCAGCTCACCGCCCGTCATGATGACCGGACGTTGAATCTTCACCCAGCGCAGATCGCGATTCTTCATCGCTCCGGTCTGCGTGTCGGCGCGTTGGTGATTCGCTTCGTCGAAGACTTTGATCACCGTGCCATCCACTTCGATTGCATAGGGCACCAGCAGACCCGTCGTGAGAATCATGCGGCCGACCGCTTCGGCAATCGTCGTCTTGCCATCGCCCGGCGGACCGTACAGAAAGATGCTGCGCCCCGAGTTAACCGCCGGGCCGATCTGGCTCATCACGCGCTCGTTCAGGATCATGTGGTTCAAGGCCCGGCGCATTTCTTGCTGAGTCACGCGAAAACTCTTGAGTGATTGCCGCTGCATCGCCTCGATGTAGCGCGCCAACGGCACCGGCGCCGCGCCCGCATACTGGCTGCGTTCTAACGCTTCATGCGCTTTCTCGCGCCCTTTGACGGCGATGGTGTATTGATAGCCCTGCTCGCCGAAGCCGCCGCTGCCGCCTCTGACCTCGACCATCAACTCGCGCTTGAGATGCTCCATCACCAAATCGACACAGCCGTTGAAGGGCAGCTTCAACCGATCGGCCATTTGCAGGCCCGTCAGGCTGCCGGTGTTGTACAAAATCTTCAACGCCAGATCGGCCAGGAACAGCAAATGCAAGCCGGTTTCATCGATCGAACGTGGCGCGGTGGGCTCAAACGTGGTAGAAGGCACAGGGCTAATCGGGTTTTCCATAGTAGATCGCTCCAATCAAGAGTCGTGGAGATTATACCATCGCCGCCAGCAGAAACACAATTGAACTGCAATTTGGTTTGACACTGCCCGTGACTTGTTGTACACTCAATTCACGCTGAAATTCAGCGCCAGCCACCGTGATACTGTCCAGCGACGAGCAGACCATTGTCACGGTGAAACCTATACTACAGGAGAGGAACCATGTATCAGCAGTTGATTATCGTCGGCAACCTCGGCAAAGACCCCGAAATGCGTTACATGTCCAATGGCACACCCGTGACTTCGCTCAATGTCGCCACCAATCGCAAATACACCGGCAGCGATGGACAAGTGGTCAAAGAAACGACCTGGTTCCGCGTGAGTGTATTCGGCAAATCGGCAGAGACCGCAGCACAATATCTCAAGAAAGGCAGCGCGGTGCTCGTCGAAGGCCGGTTGACGCCCGACAAGACCAGCGGCGGTCCGCGCACATATCAACGCCAGGACGGCACCATGGGTGCGACTTATGAAGTTGCCGCCAATACCGTGCGCTTCCTCGGCAGCCGCGGCGAAGGTGGCCCCGGCCCGGCTCCGGCTCCCAGCGAAGAAGATGCCCCCGTAGGCACCGAAGACGAGATTCCGTTCTAGCGCCAGAACCTGGCGAGAGGGTTGGCCCTGATTGACGGTCCACCCGTACAGCTCTCGCCAGGTTGAGCATGATCGAACAGCAAGCCGTCTGCGCGGGCAACGTCGTAGGCGGCTTATTTTATTTTCCTGATTCTGAAGGAGCATTCCGGATGACCACTCCCCCGCAACCTCCAGCCGGCGCGCCGCCGATCAACATCGAGTTTCCGGCTAATCTTCCGACCCACTACGCCAACTTCGCGCTGATTATGCATACGCCCAGCGAGATCATCGTGAACTTTGCCAGCATCATGCCGGGTATGCAAGCGGCGCCCATTCACACGCGCATCGTCATGACACCCATGCATGCCAAGCTGATGCTCAACGCCCTGGCCGATAATCTGCAAAAGTACGAGGCCCAATTCGGCGAAATCAAAACGCCGACCGGTGGCCCCGGCCTCGCCGAGCAGCTCTTCGGCCAGGCTAAACCACCGACCGGCTAATCGCGTTTTACGTTTTCGTGCTCGTAAAGCGTAATCCGTAAAACGTAACAGGAGCTTTCATCATGGACAATCTGGACACCATCATCGAGAAGATTCGCGCCACCTTCACGGCGCGCAATGCCACGCGCGATTTGACGCTGGGCCGCTCGCGCGAATTGATCCGTTTCTGCTCATTGACTATCCGCGCGGTGCACCGCGAGGAGTTTCCCGAGGCCGAGCAGCTGCTCAACACGGCCAAGCAGGCCGCCGCCGCGATGAAGGCCGATATCGCGGCGCATCCCGAGCTGTACTACACCGGCTACACGCAGGATTCGTTGAAGGAACTAACGGAAGCGTGCTGCGTGTTTGCCATCGTGCAACATCAACCCATCCCCACGCCGGATGAGATCGAGGTTGACCCAGCGGCCTACCTCAACGGCTTGGCCGAAGCCGCCAGCGAGCTGCGCCGCCGCGCGCTCGATCTGATCCGCCGCGATCGCGTGGACGAAGCCGAGCGCATGTTGACGGCGATGGACGACATCTACGCCCAACTCGTCACGATCGATTTTCCCGACGCCCTCACCGGCGGCCTGCGCCGCACCACCGATACACTGCGCGCCGTCCTCGAACGGACGCGCGGCGACTTGACGACGACACTACAACAAGAGAAGTTGCAGAAGGCGCTGCGCGAGGTCGAGAGCGTGATGCGTAAAGAGTAATACGTGGTGCGTATTGTGTGGTGCGTGTTAAGAGATGATTCATGCAAAGTTACGACTACGCTCAGCGCAGTGGCATCGAGGCCATCACGTGGGAGCGCTTTGCGGAGTTGGCCCGCACGCTGGTGGAGAAACTCGCGCCGTTCAACATCGATGCGGTGGTTGGCACGGCGCGCGCGGGCTTGTTTCCGGCGACAGCGGTTTGCTTGATGCTGCGCCGCGAGTTGTACCCGGCGCGCATCAGTCGCCGCGTGAATGACGAAGTGAAGCGTCAGCATCCGCAGTGGATCGTCGATGTTGTGCCGGACGTGAAAGACAAGATCATCGCCGTCGTCGATGAGATGGCCGACACGGGCGAAACGCTGGCGCTGGTGGCTGAGCGGGTGAAGGAGCACGGCGCAAAGCAGGTCATCACCGTCGCACTCGTTGCTCACACATGGGCCAATCCCAGGCCCGATATGATAGCGCTGGTGACCGATGCACTCGTCTTGTTTCCGTGGGATGAGCAGGTCTATCAGGATGGGAAGTGGCAGCCGCACCCGGAGTTGGTCGAGGCGCTGAAGCATCAGCCAGAGACCAACCACTAGAGCGAATTCCAGGTGGGTTTATGGCATCACGCCACGTCGTCATGCCCGAGTGCTTCAGTCGGGCATCCAGGCTGATAGGCATTCTGGATTCCCGCTTGAAGCGTGCGGGAATGACGGACCCGTAAATCAAAGTGGAATCTGCTATAAATGCCTATCGTTGCTTGATCATTGATCATTGCTCCCATGTCCGATCGCATCATTCGCGCCAGTGAAATAGGCCAATACGATTTCTGCGCCAAAGCGTGGTGGCTGGGCAGCATCGAAGGGGTGCAGCCGTCCAATATCCGCGAGTTGCAGGCGGGCACCGCGGCGCACGAAGAACACGGCCGGCAGGTGCGACGTGCTTCGCAAATGCAAATGACCGCGATTGTGTTGATGGCGCTGGGTGTGATCATTCTGCTGTTGACCTTGCTTGCCAGATAAAGTCTGACGAGTGAAAAGTGACGAGTGAACAGCAATCGATGGTTATTCACTCATCACTCGTCACTCTTCAATTATCAACATGCCATTCCTTCTTGCCCTCATTCTCATCCTCATCGGTGTGGTCATCTTCTGGCTCGGTCGCCGATCGCAAGCAGAAGCAGGCCTGCCGATCGGGCGCGTGATCTATTCCGATACGCGCGGTTGGCAATCGCTCGAAAAGCCGTTGTTCTCGCCTACCCAGCGGCTTACCGGCAAACCCGATTATCTGGTGCAGCAAGGTCGCGAGATCATTCCGGTCGAAGTTAAATCGTCGGCCGCGCCTGCCGCCGGTCCGCGCCGCAGTCACGTGCTGCAACTCGCCGCATACTGCCTGCTCGTCGAAGAGACCTATCGGCACAGGCCAAAATATGGTATCGTCAAATATGCCGATCGGATGTTCGCCGTTGATTACACGGAATCTCTCCAGGCGACGCTGCTCGACGTGATAGCCGCCATGCGCGCCGATGTCGCTCACGCCGCAGCGCACCGCTCACACGACGAGGCGGCCCGATGTATCCACTGCGGCTATCGGCATGCGTGTGATGAGCGATTGGCTTGATCGATGTCCATGACTGTCTCAAAGTCCGTCAACGCCGATGAACAATTGCGCGCCGCCCGGCAATCGCGCTTACCGCAGCGCGATCAGCCGCCGCCCCGCCGCATGTTTTTGTTGAGCCATCCGCGGCTCAGCGCATCGCTGCCGCTGGCGCAAGAGATGGCGGCTCAGGTGCGCGCCTCCAACATCATGACCGAGATTGTGACGGACAAGGACGCGCTAACCACGCGTCACTTCGAACCGGGCGATATGGTGGTGGCACTCGGTGGTGATGGTTGGATGTTACATGCGGGACGCATCACCGCCGAAGCTGGTGTGCCGGTGTTGGGCGTCAACCTTGGTCGCTTGGGGTTTCTGGCCGAAGTGCAACCGACCGAGTGGCGCAGTGTATTCGATCGGGTATGTGCGGGCGACTATTGGATCGAGCAGCGCATGATGCTGCACACCGAAGTTTGGCGCGACGATCAGCACCAGCTGAGTTTCGACGTCTTGAATGAAGTCGTCGTCAGCCGCGGCGCGGTCGTGCGGCCCGTCCGCCTGGAAACCCATATCGACGGCGGCTGGTTGACAACCTACGTGGCTGATGGTTTGATCATCGCGACGCCGACCGGCAGCACCGCCTATGCCCTGGCCGTGGGTGGGCCGATTTTGCCGCCGGATTTGAAAAACATTTTATTGATTCCGGTCGCGCCGCATTTGAGCATGGAACGCGCCATCGTGCTGGCGCGCGGCTCGACAGTTACCGTGATGGTGCACACCGAACATGAAGCGGTTATCAGCGGCGATGGCGCCATCGAACGGCCTTTGGCAAACGATGATCGCATCATCGTGGAGGCCGGGCTACACAGCGCGCGCTTCGTGCGCACGCAAGACCCGAGTTATTTCTATCGCACGTTGATGAAACGCATGGGCAAGAATCCAGCGGCAGAGATGATACAAAACCCTAATGCGTGAAACGTGATTCGTAAAACGTGAAACGTAAAGCGTCATATTCGCTTTTACGTTTTACGCACTACGTTTTACGCCAAGCGAGGACACATGAGTGAAACGACCTCAACCCATTATTGCTTCTACCATCCCAGTGTTGAAACCGAACTGCGCTGTAACAAATGCGGCCGCTACATCTGTCCCAAAGATGCGGTGCGCACACCGGTCGGTTATCGTTGCAAAGGTTGCGTGAAAGAACAGCAGGACATTTTCTACAACGCCACGGCCCTAGATTACGTATTGACCGCCGTGATCACATGCCCTATTGCATTCATTGCAGCGCTTATCGTGCCGCGTCTTTCCATATTTGCCATATTCGTCGGGCCAATCGTCGGCATCATCATTGCCGAAGCTATCCGGCTGGCCACAAGCAAGCGGCGTGGACGTTACATGTGGATTGTGGCACTCGTGTGCTTGATCGGCGTGACGATCATCCCGCTGTGGTCGACACTCGAATTTGTGCTGGGCGGTGGATTGATCTTCATGCCACAGGAAAGCGGCGGCATTCTGCTAAGTGTGGGTCTTGACGCCATCTATTTAGTTTTAGCAAGTGGCACTCTGATGGCCCGCATGCGTTTCGGAAAATAGCCATGCTCTCCGAACTCACTATCGTCGATTTTGCCATCATCGATCGGCTGCGCCTGAACCTCGCGCCGGGCTTCAACGTCCTCACCGGCGAAACGGGCGCGGGCAAGTCCATCATCATCGATGCGGTCAGTTTGCTGTTGGGCGGCAAGGCCGATAGCGACGCGGTGCGCAGCGGTTGCGATCGCGCGTTGATTGAGGGCGCGTTTGATCTACCCCCGGCGACCGAACTGCGCGCTCTGTTGGTCGATAACGATCTGGGGAATGAAGATGACCTCGATCGGCTGCTGCTGGCCCGCGAGGTTCGATCGGGCGGGCGTTCGACGGCGCGCGTGAATGGTCGCGCCGTGCCGTCCAGCCTGCTGCGCGAGATCGGCGAACTGCTCATCGACATTCACGGCCAGAGCGAACATCTATCCTTACTCCGGCCGCGCCAGCACGTCGATTTGCTCGATCGGTATGCGGGCACGTGGGAACAGCGCGAAGCCTGCGCCACACACGTCGTACAGTGGCGCGCCGTTCGCAAAGAGCTCAGCGAGCTGCTCAAGAGCGAAGCTGAACTGGCGCGGCGCGTGGACATGCTGAAGTTCCAGGTCGAAGAAATTCGGGCGGCCAAGTTGAAGCCCAACGAAGACGACGAGTTGACCATCGAGCAGAAACGGTTGGCGAACGCCGAAACACTGGCCGCGTTAGCCGACGATGCCTACACCGCCTTGTACGAAGGCGCCGGCGAAACGCCCGCGGCCCTCGACGCATTGGCGCAGGCCCAGAAAGCGCTGGCCGGCTTAGCCAAGATCGATCCGCAGTTTGCCGAGCATCTGGGCACGCTTGATTCCGTCACGGCGCAGATCGACGATCTGGCGCACGAAGTGCGGCGTTACCACGAAGCGATCGAATATTCACCCAAACGATTGAACGCGGTTGAAGATCGACTCGATCTGATTAAGCGCCTCAAGCGCAAATACGGCGCGGCGATCCCTGACGTGATTGCCTTTGCCGAACGCGCCGAGAAAGAACTCGGCACGTTGGAACATTCCGGCGAACGGATGGCCGAACTGCGCGAGGAAGAAGATCGCTTGCTGCACGAAATCGGTCGGACGGGGAAAGATCTAGCGGTGGCGCGCAAGGCCGCCGCAGAAAAGTTGTCCGCCGGGATCGAAGCCGAGCTCAACGATCTGCGCATGGCGGGCGCACACTTCGCGGTCGATCTAAAATGGGAGCCGGCCGAGAACGGCGCGTATGCCAACGGGCAGCGCGTGGCTTTCGACGCCACCGGGCTCGATCGAGTGGCGTTTCTCGTCGCGCCCAATGTCGGCGAGGGCTTGAAGCCGCTGGTGAAGATCGCGTCTGGCGGCGAGACCGCGCGCCTGATGCTGGCCTTGAAGACCGTGCTCTCCCGCGCCGATCAAACCCCCACGCTGATCTTCGACGAGATCGATCAGGGCATCGGCGGGCGGGTGGGGTCGACGGTGGGACAGAAGCTGTGGGGCTTGAGCAAGAATCATCAGGTGGTGTGCATCACGCACCTGCCACAATTGGCGGGTTACGGCGACGCACATTTCAAAGTTGAAAAGACCAGCGACGGCGAGCGCACCATCGCGCACGTGACGCCGTTGAATGACAAGGCCCGTGTGGAAGAACTGGCGCAGATGTTGGGCGCCAGCGGCGACGGCGCGGTGAAGAGCGCCAGAGAGATCTTGCGCAACGTGGCGGAAGAGAAGAAAGGCGGTGGTTAGTGGCTAGTGATTGGTAGTTGGTCGATCACGCACCACGCACCACGCATTACGCACACTCATTACTCATCATGTCCAACTCATCCCTCGGCACAGTCACCTTCATGTCCTCTGGCGAGATGTCGGCGCGGCTCAGCCCGGCCCATCGGGCGGTGTTAGCGCGCCTTGATGAACCGCTGCGCGCGATCTTTCTCGATACGCCGGCGGGCTTTCAGGAAAACGCCGCTGCGCTGGCCGAGAAGGCCGTGGAATATTTCAAGCACAACCTGCAGCAGAACCTCAGCATCGTTTCATTCAAGTCGAAGCAAGAGGCGACGCCGGAGCAGATGAACGAAGTCGCCACGCAGATCCGATCGGCTAACTATGTGTTCGCCGGACCGGGCAGTCCCACCTATGCTGTGCGGAATTGGATCGATACGCCTATCGCAGACGCGTTCGCCGCGCAATTGCGATCGGGTGGACACTTGGTTTTTGCCAGTTCCGCCGCCATCGCCATGAGCCGCCATGTTGTGCCGGTCTATGAGCTGTACAAAGCCGGGCATGATCCGTATTGGGTGGATGGACTCGATCTGTTGGGGCCGTTCGGGCTGGAGTTGGCGATCATGCCACACTGGAACAACAGCGAAGGCGGCGCGGCGTTTGACACGCGCTATTGCTTCATCGGCAAGCGGCGACTGAAAGCGATGGAGGATTTGCTGCCGGAATCGACCCACATGATCGGGCTGGATGAGAACACGGCCTGTGTCTTCGATCTGGCAGCGCATACCTGCGAGGTTTTCGGCTCAGGGCGAGTGGTGGTACGACGTGTAGGGCAAGAGAAATCATATCCGCCCGGAACGAAGTTTGGCTGGGACGAATTGAATTGAAAACAACTTCGCTACCACTTCCAATCGGGAAAAGAGTCGACCCCGCTTTGTTTTCCAATGTTTTTGTACATGTGAATATCGGTGAACGGCTCGTTCAGCACGCCATCGTAAATGGCCCACGAGCGGCCCCGCACAGTCTGTTCCATCTCTGGCATGCGAAACGGCGTCGAACTGTCGAGCCGCTGGAATAATTCGCCGCCCGGCTGAAATTCTTGCTGAATCCATTCCATACGTCGTCGGCCCCGGCTATAGGCGCAGCCGAAGCTCTCGAACAAAAGGGCGGTATGATAAGCCAGCGGCTCCATCATATACATGTCATGGCCTAAGCGCGCCACAAACTGCTCAAACGTCGGCAGTATCTTGCGCGACATCCGCAAGCCCCGCCGCACCTGACCCGGAGCCAGGCCTGCCTGCATCGCTGCGATTTCAGCCTCCACATTGCGTGTCAGCGTTCCAAATTTCGTCGGTTCGCCGCCCCAATCGCGATCGACTTGAAAGCGCGGCGCATCGGGATCGTTGGTAACGAAGAGCAAGACCAGCATTTGATTGTTGACCGTGTCGACCAGTTGAATGTAGAGCACCGGATCCCGATCGCTCAACTGCCGCCACACGCGAATTTCCACCAACCCGGTGTGGGGCGAGGCGTCGATGAACACAACTTTTTCGCCGCGCGGATTGCACAGCGTCACTTTATCGATGCCGAAACGCTCCAGCAGATCGTCCGGCAGCAGGGTGTGATAAACCTGATCGCGCAGGTCCGCGGGCAACTGATTGATCGTCGCCAGCGAGTTCAACAGTGACCCATCCGGCGTGATGAAGCGCGTGCCATCGGGGGTCAGGATTCGATCCAACACCATCACTCTTGCTTTCCTTTGAGGGTGCGATCCATCTGGCGGGCCGCATCACGCGCAGCGATGGACTGCCGCTTGTCGTACTGCCGCTTGCCGCGCGCCAGCGCAATCTCAATCTTGGCCCGCCCATTCTTCAGGTAGATGCGCAGCGGAATCAAGGTGTAACCCTTCTCGCTCAACTTGGACAGGATGCGCGCGATTTCCTTACGATGTAGCAGCAACTTGCGCGGCCGCAAGGGGTCGTGACCGGTACGCCCCGCCGGATCATAGGGCGAGACGTGAACGTTGACCAAATACAATTCCTCGCCGCGCGGCTGCACGTAACCTTCGCGCAGATTGGCCTGCCCGGCCCGGATCGATTTGATCTCTGTCCCTAGCAACGCCAACCCGGCCTCAAAGCGATCCTCGATGCTGTAGTCATGGGTCGCTTTGCGGTTGGTGGCTACAACTTTGACGTCACCCGTTGGTTTATTCATAATCATTTATGATGCAGTGCGGCATAAGATAGTCTAAGTATAACACCAGACACGAAAAAGACGTAGAAGGTAATTCATTTTAGCCCTCTACGTCTTTTATTTCAACCACTCACGGAAACCGCTGGCTACTTCCCGTTCAGAATGTATTCCACGGCTCGATCGAGTTGGGGATCCTTCGCCGGGTCTTTGCTGCGCTCGACGGTGATGTTCGGCTCGATGCCGGTGCCGTGAATGCCGTGGTTGTTGGGCGTGAACCAGTGGGCAATGGTGATGCGCAGCTGCGAACCGTCGGCCAGATGATTGATCTGCTGCACCGATCCTTTGCCAAAGGTCTTCGTGCCGATGAGTACCCCGCGCCCGCGATCCTGAATCGCACCGGACACGATCTCCGCCGCGCTGGCCGAGCCGCCATTGACCAGCACCACCAACGGAATATCCTGGGCGATGCCATTGTCGTCCGAGCGAAACACTTGCTCGTCGCCGTTCTTCGAGCGCTCGTACAGCACCACGCCGTCCTTCAAGAACATGTCGGCTACCTGCACCGATTGATCGAGGAAGCCGCCGGGGTTATCGCGCAGATCGAAAATCAAACCTTTAGGATTCTTCGCCAGCAAGTCTTTAAGCGCCGCCTGCAATTGCTGAGCCGCCGTCGCGGAATTGAAGCTGTTCAGCGCCACGTAAGCGACGTTGTTGTCGAGCAGCTTCGACTCTACTATCTTGATCTCGATCTTGGCGCGCGTGACATCGACCTTCAACGGCTTATCCTCGCCTTCGCGCACGATCGTCAAGGTTACTTTCGATCCATCGGGGCCGCGCACCTTGGCAACTTGCTCGGAAAGATCGCCGCCTACGATCGATTTGCCGTCCACCTCGCTGATCAAATCGCCCGACTTCAAGCCCGCCTTTTCCGCAGGCGAATCCTGAAAGACACGCGTAATCTGCAAAACGCGATTCTGATTCAATTGCACATAAGCGCCGATGCCGCTGAACGAACCGGTTGCATCTTCTTCGATCAACTTCGCTGAAGCGGGTGACACAAACGACGTGAACTGATCGCTCAACCCAAAGATCATGCCGCGAATCGCGTTGTATTCCAGTTCTTTGCCCGTCGCCAGGTCGTCGCCGTAGTAGTCTTTTTGTAGCAGATGGTACGCTTCCCAGAACGTCGTGAACGTTGTATCTGTTGAAGCCGGAGTCTGCGCATCGTTCGATCCGCTAACCGCCGATTTTTCGGGAGTGCTGGTGGCCGCCGGAGCAGTGGCCGACTCAGTCAGCGCGGGAATCCCTACCGCAGCCGTGGACGTAGTTCGACCATTGGCATAACCCAGCATATAACCACTGGTCGCTAATGCCACCACCATCACCAACGCCAAAATACCGATGAGAATCCGCTTTGTTTTCATTGCCCTCTCACTCTCTTGATGCCAAGTTTCTTCTTAATTATCCCTCAAACGCCTTAAACCACGATTAACCACCTGTGAAGATTCGCCGCGAGCTACCGAAAAGCCGTGACGGCACGATCGAGTTGGGGATCGCGCCCGTTCGCCGCATCATCCTGAGTCAGTTCGACGGCGACATCGGGTTCCAGTCCTTTGCCCGTAATCTGGCGGCCTTTCGGCGTCAGCCATTCGGCCACCGTGACGTGAATCGACGATCCATCGGACAGCGGAACCACATTCTGCACAGAACCTTTGCCATAGGTCTTCTGCCCCACCAACACCGCGCGCCCGCGATCTTGCAGCGCCCCGGAAACGATTTCACTGGCGCTGGCCGTGCCGCCATTGACTAAGACCACCAGAGGCAGATCGCGCGCCGCGCCCGTGGCTTCGGCCTTAAAATCTTGCTGACTGCCATCCCGGTGTTTTTCGCTGACCACCACCCCATCGACAAATTGACTGGCGATATCGATTGCCGAGTCCAGCAAGCCTCCGCCGTTGTCGCGCAAATCGAAGATCAATTTTTGCGCGCCTTGCTTCCGCAGATCTTCAATGCCTTTGATCAGTTCATCTTTGGAGGTCTGGGCGAAAATATTCAGTTTAAGGTAACCCACGCCCGGAGCCTGACTTAACATGCGCCACGTGACTGACGGCACGCTGATTTCCGCGCGTGTAATGTTGAAGGCCAGCTTCTGCCCGGCCCGATCCACTTCGACTTTGACCGGCGTCCCGACCTCGCCACGCAGCAGTGAAGTCACCTCTTCGAATTTCATCTCCGGCGTGATGGTCGTGCTATCGATCTTGACGAGCACATCGCCTTCTTTGACTCCAGCCTGGGCCGCGGGCCGATCGGGAAACGGCGACAATACGATGCTTCCGTCGTTCTCGCGCCGCACATTCGCGCCGATCCCGCCGAACTTGCCGCTCAGCTGCTGGCTCTGCAATTCGGTCTGCGGTGGCTCGATGAAAACCGTGTAAGGATCTTTGAACGATTCCATCATGCCGCGCACGGCACCATACGTGCGTTCTTGCTCGGTAGGCAACTTGCCATAGAAGAGATCTTCGGCCACCCCCCACGCCTCATCCAACAAAGGCGCATGTCCGCCACTGCCTTGGACACGCAGAAAGCCGGTCACCTGTGGAGCGAGCATAACGCCGGCAAAAAACGCCGCTTCGAGCAAGAAGCCGATCAATAAAAAACCGGCTATGCGCCGGAATGAAATCTTCATGGCACTTCCCTTTCCGCTCAATCTGCGGTGATTCTAACATACCGGGGAGAGCGT
>PMCF01000206.1 GCA_003154115.1 Anaerolineae bacterium
AGCACGCGGGCTTTACACAGCTACGAGCGCGCCTGCCGCCAACATGGCCTGCCGCAACTGTGGCGCGCCGTGAGCCTCAACCCCGAGGCCGCCGCGGCGGTGGTGCAGCGCCTGCTCGATGAGCATCCGCACCTCACGGCGATCGTGACGCCACAAGAGCATTGCGCCATCGGGGTATTGAAGGCCATCCGCGCAAAGGGCTTGCGCGTGCCGGATGATATTTCGGTCATCGGCTCGCTCGACGCATCGATGAGCGAACTGGCAACGCCGCCTCTCACTACGATTAGCTTTCCAGCCATCGAGATGGGCCGCGAAGCCGCCCGGATTCTGCTCGGTCAGTTGGATGGAACACTGACTACTCCGCAGCAAGTTTTGATCCGCCCCGAACTCATCGTGCGTGGCAGCACTGGTCCGGCAAGGCCATCCTCAGGCGCATCGGCTTAGTTCCAGGAAAGGAGCAACTGATTATGCTACTCGGAATTTCCCCCTTATTTTCTCCCGAGTTGCTTGCGGTATTGTATCGCGAAGAAAGGTGTCACTCCAACAAGCGCGAAATAGAAATTTCGTGACAGGGCCTTTGGCCAGGCAAGCATTTAGGAGAGACGCTCCCCGAAAGTCCGAAACTTTGAACAAACACTTTCCGGCCAAATTTGCGGCCCTCAAAATGTGAGGCGACTGGAGAAATTTTCGTATTGCCCTGGTTGTTGGTCAAAGGTATCGTCACCACCAAATCGACAGTGGCTCGTTCAACACGAACGAGCCACTGCGTTTGTCTAGTCTCCTTCCAACCTTTAACTAACGCTAAACTCTGTTATGGATTCTTCATTGCCCAAAGTAAACATCCGCAGGCATGCCGGACTTGAGTTTGCCATCGGTATTCTGCACGGCGAGCTCAATGGCAAACACGGTAGTCGCACGACTCTCAGCGGTCTGCACATTGCGCGGCGTGAACTCGGCCTGATCGGCGATGCGCGTGACCGTTGTGGTAAAAGATTCTGTTGGGAACGAATCGACTTGCAACGTGGCCGATTGCCCCAGATGAATTTCGCCATAGCGATCTTCTGGGACATAGACCGTGATCGTCAGATGCCCCAAATCGCCGATGGTCATCAGCCGTGCGCCCAGCGCTGCGACTTCACCTGGCTCGATGGAGCGCCGTAACACAACGCCATCCATCGGCGCATGCAAGGTCAATTTTTCAATCTGATGTTGCAACATCTGCGCCTGAGCTTCAGCGGCGGCGATCTGCGATCCGACACCTTGAGCCTGTGCGGTGGCTGCATCGATCTGAGCTTGGGCTGCCCGCAGCTGTTCAGTACGTGCGCCTTTTTGTATTTGTTCCAATTGGGCTTGGGCCATATCCTGCCGCGCTTTCGCCGCATTGACGCGCGCGCCGGCTTGATTGATTTCGTCCTTCGTCGCGCCCTGCTTGAGCTGATTGAGTCGCTCGACAGCCGCGTCATAATTCGCGTGAGTGGCCTGCAATATCCCGCGCATCTTCTCTTCCGACTGGCCCAGCCCGCCGCCGGGAATGCCATACTGTTTGGCTGTGGCACGTCCGTCGACGACGCCATCGTAAGCCTGCTGTGCAAACGTGACATCGGACGAGGCCTTGGCCACGGCTGCCTCAGCTGCGGCGATGTCGGCCGCCTTTGCCCCTGCCAACAGCTGCGCTAATTGCGCCTGCGCGCCGCTCACGTTGGCTTGCGCGGTCTTCACCACTTCCTGAGCGGCTTGAACTTGCTCGTCCTGCGCACCAGCCTTCAGCAGATCGTAGTTGGCCAGGGCAGCTTCTTTTTGAGCCTGGGCGGCGCGTTGTTGCGACTGCAAGGCTTGAATGTTGGCTTGCACCTGCTTCAATTGATCTTGCAAGAGCGTATCGTCCAACCGCACGACGGCCTGCCCTTGTTTGACGGTGTCGCCCTTGGCGACGAGCACTTCCATGACGCGGCCGCCGATTTCAGGCGAGAGCGTGACTTCGGTGGTCTCGATCGTGCCACTCGCTTTTAGGTTCTCTTCTTGCGCCGAGGCACGATTGGCGAACCAGTAGGCGCCTGCGCCCACAGCCGCCACGCTAATGACGATGACGATAATGCGTGTCCAGTTTTTCATTTCAGTCTCCTATACTTGATGATGTGACGATACTGAAGAAATAAAGACATCTTCCAGTGTCGGTGTAATCCAATCGATGGCGTGAACGGGAATAGATTGGGTGTTCAATAGATCGCGGATCGTGTCTTTTGCGCGCGCTGCATCCGGGACAACAGCATGGACTTGTGCCCCATACAGCGCCACTTCGTCCAGCGGCAACGTGCCGGCCTGTTTAGCGTTTTTCAAAGTTAGCAAGACTTCTTCCGGTTGATCCGTATTGATCTCCAGAACTTGGCCATGCATCTGTGTCCGTTTCAAAACATCCGGCGTATCCAGAACGATCAATGAACCTTGACTCATCAGCCCGACGCGCTGGCATAGCTCGGCTTCGTCCATGTAGTGCGTGGTTACCATGATGGTTGTCCCGGCTTTAGCCAGCGAATAAATCAAGCGCCAGAATTCGCGGCGGCTGACCGGGTCAACACCTGCCGTCGGTTCATCCAAAAAAACAGCGGCGGATGATGAATGATCGCGCAGCCTAGCAGCCTGTCGGAGAGAACAT
>PMCF01000363.1 GCA_003154115.1 Anaerolineae bacterium
GTTAGGCGGGCAGCTCGATCGGCTTCAGCCGCTTCGAAGTGCCGTTGTAGATCGGCTAATTGAAAACGCAGATCATTGCGCTCGGCCTCGACCTGCCCCAGATGTTGGCCTTGTTCCTCGATAACGGTTAGGCGGACCGCTCGATCGGCTTGAGCTGCTTCGAGGTGCTGTTGTAGATCCGCCAATTGATAGCGCAGATTGTTGCGCTCAGCCTCTACTTCGCCCAAACGCCGACCTTGTTCTTCAATCACTCTCAATCGCGCCGCGCGATCAGCTTCAACGTCCACATATTGCTGTGGAACCTGCTGAGAGCGAAGATCCAGATCGAGTAAAGCTTGAATAAGCCGGCCCGCTGATCCAACACTCAATGCCTGTTCGACTTGCTCTTGGGCGTATCCTGTTAGGGGTACGCGGCAAGCAATGACAAACATATCGTAGTGCGCAAACATCGCTGGTTCAAAAGCGAGATGATCTGCACCTAACCGATGGAAAAATTCGCGGATAGATGGCTGACTGAACAGATAGAGATGTTCGTTTGCCTTAAGCTGTTCAAGGAAGTGATGGTTCTCCGCGACTAATGTTTCATAGCGAGTGTTTTCAGGATAGCAGGGAGTCTGTATGACGAGAATTCCGTCTGGTTTAAGCAGGCTTAGGCAGTGGCTTAGCGTACCCGCTGGATCAGGCAGATGTTCCAACACATCCATCATTGCGATGACATCCAACGATCCAGGCTCAATCTCCTGATCCTCGATTGGCCCAAGCAACATCGGCACGCCGAAAGTCTTTTGGGCAAAAGATACAACCCACGGGCTAAGTTCCAAGCCACTCGCGTCATACCCGGCCCAGTGCAGCATGGCGACAAACCCACCGTGCGCGCCGCCCAGCTCTAATACCTTTGCCGGTGGAATCTTGTATTTCAGCATCGCGCGGAGCCAGTGCAAACAGCGTCCCGTCAGATCAGCGCGCGCGCGGCCAATGATATTGGGGAAACCGAGGTCCTGTTCTTGATGCGAAAACCAGTACTCGCGCCCATAGAAATCATAATCGTCGTCATCGATACGGGCGATATCGGGTGTCAGCATCTGAGTAGTCACGAGTGTCTCACATACCGGACATCGTCGATAGTCCGGTGCGAACTCGCTTAGGTCTGTGTTTCCACACCAACATTGAAGAATCTGTTCCATCATTTTCTCCGGACACAGAAAACTGCGCCGCTGCCTATAGACCAATCCCGTTCCATCCGCAAAAACCCGGCAAATACGTCTCTAAAAGCCGCTGGAAAATCCGGTAGGGTTTCGAAAAAAGGCATAAGCCAATTGCCTGTCTCTTTGCCTGATCGCGACACGTGCCACAGGTGGTCCAGAAATAAGAATACGCGACTGGTTACTTCTGGCAATATGGGGACATGCTCCTCAACTTTGAAGCCAGCCTCTTCCAGATGTTCGACCCAGCTCTCGACGGGCAGCGGGTTGACCAAATGATGATAAGCCTGGTACTCGGCGCGCAACGTCTGCGCGCGTTCGGATTGCTCCAACCAATCTACCAACAATGGAAGCGTAGCCCATTCGAGAAATTTGTCTGTCACCACGCTTAACAAGAATGGACTTCCCGCTCTCACGCTGCGCGAGATGCTGGCCAGCACCTCTGGTAAATGATCCATATGTTCCAAAGAGCAATTGGCAAAAGCCGAGGCGAAGCTATCTGGCTGAATCGGTAATTGGTGCGCGGGAGCTGCATACACTTCTCGGTAGACACCCGACCGTCGCGCCGCATTCACCACCCCGGCATCCATGTCCACCCCTACCGCGTCAGTCACTTGGGGCCAAACCAAACGAAAGAAGCGCCCATCTCCACAGCCGATGTCCAACACGGGCTCAGGCAGCTCGTAATGCTGATATGCAGCAATTTCCCACGCTCGCCACATATTCATAGGAGGGATATAAGGGTAAAGCTGACTGACTGCGTCGTACCCTATCAAGATTTCATCCGGCGATAGAAGTTTTTGCTTCACAAAGCATTTCCTTACAATCAATCTAGGTATCTTAGTTTGACAATGTCAGATTCAAGGTGATGCTGCTTGGTTAATTCGCGTCTTCAAACGACTGCGCGTAGATGTAGCCCGGTCCAGCAACATTCGAATGACCATCTGGATCGCACTCGCTGGTGTGAGCGTGGGCACGGGCAGCACGGCCCGCAACAATTCGCACACGTTGGCCGTCGACAACGCTGGCAAGACTTCGACTTCCAATTGCTGCCTCAGGTGTGGGTCACGTGCATACGTTTGCGCCCAGTGCCATTTGGTCTCGGCCACAAACCACAGGGCCAGGGCGGTCAACGCCAGATGATGTTCCCAAGCCCGATATTTGCGCGCTTGAAATTCCGCCCAGCCGAGATCGGTCTTCGCGTCTTCATAGACGCGTTCGGTGAAATAGCGTTGGCAACTGGCGGCGATCAGCGTCTCTGCCGGCGTGTCGGGCGGATCATTCAACAGGGTATACGAACATTTTCCATTCAACTCCCGACGAATGACCAGCCATTCGGCGCGCACTTGACCGGCCTCTGTGATCGTCCAGACGCGCTCGACGGCAAAGTCGGCTTCCAGCCAGCCGCGTTCAGTGGGCCGGAGACGCAGGTGCTTCCAAGCGGTGCGTTTGCTGCGCGCGATGCGGCTCACGGGATGCGCCACCTGGCGGCTCAAGACTTTCCAGCGCGTTGGGGTACGCCCCCGGCGATGGCGCTTCTTCGGGACACCCACTCGCGGCTCACGCCGATAGACGAGGGTGTCCGCGGGAATATCCGCGGCATACAACAGATTTCTGGCCTGCAAATCCGCCCGAAATTGCCGATCCCGGCCATAGAACGCGTCGCACGCCACTCGCTCAAACGGCAGCCCATTCGCCCGCGCCCGGTCAATCATTTGCACGCCCAAGTCGGTCTTGTGCTGGAAAACCCGCTCGGCGGGCACGCCACAGGCTTTCCGTTGATCAGCATAGGCGGGTGTCAGCCAGGCTTCGGGCAAAAACAACTCGCCGTCAACCAGGGTCCACAGGTTCGCGGCGACGTTGGCATACGCCAAATACGTGCCCACCTGGCACACATCGACTTTGCCCAAGCGCCCATTGCGTTGGCGGGCCGCCCCCGCGCTCTGCTCACCCGCTTTGGCATCGGCGCTTTCATCCAAAATCAGTGTGCTGCCCTGGCGCAACGCGGGAATCGCATTCAGGTCGGCCTGAATTTGGCGAAAGACGGCGCGCTTGTCCCACGGCGAGGTGGACATGAAGTGCTGCAACGCTTGCCCATCCTCGCCCTGATCCAAGCGCCGTGCAATATTCTTAAAGTTGCGCTCGTGTTCCATGGTCAACACGGCGCGCAAGTAGAGATAAGCTTGGGAACTGGTGTCGCGGGTTCGGCTGGCAAACAACAATCGATACCGTTCCCAGAAGCGGTACAACCGCAATCCCAAGTCCAGAATCGCCGTCAGGCACAGGCCCCAACGGGCCGGATCAAATACATTGAGCGGATCAATCGGTGGGGGCGTCTTAGTCTTCTTCATGCCCACAACCATACCAGAGTTTTGCGGTGCCTGCACCCCCTGAAAATCAGCCGATTTTCACGAATCTGACATTGTCAAATTAGGTAGCTTGCGGTTATCAACAAATATCCATCACGAGCTTCGAGGATTTGCTCACGAGCCAGCATTCCTACGTCAGGTCGAAGAGCATGCGGTTCATGCTCCACGCCAATATCCCAATCCAGGTTCTCTATCATATCTTAGGAACTGTAGCCCTCTAGTCAAGAGTATAGCCTAGTCGAGCCATTGTCGAGCCATGCAGAGCTTGGATGAGGTCGATCTGTGTCGGCGTGAAATGTGCCAGCCACTCTTGATTCTTGGCGCTCCGATATAACCTGGGCGCATTGCGCCGCCACTGCTCGAACGCAGGAAAAGAATTGGGATCAGCTTTGATCGGCAGGCCAGACAAAATGGAAACGACTTGGCAGAATTCAACTTCGCGAACTGCCAAATCCTCGTATCGGAAGACTGCAAAGTGGTCGCCTAAACTCTGCACCTTAGCCAGCCAGCATTGGATGTGCTCGCTCCAAGACCCAAACCCCACCTTGCCTCGGATCACATCCTCTAATGTCAAGTCTGCTGCCCCTGGAAGATTGTGATCACGGATGTAGTTATAGTACGACCAAAAGACCGCACCTGGGTGACGGACCAGGTAGATGACACCTTCGCCTTCAAAATACGATTCGTACGGCAACTCATGAGTCTTGACAAAAAAGCGTTCCAGCGAACCCGCTAAATGGTGACGAAATTCGTCGGAGAAAACGCGGCCACAGTCGGTACGGAGTGTGCGGTGTAACGCAAGCGGTTGCCGGCGGGCCTGATAGATGCAAAATGGCGGGCCGTAAGTGCCATCCTCGTTGATTACGAGATTGGGACTGCCTCCCTCGCGATAGAACGAACTAACGTAGCGGTCTAAATAATGCAAGATCAGATTCCTGGCCCAGGTGTTGCCCGAGCGAGGATAGGAAGCTACATGGATCAGACCGTGGCCGGGCCGTTTGAGTACTGGTTTTATGGCAGGCGGGTTACTGGAGATCCGCCCCACATCAGTCTCGTAGCCAGCGTTGAGCAAGACGTCTCCATAGCGAGCATTAAAAGCTTGGGCTAGGCGAGGGGTAAAGTACCTTTTCCATAAACCAATGATGCCAGTCTCCGCAGATCCGGCGCTCGGCTCCAACTTTGATCGACAAGTCTCTACGGCCTGTCGCAACTGGGCGGTGCTGACAGGCAAACCGCAGTCGCCAATCAATACCTGTTCCAGCAAGTGGTCGTAAGCTAACAGGTCCTCGTAGTGAATTAGGCGTTCACCTGCCTCCAGCCACGAAAGTTGAAACTCGGCACAGGCAGGAAGCCATTCATCCATTAAGTAAATCAGCCCATCTTCAGTATCCAGCGCCCGCAGTTTGGTCTGCAATTCGTTCGAGGAAACCGTATCTCTTGACAAATTGAGATAGGCCGACACCAATGTATCGCGCAAATCACGAATGACCACCAGTCGCCGCCCTTCATCAGGCAGACGCAGGCGATTAAATTCTGGCTGGGTGGCAAATATGTTCAGGTAGATGTGCCCAGCTTGTGCCGACCAATCAGCCAAATGCGCTCGCGCGGGTGAAGGTGTGACCCGATCCGGGACACAGGCTCTTAATACATCGGCTAGCCATCCCCCTCCGGCTTCAGGATGCGTTAAATGCAAGATGGCCGGAAATGTGTCAGAAGAATTATTGGCACTATATACAAGTGGTTCGGTCACTGTCGCATGGCACTTGCCAGGTAAATTAGCTAGACCATGGTGCGAAAGCTGCCCGTTCTGATCCAACCCGACGAGCACCGAACTGATCTTGGAGACCTGGCAGTGTACGTGCGTTCTGCCTGCGAATTCGGAGTGAGTCATCATCTTCTGGTGATAGAGGCTGTAGGATTCTTGGTCAACCGAAGACAGTCCTACTGTGAAAAAATATTCGCCAGGACCGAGTTCGAGGTGGATAACATGGTGGTAACCCAGCCGCATTCCTGGCCTTACCTCTTGCGGCGCAGGCGCATCATACTGAAAAGTGTTCTTGCCATGAATGGCATAGTCTGCGGCATCACAGAGAAGCAAGCCACCACCGGGCACATCAATCTTGCCCAAGACCTCGAACTCGTAGAAAAAGTGCGCCGCCTGCCCCTGGTGGAACGTTCGAGTAGGTCGGCCTTCTTCATCGCATACAGCCACAACCGTACAGCGTGCCCGGCCATCAGTCAATTGGTCTAGGCTAGATATGTCCAGAAATGCTCCTGGCGATGGCCAAAAGTTATCATCTAACATTTCGCTATATAGCTTCCCTGATAGAGCTGGCCGTGTTACTAGATTTGAGCGTCACTCGACATTCTCCGGGCAGGTTGGCTACGCCGTGGTGAAGGAGTTGCACGGGTGTGCCATTTCGGCGGAACATTACTGTAAACTGACCAGCCGCCGGCAAATGGCACATCCGAACAATCTTGCTACTCAATTGGGGGTGCGTATAATGTGTCCGGTTTTCATAGTCGTACAGGCTGATGGTAGCCAGCCCCACCTCAAAGCTGTATGCCCCTATCATGATTTCTAGAGCAATGTCTTGTCGGAAACGCAATCGGCTGCCCTGAGCTACTAGGTTAGGCACTTTGGTACCGTACTCCAGTGTGCTCTTGCCATGCGTGAGTACGCCTTTGTCATTCTGGATGATCAGTCCGCCGACCGGCACTTCGATGTCCTGCAGCAATTCAAATTCGTAAAAGAAGCTGGCCGTTTCGCCTTGTTGGAAAGCGCTACATGGTCGGCCCTGGCTGTCGCACACTGCCACGCCAATGCAGCGTGCCCATCCATTGGAAACTTGTGCCACACCCGAAATATCCAGAAAGGCCTCCGGCAGCGGCCAGACATCATCTCCGCTATCTTGTACTGTAGTAGCCTGGACCGGCGGCTGGGTCTGCACTGGGGCCTGAACGCGGTCTTGCTGTTCAAGAAGATAATATCGCTTGACGGCCTCAGACGCTGCGCCTTGAAACAATACTTTTCCCCTGTCTACCAGAATGGCTTGTTGGCAAAACTGCTCTACCTCCATCATCGCGTGTGATACTAGCACCACCGCCGTGCCGCGCTCCTGCAAATCATCCAGCCGTTTGTAACATTTTTGCCGAAAGAAAATATCACCTACCGCCAATGCTTCATCGATCAGCAAAATGTCAGCATCGACATGTGTCGATACCGCAAATGCCAAACGGACCAACATACCGCTTGAATACAGCTTGACCGGTTGGTCGATGAAGTCACCAATGCCCGCAAAGGCGGCAATCGCTTCGTAGCGTGCATCTAACTCCTCTGGTGACAGACCCAATACCGTGCCATTCATATAGACGTTCTCGCGCCCAGTGAACTCAGGGTTAAAGCCAGAACCCAATTCCAGCAACGCCGCAATACGTCCGCGAACTTCGACTTCTCCCAGGGTAGGGGCCAAAATACCCGCTAGGATCTGCAGCAATGTGCTCTTGCCTGCGCCATTGCGCCCGATGATCCCCAATCGTTCGCCGCGTTTCAGATCGAATGACGTGTCCCGCAACGCCCAGAACTCGCGTCCGTAATGCTTGCCAAACCGCCAGAACAGTTGCTCCTTCAAGCGATCCTGGGGTCGGTCGTAGAGTCGGTACATTTTGCCGACGTTGCGCACGGAGATCATTACATCTGAATCGGAAGTCGCAGTCGATCTACTTGATTCGATGCTTATCGATGTTGTTGAGTCAAGCGTGTTACCAATCATCTCTCATTCCTAGAGTACGTCCGCAAAACCGCTTTTGGTCTTCATGAACCAGGTGTAACCCAATAGAGTGATGAGACCCGCTACAACGGTCACAAACAACCAGGGCCCCCAGTCGGGCGGCACATTCCAAATTAATATCCGCCGAAAACTCTCAGTCACGGTAGTGAGTGGATTAAGATACATGAGTGGTTGCAGCGCGGCGGGCACTGCGGATACTGGGTAGAAGATAGCCGACAAAAAGAATAAGACTTGAGTGACAATACTCACCGCGTAAGCCGTATCTCGGACGTATACTCCGAGCGATGCCAAAAACCAGCCTAGACCAAGGCACAGACCCATAAGAGGCAGTAGCGCCAGCGGGAGGAAGAGAATGGTAATGGATATCTTGCCTAGAATCAACACTGTTCCGATTAGCAAGATCGCTACGCTGATCAGACTGTGAAATAGTGCTGCTCCCAGTGCGCTGGCTGATAGTATCTCCAAAGGAAACACCACTTTCTTGACATAGTTGGGATTCGATATGATCTGGGTCGGCGCACGTGTGATGCACTCAGAAAAGACATTAAACGCAATTAACCCGGCAAACAGCGTCAACGCAAACTCGCCTTGACTTTCTTCCGCGCCTGCCTGCCAGTGTGATTTGAAGATTACTGAAAATACAAACGTATAGATGGCTAACATCATCAGCGGCAAAATCATCGACCAGACAATACCCAGATATGATCCGCGATAACGCCCTTCAATATCACGGCGTGTGAACTGGCGCAGCAGATCTTGATGAAGATAGAGACTATAAAACGGCCCCACCGGATTCATATAGCGATACCACCGCACGCTAGTAGCCGATGAGCGTAGCCCACCTTGTGAATCGGCATACAATTTTCGCGCATCCCGAATGAGCCACCCGCCCAGCCGAAATAGCCCGTAAAAGACTGCCGCCAACACACCTAGCAGCAGTAACTTGCCCCACCAGGGAATACTCCACACCGGATCAGACGTGCCGGGAAGTGGCTGCCAGCGGATCACTATCCACGTGCCATAGGCCAGCACACCGCATACGAGGAGGACGCCGAGGCGTCGCAATTTGGGGTTTTGATATAGAGACGTGATGCCAGCCGAGTTGGTGCGGCCTCGCCGGTTAACATTCGTGGATTCGCTCAATCTTAGATCGCTCCCTTGTGCCCAAACACCGCGCCAATGGTCTTGAGCAAGATCCACAGATCGAGCCACACGGAATAATTTCGCACGTAGTACAAATCGTATTCCACTTTCAATTCTACATCCTGCGGCCGGCCGTTGACTTGCCACCAGCCCGTCATGCCCTGGGGCACGGCAAATCGTTTGCGCTGCATGTCCGAATAACACGCCACTAACGCCGGCAGTTCCGGGCGCGGGCCGATTAAGCTCATATCGCCTTTCAGCACATTGATGAGCTGCGGCAGTTCGTCAATGCTCCAACGGCGCAATATTTTACCACAGCGCGTAACACGCGGATCGTCGGGTAGTTTATTGAATTGCACCGAGTCACCTTGCACGTTGATCAAACGTGCTTCGTGTCGATCGGCATCTGCCACCATGGTGCGCAACTTGAACATCGAGAATTCTTGGCCGCCTTCCCCCATCCGGCGCTGACGATAGAAGATCGACCCCGGCGAATCGCGTTTGATGGCGAGAGCACTAAGCAACAAAATTGGCGCAGCGATGGCCAGAAACACAGTACCCAAGATAAAGTCAAAAGTACGCTTGCCGGTGCGCTGCCACATCGTCAGCACGGGTTCTTTCAAGCGAATAACCGGGATATCGGCCAGCTCGTCCGATCGGGCATAGAGATAAGCCAAATCGAAATAATCCGGGATGACGGCCACCTGCACCGGCGAATCATGGATGGCCTGCATCAATTGCGCCAGCTGGTCGCGCGCTTGCACGGGGAGGGTAATGACTAACTCGTCCACTTTCCAGGCGCGTACAATGGCTTCAGCCCGGTCGAGCGTGCCCAGCACTGGCAAATCACTGGGCGTTGATTCCAAACCATCGGTCGCGCCGATAAAACCGAGGACGCGATAGGCGGCTTGGTCCATTTGCTGCAAATGTTCGGCGACCGCTTGCCCAACCGTACCCATGCCGACGATGGCGATGCGCCGCCGCACGGTCAAAGGGATCTGCCCAACATGGCACAACCCCCGCGCGCTCAAGCGTGAAGCGATCATCAAGGTTGCCTGAAACAGGCCGTAATAGAAAAATAGCCAGCGTGACAGCTGCCGCTCAAAGAAGTACATCAACCCGGCCAGCACAACGGTGCTGATAAACGCCGCGCGTAAAGCCGCGCCGATTTCGCTGCGGACCGATTGAAGGCGTTCGGGCTGATACACACCACTCGTGGTGTTGACGATGATGACGACGATGGGGGCGATCAAATACACCTGTGAAGTCAGCCAGCCTTCGTCCCAGAGGGTTGGCCCGAAGGGTAAGACTTGCCGCGCCAAGGCCGCCAGCCACAACGCCGCCTCGGTCAACACGACATCGCACAGCAGCATAAGCAACAAATACCAACCACTGGCAGGATTCAATTGAACCGAACCGATTTGCCGCCGCGTGAAAATGCGGCGCCGCGCAGTATACAGGTCACTAGGTTTGGCGTTCATAGTTTAGCAGGATGCTGCTCTCGATTGTCGCCACGCAGAATCAGGGTGGTGAAGAAGCAACGTGGTAAAGGACTGCGACTCAATAAAATGTCTGTTCATGAAGCAGATCAGCCCGCGCAAGTTTATCATAGACATATAGTCCACGCAATGTACAAACTGGCCTGTTATCACAGGTCAGACGTTAGAGTTTTGTGACAATTGAAGCAGTGCCGGTTACAGCGAGGGGCTGGAGGGGGCCTATTCAAGTGGTCGCTTCATTTCAAACACACGCCCGAGCGTGGCGTATTCATCGCCGCTAAGACGTGCCACCGGTTTGAGTAACGCCGCATCCACCAGGCCGTTGGGGCGCAGGATATTCGATCGGATGTGGAAACACAGCACGCGGCCGAGAATCAGCGTGTACGTCGTATCGATCACGGGCACGATCTGCGTGACTCTGCACTCCAGCGCGATGGGAGCTTCAGCCACCCGCGGTGGTTTCACGTCGATCGATGAAGCGGGCATCACGCCAGCCCGATCGAACTCATTCACCTCATAGGCCCATTCACCCGAGGTGTGATTCAGCGCCACGGCCAGGTCTTCTCGTGCGTCTTTTCGCCATTCACGATATTGATCACCAATTCGCCGGTTTCTTGCGCGTTGCGGAGAGTGTCTTTGGGGTTGCCCTGGCGCTGTCCGACCGAGATCATCACGGTCAGCGGAGCATTGCTTACCGCGTTGAAGAATGAAAACGGCGCGAGGTTCAGCGAGCCATCAACCCCGATCGTGCTGGTCCAGCCGATCGGGCGGGGCACCACGACGCTGATGAGCAAACGATAGGCGGCGCGTGGATCGAGATCGCCCGGCGCGATCGAGATCATGGGGTTGATTGACGGCATGAGATTTTTCCTGTCGTTAGTTGACTACGGCGGGCAGGGTGAAGTAAAACGTGCTGCCGTGTCCCACTTCGCTTTCCACGCCCACCATGCCACCTAATTTTTCAACGATGCGTTTCACGATCGATAAGCCCAATCCATAACCGCTGACTTTCACCTGGCTCAACCGTTCGAACGGTGTGAATAGGCGCGCCTGTTGTTCGGGCGTTAAGCCGGGGCCATTATCTTTCACCCAGAAGCGTGCGGGGCGCGATGTGATGAGGTTGCTGTCGGAGACGTTCGGGAGCAGCTCACCGCCGAGTTCCAGACGCGGCGGGCGACCACCGTACTTCAAAGCGTTGCTCACATAGTTGGCCCACACTTCTTCAATCCAGGGGGCATGGCCCAGGACGGTCGGCCAGGCGAGGGGCAAGCGGATGTCCGGCTGGTATTCCTTGATCATGTTTCGCAAGCGGTGCTGTGTTTCTTGCACGATCTTCGCCATATCCAACGGTCTTGATTCCACAGCTTGCTTATTGGTGCTGGCCAACAGCAGCAGGTTATTGACGATGTCCACTGCTTTCAATGCGCTGTGCGCGGCTAGTTCGGCCGCTTCCTTCAATTGATCAGGATCGAGCTTGTCCAGGTACATGGCCAGAAATTCGGTATAGCCGGACACCACGCTCAAGGGATTCTTCAAGTCGTGAGCCACCGTGTGCGCGAACGCGTCGAGCTCTGCATTTTGTGCTTCGAGCTCCGTAGTGCGAATCGCCAGCGAAGCGCGCAGCTGGGCTTGCCGTAAAGCGACCGCCAGCATCCCGGCGATTTCTGCGGCGATGTTGATGTGATCCTCGGTAAAGGCGTGCGGCTGATCGGTTTCCAGATTTAACACGCCAATCACACGCTCTTCATCCAACAAGGGCACGATCGTGTAAGCGCGCATCCCTTCGGCGAGTAATTGATCATGCAGCGGGGTGCGGTGCGCCACTTGCCTGATATCAGCCACGCCCTGAATAAAGGGCCGCTGCCCGACCAGCGTGTACAGTTGATTTAACCAGGCCGTGATGTCCAGGCTGAAGCCGCGCACCGCTTCAATGACCAGGACTTCACTGGCGCCGCCTGTGTCAAACTCCACGACGGACATCCGCTTGGCAGGCACGAGCTGCGAGAGGCGGCTTAATCCGGCCCGCGCGATAGCCGACGGTGACTGCGCGCCGAGAATGGCCTGATCAATCTCGCGCAGGATTTTTAAGCGCTCGTTCAAATAGTACAGGGCCTCTTGCACCTTTTTTTGATCCGTCACATCGTCTTTCACGGCGATGTAGTGGGTGATGTTTCCCGCCGCATCCGGTACCGGGGCAATGCGCGAGGCTTCGTAGTACAGTTCGCCATTTTTGCGCCGGTTGATGAATTCGCCGCGCCACACTTCGCCGCGCAGCAGCGTGTCCCACAGATTCTGATAGAACTCGCGCGAATGCCGCCCCGATTTGAGGAAGCGCGGGTTTTTGCCGCGCACTTCGTCCAGAGTGTAGCCCGTAACGCGCGTGAAGGCCGGGTTGACGTACTCGATACGGGGCGTGGTATCGGCGATGACGACCGTGCTGGCGCTATGCTCGATGGCGCGCGCCAGTTTCCGCAATTCATCTTCCGCCCGGCGGCGCTCTTGCACCTCGGCTTGCAGCTGGGTGTTGATGTGCTTGATTTCGGCAACACGCTCGTCGACCAGTCCTTCCAGCTGGGTCCGGTGCTGTTCCAGTGTTTCAAACAGGCGCGCATTTTCAATGGCCACAGTGGCCTGGGTTGCCAGCATGGCTAAGACACTGATGTCGTCATCGTCGAAGGGCGCGCCGTTGCGTTTGTTTTCTGCTTCCAAGACGCCGATCCGCCGCTGCAAATAGTGCAAGGGCACCGCCAACAACGACTGCGCCTGAAATCCGATCGCTTCACCCACGGAGGTGTAGTGGCGCGGATCAGCACTGACGTTAGCGACGACCAGCGGCTCGCCAGACGTGAACACGGCTCCCGCGATCGATCCAGCGATGGGCACGGGGATGTTCAAGAGCTCATCGGCATAGCGTGAGGCCGCGATAAAGCGCAGTTGGCCCGACACGCCGTCGTGCAGCAGTATCGCGGCTGACTCCGTGTCCGTTAAATCGGCGGCCGCTTCCACGATGCGATGCAGCAAGCGTCCCAGCGACACGATGGATGTGAGTTCGCGGAAGACGTTGAGCAAGCGCTCATGGCGTTGTAGTTGGGCTTGCGGGTCAGAAGTTGCATCCATAATAATTCCTGTGCTGCTCGATTTATACCACGCTCTGCGCGGCGCGGGACGACCACAACGGTCGCTTCTACTTTTCCCAAAATGAAGAAAAGTTGTTACTACTCAGCCGTTTCGCTATGCGCCGCGTATTGTCATTCCCGCGAAGGCGGGAATCCAGCCGCCGACAGTGGATCCCCGCCTTCGCGGGAATGACGGCTGAGTAGTAACGAAAAGTTTAGATCACCGCGCGCGATTGTAAATCGATGAGCGCGCGATGCTCCGGCACATTTTCCAGGAAGGATTGACGCCACGCCGCATCGCTGATTTTAGCGGCGCGCGTTTGCAGTTCACGATAACCGGCGGCCAGCGCCGCTTGCGCCTGCTCGGCCGCGCCGGTGGCGGCGAATACTTCCGCGCAGGTCAAGTAGGCGCGCACCGGAAATTCCAGACCTTGCGGGCCATGCTGTTGCAGATAGTCCCACACCTCGTTCACCGTCTGCTGCGCCTCTTCCAACTGTTGACGCTGTAGACTGCTGCGCGCCAGCCCGGCGCGGGCATCGGCCGCAAAGCTGCGCGCGCCGATGTCGTCAAACTGCGCGCAGGCTGCGGCAAAATGCTGCGCGGCCAGCTCGGCTTCACCGGCGTGCTCAAAGACCAAGCCCAGATAAGACTGTCCTGCCGCTTGACCGAAGCGATTGCCAATCGCGACTAACTCACGGAGAGCTTGCTCCAAAGAGTGTTGCGCGGCGAGGAGGTCGCCACCCCGCCAATAGACCAGGCCCAGGTTGAGCAGATTGTAGGCGCTTTCCCGGCGCGCGCCCGTCGCTTCGAGGTGTTGTTGCGCTTGTTCCAGGGTGGTGCGGCTGCGTTCGAAGAGGCCCATGAGCAGGAAATTGTAGCCCAGATTCAACAGGCCGGTCGCTTCTCCCAGGCGATTTCCCAGGCGCTGATTGATCTCGGCCGAATCCTGCATGAGCTGCGCCGAGCGCGCCATATCGCCGGCTTCCATGTAATACACGGCGACGTTGTTCAGCACGCGACCGAGTTTCAATTCGTCGGTTAGATGGTGCGCCAGCGTCAGGGCTTCTTCGACCGTGGCGGCGGCGGCCGACATCTCGCTCAAGCGCGTCAGGCACACCACTTTCGCGCCCAGCACCTGCGCTTCCAACGTGCGATTGCCCGCGCGCCGCGCGTGGATGAGGGCCGCTTCATACGAGCGCAGCTCGGCCGCGTGATCGCCCAACATTCCCGGACCGGTGCCCGCCCGATAATGCGCCTCGGCTAAATGGTTGTCGTCGCCGATGTCGTGCGCCAGCGCCAGCAGCGCTCGATCGTCGGCGAGCCGTGCTGCGCTGTCGCCCAGCACGCCCAGCACCTCATTGCGTTCCAACAAAGCGCGCCAACGTTCTTCTCGATCGGCGGTGGGGGGCAGCAAGTCCAGCGCGCGATCCAGGAACTTGCGCGCTTCCAGGAAAGCGCCTTGTGTTTTGGCGCGTTCACCCGCTTGCCGATACCATTCCGCGGCCAGGCTGGTTTCGCCTGCTAACGCATAATGTTCGGCGATTACGGCAGCGTACTCTTCGGCGCGCCCGCGCGTGCGCGTGGCTTCGATCAGCCAGGCCGCGATGCGCGCGTGATAGATCTGCCGGGTGCGTTTGAGCACGGTGTCATAGACCACATCGCGCAGCAAGGCGTGCTGAAATATGTATTCGTGGGTGTGCGCAAAGGCCGGAGCTGCGCGCGCGTAAATTAATTCGCGCTGCGCCAGTTCGGCCAGTTCGCGCACGGGCGGCTGCGGGATGCTTTGCAAAGCTTGCAGCAGCGCATCCCAGAAAATCCGCCCGGCCACAGCCGCCTGCTGCAAGGTGTTTCTCTCGGCGGGCGACAGACTGTCCAGGCGAGCCTGCAAGAGCGCGGTCAAAGTGGGCGGCACATGCAGGTTGCGCAGGCGGCTGCGATCGATCCGCCATATGCCGGCAGTGTGATCGATCTGGATGATGCCATCGTCGATCAAGTTCTTGATCAATTCTTCCACATAAAAAGGATTGCCTTCGGCGGTGGCGACAATTATTTTGCTTAGCTCTTCCGGCGAGGCATCCAGCTTCTGGAGAATTTCGCGCACCAGCTGATCGCTGGCCTCGGGCGGCAGGGGTTGTAATTCGATCGGGTGGTAGACGTCGGGCCGATCGAGCTGTTCACGCTCCCAGGCGGGGTAGTGTTCGATCAACGCGGGCCGGGCTAGTCCGACGATCAGCAGGCGCAAATTCGGACAGAGGCGCACGAAATGCGTGATCGCTTCGAGCGACGATCGATCGGCCCAATGGATGTCCTCCAGCAGCACGATCGTCAAGGCTTCCTGGGCGAGGGCGGTGAGAAACTGCTCCAGATAAAACAAAGCACGCTGGCGCAGCTGTTGTGGATCATTTTGCACCCCCAACAGCTGCGGACTATCGGCAAAGTCAAACCCCAACAGCGCTCCGATGAAATGGGCTTTCATGACCGGCTCGGTGTCAAAGATGCGCGCCAGGCCGGTTTCTAGTTTCTGCCGCATCTCAGTGACCGGATCATTATCCAGAATGCCCAGCGCCTCGGCGAACATGTCGCGCAGCAGGGCGTAGGGCGTGCTGCTCATGATCGAGGTGGCGCGCCCTCTGAAATAGCGGGCCGGTTCAGCCTGCTGTTCGGTCCAATGCTCGAATTCATAGAGCAGGCGGCTCTTGCCCACACCGGGATCGCCGAGGATGACGGCCACTTGCGTGCAGGCTGTTTGGTGCACGATTTCATAAATGTTTTGCAGCTGCTGAAACTCGGCCGTGCGGCCGATCATGCGGGTGACCACACCTTGAACGCCGCTCTTGGGAGTAAGAAAAGAGTGCGGCTTGGCGCGCTGCACCACATAGACGGGCACCGGTTCGGCAAAGCCCTTGGCAATGATGGGCGCTAAGGGCTGCACGTCAAAAATATCCTGCACGTGTTGATAGGTGTGCTGTGAGATCAACACACCGCCGACGGGCGCGGCGCTTTCCATGCGGGCGGCCAGATTGACGGTGAGACCCATGATGGTATCGCCCGCTTCCGAGAAGCCGCCGACCGCGACCGGGCCGCTGTTGATGCCCACGCGAATGTCGAAGCCGCGACGACCCCACTCGCGTTCCACTTTCACCGCGAAGGTTTTGGCGGCTTCGATCAAGGCCAATCCGGCGCGCACGGCTCGCGCGGCGTCATCCTCGTGGGCCACGTCGAGACCGAACACGGCTTTGAAGCCATCGCCCATAAAGCGCGTGGCGCGCCCGCCGTGTTTCTCGACGACATCCGAGAGATGCTTGAGCGCGCCATCCAGCAGCACCATGATGTCTTCGGGATCGAGTCCCTGCGTGAGCCGTGTGGAACCGGCAATGTCGGTAAAGAGAATGGTGAGATATTTGAGCTGCGGATCGGCAGGGGTTTCTTGCGCAGTGAGGGCGGCCAGCTTCTCGCGCATGGGGGCCAAGGCGGCATCGATAATGGCGTCCCCCAACACGGCGCGTTGGGTTTCGAGCGCGGTAATGGCCTGGCGAAGCTGGTCGAGTTCAGACATGGGTTAGGGAAATTATAGCACCGTATCCTTTGTTACTTCTTGCCTCAAGCCGATTGCGACATCGTGGAAAACACAAAGGACGGACGACGAAAGCCAGGCTTCCGTGTCCGTCCTTTGTCGTATGTTTCTAACCGGTAAAGATTCTAGTCCATCAAACTCAGAACGCTCTCAAACCGCGTCCGGTCATGTCCGGCGCAACGCGCCGGTGGCCCGCCGGGCGTCGCGGTTTGATTCGAGCGAGTCTTAGACAGCCACTAATCAATCAAGTTACGCAGCGACCGCGGCCGCCGGAGCGGCTTCGGGTTGCTGTACGATTTCCAACTCGATGGCGATGTGAATGTCATCGCCCACCAGCCAGCCGCCGGTTTCCAGAGCGACGTTCCAGTTCAGGCCCCACTCCTTGCGCTTGATGGTGGTCTTGGCGCTGAAGCCGGCATTGGTGGTGCCCCACGGGCTTTTGGCCGAGCCGTTGTATTCCACGTCCAACGAGACTTCCTTCGTCACGTCGCGGATCGTCAAGTCGCCGATCAAACGAGCATGGCTGGCATCCTTCACCTCAACGCGCTTGCTCTTGAAGGTCAGGTACGGATACTTTTCCGCATCGAAGAAATCCGGCGACTTCAGGTGACCATCGCGCTTCTCTTCGCGGGTGCTGACGCTCGCAATCTCGATCTGCACGTCAACCTTGGTGTTGGCCGGCTTGGCTTCGTCAAACTCGACGGTGCCACTAAACTTCTGGAACTGGCCGCGCACATTGCTGATCATCATGTGCCGCACGGTGAAATTCACTTCGGTATGGGCTGAATCGATTATCCAAGACATCTTGACATCTCCTGTAGGTTTTTAGTTTTAACTCTGTCCCCATCATAGCGCGTCGTCGTTACAGCAGCGTAAACACGAGCGTAAACAGGGTGACGACCATTGCCTGCCGGTTTGTCGAACCAGGTAACCGCCCGTAAAATGGGGCACGCTCACCTGTTGGTCCTAGCCACTACGCCCGTCGAGCTGTGCATACATCCAAACTGGAGGTGCTTCATGTTCCGACAACGTTCGATCTGGCCCGTATTACTCTTCTTAAGCGCAGTCTCGGTCGCCTGCTCGTCCGGTGGTCCGAGTCCTCAGGCGGTGCCTCCGACTGCGACGGCCGGAGTTCAGCCTACCGCTACACTTCCTCCCGTCTCAGCCACACACACACCACTCGCGCCGACTGATGCGCCAACTGAACCGCCGCTACCGACAGACACATCGACGCCGACGGCAACCGCCACGCCGACACCGAAACCACGCCTGCCTGTGACTATACGCCCGCGCGTCACAGCGGCACCGCTGGCGGTCAGTTACGAAGTCGTCGAAATCAAACGGGAACAGGGCGAGCAAGCGACGCTGATGCTGAAAGTCAATGCTACTGGCGGCGGAGGCGGCTATCGCTACTATCATGACGACGTAGCCCAGCCTGGCCCGCTCTTCAAAGTGACGGGGATATGTGGCAAACCCTTCGTGCACACCATCAAGGTCAGCGCGGCCAATGGCGAAACCGTCGCGCTGCCGTATCACGTCGGCGGAGTCTGCCCGACGCCGACGCCGTAGCCTCGGCAGGTCACACACATGCCTGTTGCCTACCGCGCCATTCGATCATAGAATGATAGGGAATCTACTCGCCTGGCGTTGAGGACATCTCATGCTGCGACCCTCGATCGCCCCGAGTTGTTGCTACGCACCAACATGGTGCCGGGTCTCGACGACGCGCTGCAGTTCGATCAACGGCACGTATCGCTCGACGCGGGCGATGTGTTGATCGTGTACACCGACGGCTTGACGGATGCGCTGAATGCGCGCGGCGAGGAGTCTGGCGTGGAGCGCTTGCAGCGCGTGTGCGCCGAAAATCGACACAGTCCGGCGGAGCAGGTCGTCGCGGCGCTGCGCGACCAACTGCTGGCGTTTGTCGGCGATGCGCCGCTGGCCGATGATTGCACGGTGGTGGTGGCGAAACGAGTGTGAGTGACGATTTTATTTCAAAATGACATGGGTTATAATGACTTTAACACGTGGGGATAGGAGCTGCACCATGTTGACCCTCGACGATATTCTTCAGGATATTTACGCGCTGGAAAACGAGATGCGCGCCTACGAGCGTAAGTACGGCGTTCTTTCGGAAACGTTTTACGAGTCCTAGCGTACCGGCGAAGAGCCGCCTGAGGCTGCCTGGGTGCGTGACTGGACGGCGTGGGCCAGCGCCTATCAACTCTGGTTGCGCCGCCGCGAGCAGTATCAGACGACGATTCGATCGCTGCAGGCTAAGAACCGCACGATCGCCGAGATGATCGCCCTGACCGCGCGCCATGAACCCATTCCAATCGCTGCGTGACTACGAAGTTTTCATCATATCAAGCACCATCGCCTTCCAGCACCCGGACTAAGTTTTACGACGCCGAATCTTCCGCTGTTGATCGGCGAGATCGAAACGACGCTGCTGCATTCTTGACCGTAATTGTGTGACGATCCGATCGAGAGGTAGGTGATCCATGGACGGCACTCTTTTGCAGAACCGCTATCGCCTCGACGCCGAGGAAAGATTAATAGGGAGGCACCTTCCATGAAGTTTCCAAAGTATTGGGCCAAGAGTATTCAATCCGTTCAGCAACCGGACGGGCAACCGTATCTATTGGTCATCTGGCAGTGGTCGGATGTGAGCCGCGAAGAAGCGCAGGGCAAGGCCGATGATCGCGTGAAAGAAGTGGAGCAGAAAGTCCGCGCGGGGGAGCAGCTCAATCGGTATGGCTATGGCGAGCGTCCGCTGCGCGAAGAGATCAGGCAAGGTGTCGCCAATAATGCGGGGAACGAGGTCGCCATCGTGACTCGGAATCTGTATGGCGCGCTCGTGCTGAACGCCGCCAATGCCATGTTCATCGATATTGATTTTTCGGACAAAGGCGCTTCAGCGGGCGGGGGATTCCGGTGGGGCCTGGGCAAGCGCGCGCCCAGTCAGGAAGATCAGCACGTTGAGCGCATCACAGCATGGGCCAGCCGCTATCCCGATCTGGGTATCCGCATTTATCGCACCTTCGGCGGGCTGCGTTGTTTGATCACCAACCAGACCTTTGATCCAGGTCGATCGGACACGCTCGATATTTTGCGCGCCTGCGAGAGTGATCCACTGTACGTTCGACTGTGCCAGGCGCAAGCGTGTTTCCGCGCGCGCCTCACACCCAAGCCGTGGCGCTGCAACATGGCTACGCCGCCGTCACGCTATCCGTGGGACAACGCCGCGGTTGAGATTCAGTATCGCCAATGGGAACAACGCTACGAGCAGGCCGGCCGATCGTATGCCGTCTGCAAACTCGTCAAGCAGCTTGGCCCGCAGGAGATTCATCCTGATGTCGCGCCGATTCTGGCGCTGCACGATCGACTGACGGGTGTGGGGGATCAACGTCCGCTCGCGTAAAGGGTGTGAGCGATTCTTTCAGCTGAGGTGCAAACCCATTCCTCCATGTTAGACAATCTGCGACATCTTCTAATCGGCCCGCCGCTGCCTACGCAGCGACTGGCAAGCGAACGTCTCAACAAAGTCCGAGCACTAGCCGCTTTTTCTCCTGACGCACTCTCCTCTATCGCTTACGCCAATCAAGAGATCTTCCTCGGTCTGGTGGTCGCCGGCGCGGCCGGGCTGCACTTCGCCTGGCCAATCGGCATTGCGATCGCGGCGCTGCTGGGCGTATTGGCGCTCTCGTATTATCAAACCGTTCATGCCTATCCCGGCGGCGGCGGATCGTACACCGTGGCGCGCGAGAATCTGGGCGCGTTGCCGGGATTGATCGCCGCTGCCGCACTGTTGATCGATTACGTGCTCACGGCGGCGGTAAGTCTCACGGCGGGTGTGGCGGCGATCGCTTCGGCCTTTCCGGGGCTGTGGGCCTATCGGGTGGAGATTGCCCTCGTGCTGTTGGTGATCATCACCGTGGCGAATCTACGCGGATTACGCGATACCGGCACGCTGATGGCGCTTCCGGTTTATCTGTTTCTGGTCACGTATCTAGCGATGTTGGCGATCGGAGTGGGGCGTGCTTTCGTGGAAGGACCCGGCTCGCTGGCGCAGACTGCTCCCGCGGCGGTGGTCGCCGTGACACCGGTTTTGATCTTGCATACGTTCGCCGCGGGCTGCACCGCCTTGACCGGCATCGAAGCGATCAGCAACGGCGTGCCGGCATTCAAGCCGCCTGAATCCAGGAATGCGGGCCTCACGTTGATCGTGATGGCGATTTTGATGGGCCTGTTGTTCCTGGGCAGCATCGGCTTGATGCAATACTTCGCAGTGGTCGCCGGACCGGATGAGACGATCCTGTCGGCGCTGGCCCGCCGCATCCTGGGTTCCGGGCTGCCGTATGTCGTCATCCAATTCGCCACGTTGTTGATTCTGGCGGTTGCAGCGAATACGAGCTTTGCCGATTTCCCGCGCGTGGCTTCGATCTTGGCGCGCGATGGTTATCTGCCGCATCAATTGTCGCAATTGGGTGATCGGCTCGTGTTCTCCAATGGCATGCTGGCCCTGGCGGCGTTGACCGGCCTGTTGATTATCGTGTTTGGCGGCGAGACCCATGCGCTCATCCCGCTGTTTGCGGTGGGCGTGTTTCTGGCGTTCACCCTGTCGCAAGCGGGCATGGTGGTGCACTGGATCAAACAACGTGGCCTGGCGTGGCACGCCAAAGCGTTGATCAATGGGCTGGGGATGCTGACGACGCTGGTGACTCTGCTGGTCGTCGCCGTAAGCAAGTTTGCCGAGGGAGCGTGGATTGTCGCCGCGTTGATCCCGCTGATTGTGTTGGGCTTTCACACCGTGCACACTCATTATCAAGCAGTGGCGCGCGAGTTGACCTTACGCGGACTGCCACCCTCACTGAAACCGCTGGCGCCGCCCCGCGTGGTGCTGCCGATTTCGGGGGTGCATCGCGGCGTGTTGCAAGCGGTGCGCTACGCCCGATCGATTTCCGATCAAGTCACGGCTGTGTACGTGGAGACGAATCCGGTGGCAACCGAGAAGGTGCGCGCCGAATGGGCGACATGGGTACCGGATGTGCCCCTGGCCGTAGTGCCATCGCCCTACCGTTCCACGATCGGACCGTTGCTCGAGTTTCTGGAGCAGACCGACCACGAGCACAACGACGGACAATCTGCCACGGTGGTCTTGCCGGAATTCATTCCCGCGCATCGCTGGCAGTATCTGCTGCACAATCAAACGGCCTGGCTGCTGAAGTTAGCGCTGATCTATCAACGCCGCCGCTTCCGGCACTCGCGCGTCATCGTCGATGTGCCGTTTTACCTGCGCGACTAATCCGCCCACGGTGCTGTTTCTAACCCCCGCGAGCATCTCATCGATAACGGAACGCTCGTCGGATTCAGCACACTCGCAGGAAGCGGATTAGATGGTCGTTGTTCAAGCAAGGCATGAGTGTGCCGTTACCACTTCAACTCTATCGCATCGGCGTAAACGAAACCATAAACACGATTCGCCTCTTGCCTCGTGCATCCTGCCTCTTGCTTCCTGCATCCTGTTACTCACCCTTCACATACTTGTCGAAGAATGCGATCGAGCGCTGCATGGCCAGGCCAAAATTGTTGGCGATGTTATGATTGTCGCCCGGATACTGATAGAACTCCACGGTCTTGCCCGTCTTGATCAACGCCTGATCCAGGCTCTCGGAAAACGCGATCGGTACTTCTTCATCCGTCGTGCTGTGATCGAGCTGCACCGGCCCGGAAATATCGCTCACGTAAGTGATGGGCGAAATGGAATTCCAGAAATCGGGATTCTCTTCCGGCGTGCCGTAGGTCTCGATGAATTCCGTGCGCCAGCGGCGGCCGGCGACCGGCGTCGCGATGACTTCCGATTGAGGATGGGGCCATTTCGTGAGAAGATCGGGATACGACGCCACCACGCCGCCCCAGATCACCCCGGCCTTGATGTCCTTGCTGATGACCATCGAGCGCAGCGTGACCATCCCGCCCATCGAGTGACCCCACATGCCGAGACGGTTTGGATCAACCTCGGGCAATTTCTTCACGGAGGCCAACGCATTCAGTACATCGACGGTGTAGGCGGGTGAGGCATAGCCGCCGGTGGCTTCGCCTTCAGAACTACCGTGGCCGCGATAATCGGGCTTAAAGACCACGTAACCGCTGCGCGCGATGGCCGCGACATAGGCCACGTAACGCTCGGTGGTGCGATAGGTGTTGGGCGGAATGAAACCATGATTGAAGATGATGGCCGGCCAACCGGTCGCCGGTTTCTCGCCTTCCGGGATCGTCAACAATCCGTAAATCTTCAGGCCATCCGATAGATAGGATGCAATGTACTGGCGGTAGTTGCTGCCACGCGGCAGTTCCTGTTCGATGATGATATCGCTGCCCGGATAAGATTGCTGCCGCATCCATTCCACGTTGAGCGGATTGGGCGTCGATGTCGGCGTGAGCGTGTTCGTGGGAGTGGGTGCAACGGTCGGCGTCTGCGTCGCGGTGGGCACAGATGTCAGCGTCGCCGTTGGCGTGAAGGCCGGCGCAGCAGTTGCCGCGATGTTGGCGATGACTGTCGGTGCTGGTACAGTGTTGCACGCGGCGAGCACGAGGAACGCAAAACCGATCACGCTCCCGCGCGTGATGAAGTGTCGCATGGGTCTCTCCCTATTCACTGACTGCCGAATAAATCTCTTTCAAAAAGCGGCTGGGCCGCGTCAGCAACAACCGGGTATTCGAAAAACCACAGCGCGTTGTTAGTTTCTCCCAGTGCGCAAACGATACCGGATACGGCACCGCACTGTTGCCCTGCTCAATGTTGTACTCGATTAAGATGAAGCGCCCGTGAGGATGCAGATAACTTTTCAATAGCTGCACGATCGGTTCTGGTCGTTGATGAAAATGCAGCGAATTCGCCATCACGATCCCGTCGAGCGCAGGCACGCTATCGCGCATCGGGCGGGTAAAGTCCGCCGGGCGATAGTGAACGATCGTGTCCGGGAAGCGTGCCAGCATCGATCGCTCTTGCTGCGCCAACGCCGATCGATCCTGCTCGATCGAGTAGATCACGCCCGTCGGCCCGATCAGATCGGCCAAGGCCAGCGTGAAGGCACCCGTGCCCGATCCGAAATCGGCCCACACGCCGCCGGTCGTCTCGATGCCGCCCCGCAGCAGCGCCACATGATCGTCGTGGTTCATGCCGGCTCACTGCTGGCAGCGGCCTTGTCCGAATTTGTTTCATCGGACGGGCGAGGCGCGACCCAACTCCGCAGAGCCGGGCGCAGCGTGAGCAGCAACGTCGCGCCCAGCATGATGGCGATCCCGTCGATCATAATCGCGCCCGCGATGCCGAGTCGTGAGGCAAAGAAGCCAATGAAGAGCGCGGCCAGCGGCTGAATGCCGAAGCTCACGATGATGTACGCGCTGAGCAAACGCCCGCGCATTTTAGGTGGAGCCAACACTTGCAGCAGACCGTTGACGGTCGTCATCACGGTCGGGGTGCCGATTGACAGGAGGAATATGCACAGCATGGTCAGCGGTAAAACGCGCGACAACGACACGGCGATCCACCCCACACCAACCCACAGCGCCGCTAAGCCTAACATGCGACCAATGCGCTGCGCGGTCTGTGCCAGCGGCGCCACAATCGTTGCGCCGAGGAGCGCGCCCAGCCCCGACGAGGCGAGCAACAGTCCCAGCGTTTGCGCATCGCCATGCAGGACGTCGGCCGCCAGCGCGGGAAAGAACCCGAACAACGAGATGCCAAAAAAGGTGATGCACACGGCAAACAGGATCAAGTCTTGCACGCGCGGCTGCTGCTTAATGAAGCGCAAGCCGTCTAAGACCGCTTTCAACTGTCCGCCACCGCGCGGTGAACGCACCTGATGTGATCGCACGATGATCAGGCTGATGATCACGGCGATGAAACTCACGCCGTTCAGAAAAAACGCCAGCGCCGCGCCGAGCGCGCCGACGACAAAGCCGGCCAGCGCCGGACCCAACATGCGTCCGGTTTGAAGGATCATGGCATTCAGCACGATCGCTTTGCGCACGCCGGTCATGCCCGACAGATCGCCGAGGAAGGCCTGCTGCGCGGGAAAATCAATCGCGCCGACGCAACCGAGTAAGAAACTCAATACATAGACATGCCACAGCTGAACGGTGTTCGAAAAGACGAGCGCGGCGAGAATGAAAGCGAGGATCATCGCGCTGGCCTGGGTGCCGATGAGAATCTTGCGCCGATCGAGCCGATCGACCCACACGCCCGCCCACAGGCCAAACAAGAGCAGGGGCAGCGAACCCAACATCGAGACGATGCCGAGCGCCACTTCCGACTTGCTCAGTTCCCAGACCAGCCAACCCTGCGCCGTCACCTGCATCCAGGTGCCGAGCAGCGAGATGGCCTGCCCAATCAGATAAGTGCGTAGATTGGGTAGGCGCAGCGGCGTGAAGCTATCGCGCAGCGTGCGGATGATGGTGGTCATGTGTCGTTTAAGAAGCCGGGTTTCTGTTCTATTGTGTAACTACCCAGCCTCCGTCATTGCGAGCGCTTTCTGCGAAGCAATCTCAGTCCTGTCAGCGATATTTGCCGATGGTCAGGGAGATTGCTTCGTCGCACGCCCTGCCGAAGGGACGTTATGCGCGGGGGCGGGCTCGCCTGGCGCGTCGCCAGCGCACAGCGCTGGGTACGACGTGGCGAGGACGCTCACCTGCCCCGCGCCGTTGGCGGGGTCGCAATGACGACTGAACAGTAACTCTACTGCGCTGGAACGGCCACGAAGTCAAAGACTAACTTCGCGCTGTCCTCGGTCGATAGAATGGGCAACTTAATCGGGCCTGCGCCGAAGTCTGACAGTTTGATCTGCGTCGTCGCTTCGCCGCTCACGTTACCTTGCGCTAATTTTAGCTTGACTTGCCACGTCACCGGTTTGGTCGTTTCTTTCACGGTCAAGTCGCCGGTGATAGTGAAGGCCACTTCCTCGCCTTCGTTGACCTTGGCCGGCAGTCCTTCGATCGATGTGGTCTTGAACGTCGCTTGCGGATACTTCGACGATTCCAGGCCCGTGCGTCGAATAAAATTATCACGGCGCGATTCATCGGACGTGAACTGACTGACGTCGATGACGATTTCGCCGATCTGGCTGTTGGCCGGAGTCTGGGTATCGATCGCAATTTCACCCGCAATACCTTTGGTGCGGCCAATCGCCAGATTGAAGCGATTTCCATCCAGAAACGTCTCGCCTACTTCGTAATGCACTTCCGACTGCGCCGGATCGATTTTATACACCTTGCCCGATCCGCTGGCTGGCGCATTGACGGCGGGTGCGGCTGCTGCCGGTGCGGCTGAACTTGCGGCGGCCTGAGTCGGCTGCGCCACGCCCGCGGCCTGAGTCGGTTTTGCCGCGCTCTGGGCGGCCAACGTCGGCGCAACCGGCACACCGGCCGTCACTTGCGACGGTGCAAAGATCGTCCGATCGGCGATGAATACGCCCACCGCGCCGATCACGGCAATGATAACGACTGCAATCACAATTTTCTTCAACATGATTTGTCTCTCCCTTAGAGTGATAACAGAAACACCCTGTGGCTAAGCAGGGTGCTTCTTCTTGAATAAGTATAGCAGCTAAGCCGGTTCGCAGAATTAAGAGAACCTGAGAATTTCAACCTGCTCAAGCATAGCGCACCCGCGTTTCAACAACGTAAACGCGGGCGTAAACAGAACCGAAGGCAGGTGAGGGTCAAATCCGCGCGACTTGGCTCTGCCGCACGATCTCTTTGATCTGATCCAAATGGGAATTGTCGTGCGAGAGACCCAGCATGAAGCGCGTCACGCCATTGATCGGGCCGGTGGGCCAGCCAGGGACTTCGTAGTTATTATCAAGATGCGGTGGCCTGGGCCACATCTCTAATGAAGCAAGCCGCATGCGGCGGCTTTCCTCCAACCGATCGCGACACTGCGCGATCGAGGTCACGCTGTCCCACGGGACTTCGGAGCGCGATCGGCCGTGAAACACGACGCCGCGCGCCAACTCGGCGGCCAGAAACGCGGACTCTTCGGCGCTGGCTGTGACGTGCACGATGACGTGTCCCAGCGTCCACGCGAGGTGGACTTCTGCTTCGGTGGCGGCGTACTTGTCGTTGGCCTGCGGATCGATCGGCTGAAACGTCACATCGGCGTCGGTGCACGCTGCGATCAAGTCCAGCATCATATCGATCATCTCGTTCGTGTACTGGCGCAGATCGTCGACGGTGAGATTCGTCGTCAGTTCACTCCACTTCGCTTGCTTCTGAATCACCGGCGTAAAGTCAAACATGATTTAGTCCTAAAGCCTCGTTTTGATTTTTGATCTCAGTTTTACTTGATGATTGTACCTGAGGCGTGAACACTTGCGTAAACTCATCGATCGGCGAGGTTTGCTGGGGGCGGGTTGAACCGCTGCCTTCAAAATATCGTTGCGGGCATCCGCGAGGGTGCGCACGCTATGGCCGCCGCTGATGCGCAGCCACAACGGATCATTCACAAGTTCGAGAATGAACGCATCGTCTTCAACGGACAGCCGGCGTAGGCTGAGTAGATGTGTTTCAAGAATTTTCAAAGTCGAAATACCTCTATCTGGCGACAACGGCCTCGGCGTTAAGGATTTACCTCTGGAAAAATGATCCTATCAAGTAAGAACGCATCTGTGGATTTTAGGTTAAGCATATACTTGACAGGGCGAGCTGTGCCATCGCTATTGCGGCCTTGATGATAAAATTCGAGTAGGCCCACATTCTGTGCGTTTACAACTAAGAACCTGATCTCAACTAAAGTAGCACGAGTTTTTCTGTACCGTGATACGCTGGTACGTTGTTCGCGCTCTATCTCGTATTTTGATTTTCCGCCCTTTAGCACTTCATGCCATTTTTGAAAGGCCCTATCAGCATTGTCGTATTCAACATCGCATAGGGCGATTATTAAGCCGTGATCCCCGTACTTCCGAATGCTTTCATCCATAGCAGCCTGGTCATTGAGAATTGCTTTGTGGTTCTCCAGTTTTATGGCTGTTGATTTTAGATCCCAGTTGATACTGCGTTTGGCATCAAACTTGACAGTGGTTTTTCGACCACCAAGCCCAATCAGAGTGATTTTATCGCCAGGGATTTGAAACTCACTGCGTAAACTCTTTTGGCAGAGTAATTCAAAATAGAATCCCCACCATTCCATTTGTCGCCAATTGTAGTTTGCTGCTTTGAGCGCTAACACACTTGCTTTGCCATCCCAATCAACGGGGAGATTTACTAGAAGAGCTTTCGCCACCTCAACGTCTGAATGACAGGTCATTTGCAGAATCTCCTAAAGCAAGCGGCTTTGTTCTGGAAAACCTTCGATTTCAACGCGCTTTCGAGCGATTTTGCAGTAGTCCTCGGCAATATCAATGCCGATATAGTTGCGTCGATGGCGTGCAGCCATGACACAAGTTGTGCCGCTACCGCACATTGGATCTAGCACGACATCATCTGGTTTGGAAAAGCACAAAATCAAGTCTTCGGCGAGTTTGTCGGGATAGGTAGCAGGATGCTGTAGCTTCAGTTTATTGCCCTCAGTGTTACTTGTCGCGTATTGCCAGACGGTACCACGGCACTTCATCGGGTTCACAGCTTTGGGGCTAATTTTTTTGAAGTCACCGCTGGTTAATCTATCTGTTCCTGTATAGATTTTACCGGCATGTTTGCTTGGGATCATCAAGTGTTCTTTTTGAAAAGTCTTTGGCCGCTTTCCCTTGAAAAACATCAAGATATATTCATGGTCGACTCGAAACCTTGAATTCCACCAAGCACCCGGGTTGCCATCGCGTTTATAAATGCACGTTTCAAACAATCGCCAGCCAATTTGATCACACCAATTTACCGTCAGACGAAAAGTGGTTAGTGACTTTGAAAAATCTTTGGTTCCATCACCGATGACGACAATTGCGGCACCACCGTCTTTAGTTATTCGATATAGTTGCTGTCCCAAGGTGACAAAGTCAAACGCCCAGTTTTTCTTGTAATCCCGAATTGAGTCATATGGCGGAGAAAAAACCGTGAGATCAACCGATTCTTCCAAGAAGAGCGCCAACTCTTTCAAGTAATCGCCATGGATAACTTGATTTAATCGGGTTACAGTAGAATTATCAGTTGCCATGATGACTATAGCCGCCTTGGGTTTTGTATGACCGTGCATTATACGGTAGTGTCCCTGTAAAGGGGCCATG
>PMCF01000033.1 GCA_003154115.1 Anaerolineae bacterium
AACGAAGCGCAACAAGAAACGGTGCGTATCCTACGCGCCGGAATCCTGGCGATGACCGAAGGCCGTTCAGCGCCGCTTGACACTGACCGGCAGCGCGGGTAAACTGGGCTTACCCCAAAGAGGCGGAAGGATACAACTCTTACCAGTTGCGTTCTTCCGTTTTCTGTTGTCGGCTCCACATTACACACAGCACCATTAGTTTAAGTTGCAGTATTTTGCGCGCAATTCGGGAGAGTCATCGACGGGGTTCCGATTTGTGTCCTCTCCTCCAGATACCTTCCAAGTATCATTTTCCCAGGCTAAAACATAGGTACTGGTAAATGCTTGCGCATGACATGAGCCGAACGCCGTCCCGGTATTGGGGTCGGTATCTCGCCAGCCCCACTCGACTCTTACCATGACCTTACTTAAAGTCGGAGAATACTCTAACACCTTTAGAACATCGACATTGGTCTTAGTGACAACTTGTACACCAACGCAATCTACGCATCGAACTCGAGTCAGGTAATCCAAATAGTCACCCGTGGTAACTTGGGCCATAACAGCAGGGTCTCGCGCCCCTGCCACCGTACCAAGAATTTCCTCGTATCTTTGGACAGCGTTTCTAAGTGTCGGGCCATATATCTGTGTAAGCCATAATGGGTATACAAGCCACCGCCCGGCAAGTACTAATCCCAAGAGGATTATTATTACTATTGCTACACGAGTTCTAGTGAAATTGAATCTCATGGACTGCATCGATCCTTTCGGCCTTTAATGCTTACACCANNCGTCGACGAATTCCTTTTCATTTTCGGTGTAGCGAAGAAACCTTCCCAATGAAAGCCCGAGAGCATCAAATCCATCTGACATGGAAGCCAGCATTACATTGGCATACGATACAGCTTTTGGACCGTGCGCAGGATCGCGGAGTTCTAGAGAGGTCTGAACACCTTCGTTGTGCCAAGATGCCAAGTTGAAAACTGACGCTTGATAGCCAAGACCAGTTATGCGATCTGCCCCCCTTTGCAGATTAGCAGCGAGGTATTCGAGGCTGATCTTCGGCTGTTGGAGTTCTCCGAAAAGTATTTCTTCCGGCCTCATCCAAGAACCAAAGACACCGGTCCAAAAGGAGGCCCACATTAGCGAATTGTAGTCATAGCCGCCCGCGATCTTATAACAGAAAGTTCCCTCGAGGCCGGGTATTTTCCCTTCCAGAATCTCCAAAGCTACACTTGGACGAATATTAGCATAGCCTGTTGAGGCATCATACCCAATAGTGGCACCAGCCAAATCGCCCAGCGCGTCGCGTTGTTGATCGGGTTGTGGTTTACCATTGCCTGGAAGTCTTCCTTCCCAATGCAAAATCACTGTCATCAATGCCGCAAAGGAATTATCGTCCATGTTTGTCAGCCCGGTGTTGTGGTTATGAGCGCTGTTCAGAATATCAGGTTTCAGCTGCGTAATTTCTTGCAGTTCTCTGACAGGCCAGTTTGGTGCCCTACCGGATGGATCTATTCTATTGATCGGATTCTCTTCGACATAGCCCCAGCCATTCAGCGATTGCGGTCTGGTATAATCTCCCTGCCANNATCTTTGGACAAGAACCTCGCCGTTTCGGGGCTGTAATACCTCGCGCGCAGGAAAACCAACTTAATGTAAGTATCGGCTTGCTCGCCCGCATACGCGAAGATCGAACTGGCGGTGCCGGTGCTATTCAGCACACTGCCATACGGCTCGTACGATTCGGCCAACGTCACATTTCCATTGGCGTCCACAATCTGCCGCACGCTGCCAAGTGCATCCGGCAGCAAATACTCTGCATTGCCCGAAGTATACTGCACCAGGGGCCGCGTACTGATCGCATACAGGTATTGCGTGATGGTCGTTCCGGTTTTCGCTTGCACAACCACCGGCAGTGGCGATGCCATGTCCTGCGTATACGTGGTAACAACGCCCGCCACGATTTGCTTCAATCGCACGCCATCGCCATTGTAGTTGAACAGCGAAGTCGATCCGCCTAACGTGGTGCTAATCATTCGGTTGGCGCGATCATACAGATAAGTCGCGCTGCCGTCGTTGATCAAGTTGCCGTTGTTGTCCCAGGTGTAAGCCGCGCCGCCCGCGTTGGTCAATCGATTCGCGGCGTCGTATTGATACGCCGTGACTTGCGTGTTCGTGATCGTGCGCGTCTGCACGGTGCGGTTGCCCACGGGATCGTAGGCATAGGCGAAGGTGTAGGTGTACGCGCCGGAGTAATTCGCGTTAGCCAGGCGGTAGAGGGGATCGTAGGCGTAGTTGATTGTAATCGTTAAGCTTTGGCTGTTTGTCACCGTGCGCTGATACGTTAATAGCAAGCGCGCCGCCTTAGCCGCGTTTCCATCAAAACTCCAAGCCTGACGTACGCCTGTCCCAGAATTGTACCGCACTTGGAAAGCTATCGGGTTCCCATTCGTCCAAGTATTCATGACTTCCAGAGCAGGGCTGGTAATATCGACTTGATAATAGGAATTTGCAATGGCAATGGGCTGCCAAACGGCTGAATTTTTCGTCAGCGTCCGTCCCATAAAGTTGGCATAGGTCGAGTAAGCCGTCGGAGTTCCTGTCTCACCATAGATCAAGAAACTAGGCGTGGAACTATCGCCTCCATAAGGTGTAAATCCTAATTGAGCCTGTGTGAGAGTTGCCCCGCTTGGCAGAGAGACCGGATTAAAGCGATAACCCGCATGATAGTTATAGGTAGCCAGATTGGGATGGCCCATTATGGTGTTGGGGGCAGTGGTGCTAATATACCCGGTAGTCGTGGTTTGGACATAGGCATCGTCCGCCGACTGCGCCACGGTGAAGACGGCCGTCTCTGTGACAGTACCCTGGGTGAGTGGTTGCAGCAAGGTCTCAGTGACTGCCACGCGATTTCCTATCCCATCCAGGGCGAGCTGATAATCCGCCAACGTTGTTCCACTGCGACTGTGCGTCAAGCGTGTCGTGCGATTGGCGTCATCGTAAGTATTGACCTCTGTCACCCCATTCGGCAACGTCGTCGTGATCAAGCGCCCGGCTTTATCGAAGGCATCGGTCGTCAGTTGTCCATCCCAGCTTAACGTGCCCGTCAGGCGATTCGCCGCGTCGAAAGTATACGTCACCACTTTGCCGTCGGGATAGATCAAATTCGTGCGATTGCCCACGGCATCATAGCGGTACTGTACCGTGCCGGTGAAAGGATCGGTCACTTGCTTCACGCGGTTCAACTCGTCATACAGGTAGCTCGTCACGCCCAGTGAGTCCGTCATGACCTTGCGGTTGCCGACAGAGTCGTATTCAAACGTGACCGTGCTCGTGCCGTAATCGATCTTGGTATTGCGATTGAGCGCGTCGTAAGTGTAGGTGATGGTCTGGTTATTGGCGTCGATGACTTGGGTGCGATTGCCCACGACGTCATAGGCATAGCGTGTGGTGTGCGTCAGCGGATCCGTCAGCGTCAACAGGCGCGACAGGGCGTCATAGGTGTAGGTGGTGGTGTACAAGCGCGCGTTAGTCATCACGGTGCGATTGCTCAACGCATCGTAGCCGTAACGTGTGACCACGTTGTACTTCGCCGGGTCAAGCCCCAGCGTGGTGGTCATACTCTCCGTGACCACCGCTAGCCGGTTTGCGTCATCGTAGCCGTAGCGCGTCACCACGCCGTTGGCGTCCGTCATCACCACTCGATTTCCAAGTCCATCGTAAGCGTACTGTGTGAGGTTGCCTCCTGCATCTTGCATCTTGATCAGGCGATTGGCGGCATCGTAGGTGGAGGTCATGGGATGCGTCAAGCCGTCGATCACTTGCGTGCGGTTGCCAACCGCGTCGTATTTGTACTGCATGACACTCCCCGTCGCGTCCGTCATCACGACCGTGCGCCCCAAGCCGTCATAGGCGGTGTAACTCGATTTGCCATTCTCGTTCATCATACCGACGCGCTGGCCGAGCGCATTGTAGGTGATCACGGTCGTGCCCGTCAGGGCATTGGTGGTGCTGACCACGCGCCCGGCAGCATCGTAAAACGTGCGGCTGGCATGCGTCAACGGATCGGTGATGACGATCGTGCGGCCCAACGTATCATAACCGTAAGCGGTAACATTGCCTCCTGCATCTTGCATCTGGCTCAACTGCCCCACGGCGTTGTAGGTATAGACTGCAGTGTGCGTCAACGCGTCGGTCACCATCACCCGATTGCCGATCGCGTCATATTGCGTAGTCGTTGTCCCCGACACATTCGTCGTGGCGATCACGCGATTGAGCGGATCGTAAGTGTAGCGTGTCGGTGTCTGCTGAGCATCCGTCACGACGACGCGATTGCCCACACGATCGTATTCGTACCACGTCGTCAGGTTATAGGTGTTGAGGTACTTCGGACCCACATCCGATCGATAATTCACCGTGGTCGAGATGAGGCGACCGATCGGATCATAGTAGCTGCGCGTCACGTGCTTCAGGGTATCCGTGATCGCTACCTGCTGGCCCGCCGGATCATATTCGTACCACGTGGTCAGGTTGTACGTGTTCGGATCAACGCCGCCCGTCGTGGTGAAATTGGCCGTGGTGGAAATTACCCGATTCAAGCGGTCGTACCAGTTATGCGTGACATTACCGAGCGGATCGATCTGTTCCAGCACATTCCCCGCCGGATCGTAATGCGTGATGCGCTTCACGTTCTCGTCAGGTTTGTCTGGATTGAAACTGCCGTCGCCTTTGTAGTTCTGCGTCACCGTCACCGGTCGATTGAGGTTGTCATACTCGGTGAGCGTGACATGCTGCAGCGTGTCCGTCACGGCAATCTGATTCCCCACGGCATCATAACCGTACCACGTCTTGAGGTTGTAGACCGTCGGATCAACTCCATTGGTGTCAGTGAAGTTGGCCGTCACCGAGATCAAGCGCCCGGCTCCATCGTAATAGTTGCGCGTGATGTGATTCAGCGTATCCGTTACGGCGATCTGGCGCCCGAAACCATCATAGCCGTAGCGTGTGATCAGGTTGTAGGCGTTCTGATAGTTCTGCTCCAGCGTGGTGTTGGTGTAATTCTTTGTTGTTGCAATTAGCTGATCGGCATTGTTATAGGTGTTCACCGTGATGCGCCCGATCGCGTCCGTGGTCGTGATCAAACGCCCGACCGGATCATACTCGTAGCGCGTGGTGTTGGTCAGCGCATCCGTCATCACGATCCGTTGACCGAAGGGATTGTATTCGTAACGCGTCACGCGCCCCAGCGCATCCTGCTGGGCGATGAGCAGGTTATTGAGCCCATACGTGTAGACCGTGGTATTGCCCAACGCATCGCTCTGGCGCGTCAACAGCGTGCCGGAGTAAGTGTAACTGGTGGTGAAGTTGCGCGTGTCGGTGATCAGCGTGGGGTTGTTCAGCCCGTCATACTGCATGGTGGTCGTGAAGCCGCCCGCGTCCACGATCTGCTTCAGATTTGCGCCATCGGGACTCCATTGTAATTGTGGCCCATAGCCGTTAGGATCGGCCACAGTCGTGGGCTTGAAGTTCGCGTCATACGTGCGGGTAATGGCCTGACTAGCGCTATCCGTGCCGCCTAACCAAGTACCGCGCCCATAGCGATCGACGGCGGTGCGTGTCAAGCCATCGGTGGCGGTGATCACGCCGCCCGGCCCGAATTCCAGTTTGACGATCAGGTCATCTTTGCCGTTGTATTGTTGAACCGCGCGGCCCTGCCCGTCGAAGACCGTGCGCTCGACGGTCTTCAGATCCGGATCGAGGATGCGGCTCAGCAGATGCGTCGTGCCCGAATACTGATATGTCCACGTCAAGTTGTTCGTATCGACGACGTTCGCCAGATCGCCATTCGTATCGTAAATGAACTGCGTCGTGCGGTTGATCGGATCGAGTACTTGTTTGAGACGATTCTGCGTGTCGTAAGTGAAACGCAGCGATCGCCCGTAACTTTGCACGGATTGCAGCGGACCGGTGAGGTAATAGGTGTAACTGATGACATTGCCCGCCGGATTCACCGTTTGCGTCACCAGTCCGGCGGCGTTGAAGGTATAGACCGTTTGATTGGTCGCGGTGACAACGTAGGTGGTGATCCCACCTGTCGCCATGATACGTGACATTCCCGCCGTTACGCCGGGATAAGTTTGATAAGTACCATCGCCCAGATCATAGAAGGGCAATTGTGAGCCGCCGGGGGCCTGCAACAAGACTGGCCCGGCCACACCACCCGAGTCTGTCGGGAAGGCAAGGCGAATTTCCTGATTGTATGTCCAGCCATAGCCCAGGGTGCGCGTGAACAAACTACGCGTATCGGCGCTGTAAGAACGCTCAAAGGCCAAAGAACCGCCCAGCACCGGAATGGACTCGTCCGCTTTGTGATAGGTGTAATTGCCGCTGAGCGTATCAATCGGACCGCCGCGATGGTTGCGGCTGTTGAACGAAGAGCATATCGGACAACTCAGCGTTCGTGCGATCATATCCAAAAGGGTTGCATTATCACTATAGAATATGTCTCCATTTCCAGTCCGAGTATCTCGCCAGGTCAAATGTAACGCACCTGATGTATCAGAAGTTAAGTCAGGCTGTTCGGCTAAGCCAGAGCTTTGTGAAACATCGCTGGCTGTCGACCATGTTCCTGCTGCGCGCGCGCTCATATAGAGCTGATTGTTATTCTGCCAAACTACGTATGGTGTCGCACGACCATAAAGGGCAATTCCTGGTCGCATCGTACCTGTCACAGCTGAAATCGTTTCAAGAGTCCCCCATGACCCTGTCCCATTTCTAGTCCTATACTGTAGAACATCATCCGATCTGCGCCAAGTTACGTGCACTTGGGAGCCATTATTCACGAAAATATTGGGGGTGTTTCCTGTAGTATCAACAGTCTCTCGGGGCGACCAGGAGCTTCCATCAAATCGGCTATAGTAGACTCCAAAATTTGGATGTGAATACGTTGCATCCCACACAATATAGAAAATGCCGTTTGCCCCACCCTTCGCCCGTAGATTGAAATAAGCATAACCATAGTCAGTAGTGACACACCCTGTTCTAATCGATGGGGGAGTCTCAGTTGCAAGCCAAGTACTATAGTGAAGATAATTGCCGCCAGGTTCAAACAGAACCCAGACAGCCATTAATCGATCATTATCATCTATTGCAATTGTGGGTGATAATGCTTTATCGTTTTGCTCTTTGTAATAGCCACAATTGTATTGAGCATCCGCGTTCGATAATATTGTGGGAGCGGTACAAGTCTGTGCGGTACACTTGCTATAGAGAGCCTCATACTTGTCTGTTCCGACGGCCTCTTCTGTCCAGATAATGGGCCTCAGTCTTCGTTTCGGCCACTCTTGGGTAAAATATCTCCCCAGTCATGTGGGGAGGCGAGCCGATGTCCGAGGATACCACACCACGCCGAAGGTACTGGAAGCGAGCAGTGATTGCCGAGGCGATGTCCCAGTTGGAGGCGGGGCAGCCGGTCGTGAGTCAACGGCAAGTGGCCGAAGAGTTGGGGCTACCGCGGAGCACCCTTCAG
>PMCF01000413.1 GCA_003154115.1 Anaerolineae bacterium
TGTTGAGGCGATATGCAGAGATGGTTTTAACAATCCAAAGGCTTTCGCGCCAATTTGAGGCATTTGGAGTGCCTACTACTACTTTTGGGTTAGCATGTGAATAACACTAATGTGTGCGGCGATATAAAAATGCTTCCGCAAAACCCTGAAGCCATTTTATTGGCTGGAATTCCTATCCCAAACGACCCATTTGAACGTGATTTGCCTGATTTTCTTGCCTGCCAGCTAGCCCGTAATTGGCGAAGGTATTGATGGGTACAAGAAATCTTAGCATTGGGGTTGAATTGGTCCCGGTTATGGATGTAATCGATGACTGAGCAACGAACAGTGAAGTCAATCTTGCTGACAATCGGGGTTGTCAGCCTGCTGGCGCTATTGACGTTGGGTAACTATCGCTTTGCCCTCATCAGCCCGGGCGGCAATGACTTCATGGCTCACTATTCTGTCTGGGAAGCCTACCTGGAACGTGGTCTTAATCCCTATTCGGATGAAGCGGCGTTGTACACGCAGCAGCGAATCTACGGGAGACCTGCTAAGCCGACCGAAGACCAAAACCGATTGACCTACCCGTTCTACTCGATCGCGCTTCACGGCCCATTCGTCCTGATCCGCGATTATTCTCTGGCGCGTGCCATCTACATGACTCTGCTCGAAGTGGCACTCCTGAGCGGGGTGTGGCTAACGATGTTCATGGTAAGGTGGCATCCGCCCTTCTGGCTGTTAGTGGCAATTCTGTTGTGGGTGCTGCTTGACTATCCACAGGCCCGCGGCCTGATCTTGGGGCAATTTGCCATCTTAGGGTTCTTTAGTCTGGCCCTGACGCTGTATTTGCTACAACGTCATCATGATAAGTGGGCCGGGGTAATCCTTGTCCTGGCAACCATGAAGCCGACCCTGGTCTTTTTGGTTGTGCCATTTCTACTCCTGTGGGCTCTATGGCGCCGCCGATGGCGTTTTGTGATCGGATTTGGCGTCACCATGTGCGGGGCGCTGTTCTTCAGTTGGCTGATGCTGCCAACCTGGCTAGCGGATTGGCTGATGCGCGTCGATCGTTACTCAGCCTACACGGTGGGTCAAAGTCCAGTGTGGTTGTTCACCCACCAGACCTTGCCCGCCTTAGGCCAGGTGGGCGAAGTGCTGCTCACCGCATCGCTGGTGGGTCTCCTGTTTGTGACTTGGTGGCAAGCTTTCAGGACAACGGATGAGGATCGCTTCTACTGGACATTAGGAATGACGTTGGTCGTGTCTGATCTGATCGTCGCACGCTCGGCGACGACCAATTACGCGCTGTTGTTGCTGCCGACCATTTGGCTGTTTGCGCAACTGGAGCGACATCGCCGGGGACATCTCGTCATTGTTAGCTATTTGGTGCTCACTGTCATTGGGGAGTGGTGGCTGCATGTAGCCACGGTTGTCGGAAATCAGGAGCAGCCCATCATGTTTGTGCCGCTCCCAATCGTGCTGGGCTGTGCCCTGCTGGCCGCGCGGTTGTGGCCTGGCCGGTGGCCTCGTGCCCAAGCTGATCGTCGTCGATAACAATTCAGTCGATCGCAGCGCCGAGATCGCGCGCGACACGCCGGCCAAATTGGTAACGGAAGCACGCCAAGGTTATGGTTACGCGCTGCGGCGCGGCTTGCAGGAGGCCAGCGGCGATTTGATCATTCTGGCTGAGCCTGATGGCACGTTCGTGGCCAAGGACATCTGGAAACTGTTGGTGTATTCGGATGACTTTGATATGGTGTTGGGCACCCGCACGACGCGCGAGTTAGTCTGGGCTGAAGCCAATATGGGCATCTTCTTGCGCCTCGGCAATTGGGTAGTGGCGAAACTGCTCGAACTCTTATTCAACGGGCCGTCCATATCGGATTGCGGCTGCACCCTGCGGCTGATTCATCGCGCTGCTGCGCTGCGCTTGCTGCCTCATCTCACGGTGGGCGGGTCACACTTCCTGCCCGAGATGGTGATACTTGGACTGCTGGGCAAGATGCGGATGGTTGAAGTGCCCGTGCACTATCGGGGGCGCTTAGGCCGATCGAAGATCACTGGCTCGCTCATCACGGCGGTGCGTGTCGGCTGGCGCATGATCAATCTTATTGTTGGTTATCGAGTGCGGGCCTGGCTGGGGCGCGCGCCTCGAATTTCGTAACTGGCATGAAATCAGTTTCGCAATTTCGAAGTCTAAAGAGGTGGTCGATGATGGCTAAGACTTTGGTCACCGGCGGTGCCGGCTTCATCGGCTCTCCCATTGCCGCGGTGAGGCAGTGGATTAAGGCCAACCTTCCACCGGGCGAACCGCTCATCACGACGCAGGCGAACACGCTGAACTACGTCAGCGGTCATCCCGCATTAGCCCTACCATCGATTCAAGATGTGACTATGCTGCGGTAGTTAGGCGATCGGTATGGAGCACACTATGTGGTGATCACGGAGCGCAGCGGCCTCTATCCAGAGGCACTCGCTGTGCCAGCGGCGAAAGCGCGGCTGGTGCTGGAGCAACCGGGTACATGGATTTACGAACTAACACCTTAGCGGCAAGGGCCGTTCTGCCGTATACTCTGAAGCCCGATCGCCATTCGTCGCACGCGCAGATCGCGCACTGGTTGCTCGCCTATCGCGCGAGCCTGGCCCGTGAATGCGCCGTGCTCGACGTGGGCTGCGCGCGCGGATTCCTGGGCCACTGGCTGGCTGCGCCGGATTTTTACTTGATGGGTATCGATAACAACGCGGAGTATCTGGCTGAGCTTCACCCGAACTATCAGCAGAAAATACTGGCCGACATTGAATCTGACGGGGCCCTGTCGCTTGATCGCATCCCCGATGTCCTGGTGTTAGCGGATGTGCTGGAGCACTGCCGCCATCCTGGAACCGTGTTACAAAACTTGTGCCGTGGCTATGTGCCGCCCGGGACACGCGTGATCATTTCAGTGCCGAACGTGGCGCACTGGTACGTGCGCTGGGGTCTACTACGCGGGCGCTTTGACTATACCGAGCGCGGTATCCTCGATCGGACCCATTTGCGCGCTTTTACCTTGCATAGTGCAACGGCGTTTTGTCGCCAGAATGATTTGGTGATCGATGAAACGCGTGTGACGCCTACGCCATTGCCGTTGGTCCATCCGTTGTTTGCCGCAGGGCGCGCGTTATCCGGGGTGCACGCGTTAAACGCGCGTTTCACCCGCGTGTTCAAAACGCTGCTGGGTTATCAATTCATTTTCTTTGCACGCTATGCACCGCGGGCAGAGGAAAGGGACTAGCATGCTGGCTACGATCGTTAATATAGTGCGGCGTGAAATCGAACTCCTGGGCCAGGACTTTCAGCAGTGGCGCAGTCGCATGGCGGGACGCGGCCGCGGTGCGGGCGATTTGCTGGCTGGTCGCCAAACGAATGAACGCGCCGCCGTGCTGCGCTATGTGCGCACCACGCTGACACTGGTTCTCGCTTTCGTCATACTGTATGCGGCGGGCGGCCTAATCCCCGTCGGCTTTGATTGGAAGTGCTGTTTCAGTACCGGTAACCTGGGCACATTCTTTGTGCCATGGATGAATCCCATTGTGCGGCTGTTCAATCCTCAATCGATTTTTGCCGTGACGATTCTGGCCCTGGTCTTGCGCATGTGGCGCTATCACGCGCGGGCGTGGCGCATCGCTCTGGCGTTGATCTCACTGCCGACGTTGTGGTTATTGTTTTTGGGCAATGTCGATGGGTTGGTGATGGTCGGGTTGTTGCTGCTGCCAGTGCTGGGGGTGCCGCTGGTCCTGGTCAAGCCACAGGTGGCGTCATTTTCGCTGCTGGCCAATCGGCGCTCGATCGCTGCCACACTGGTCTGGATCGTCATCTCGATTGTGCTCTGGGGGCCCTGGCCGTTGAATTTCCTGGGGGTGGGCGATGCGGCCTGGCGTGAGGCGTGGCCGCAGGATATTACGCTTTATCCATGGGGCGCATTACTGGCGCTGCCGTTGTTGTGGTGGTCGCGCGGCGATGAGGACATGCTGATGGCGGCCGGCTCACTGCTGACGCCGCATCTGTTCCCTTATCATTTTTACGTGTTGATGCCGGCTCTGGGGCGTATGAATGTCTTCTGGGCGCTGCTCTCGTGGGCTGTCAGCTTTACTCCCTTGCTGGCAAATTATTGGGGACCGGGAGCCTGGCATTTTGGCAATTTGCTCAGCCTGACCTTGTGGCTGGGCCTGTATTCACGCAGGCGTTCGCTGCAACGCGCTCTCGGACAGCGGCAAACTGCCTGACCCAGATAACCACGGACCAGAACGATAAAGGATGAGCCACGTATGCTATTTTCTTTGACGTCTACTCTGCCGCGCAAAATTGTGATCGTCATGCCCGCTTATAACGCGGCCAAAACCTTGAAGATCACGTACGATGATCTGCCACACGGCGAAATTGGCGAAGTCATTCTGGTCGATGATGCCAGCCGTGATGAGACGGTGCGTGTGGCGAAAGAACTGGGCCTGACGGTGTACGTCCACTCGCGCAACTATGGCTATGGCGGCAATCAGAAGACGTGCTATACCGAAGCCTTGCGTGCGGGAGCGACGATCATCGTCATGGTTCACCCGGACTATCAATACGATCCGCGCTTGGTGCCAGAGATGATCAAGCCGATCGAAACGGAGGAGGCCGATGTCGTGTTCGGTTCCCGCATGATGGGCGTTTCGGCCTATAAGCAAGGGATGCCGTGGTGGAAGTATCTGGCTAATCGGTTTCTGACCGGCGCGGAGAATCGCGCGTTCGGGCTGCATCTTTCAGAATATCACACCGGTTATCGGGCCTATCGGCGCGAAGTGTTAGAGAGTCTCGATTTCCGCGCGAATTCCGACAATTTCATCTTTGATCAAGACATTGTGGCGCAGATCGTAGAGGGTGGCTGGCACATCGCAGAGATTCCGGTGCCCGTCCGGTATTTCCCCGAAGCTTCATCGGCGGGCTTCTTAGCCAGTCTGCTCTACGGCCTGAGCATATTGGTGTTATTGGTGCGTTATCAGCTGCACCGGTTGGGCTGGTTGCGCAGCCAACAATTTGTGTCTTTCCGAGAACGATATCGAAAGGTGTAAGATGTCGCGTTGGAAATCAAATGTTTCGTATAGTCACTTGGGACTCTGGATCATCGGAGGTCTGGGAATAATATTGCGGCTGGAGTTAGCGCTGATTTCGCTTGGCTCAAGTGATATTTTTATTTGGCGTTATATTGCCGAAACAATCGACCAATTCGGCTTAGCCTATATGTATGATAATGTTCGCTTGTTTAACCACCCCCCTTTGATGGGCTATTTTGCCCAAGGGGCTTTGCACATCGCACAGGCGACGGGGTTTTCATTTGCGTTTATTTTTAAACTAAACGGGATGGTCGCCGACCTGCTCACGATGTGGATTCTCTGGAGAATATGGCGTACTTATGGCCAGCGCCAGGCGGCAATCGCGATCGCCGCTTTTAGTGTCAGTGTCTTGGCAATCTTAATTAGCGCCTACCACGGCAATACGGATAGTTTATGCGTGAGTTTGACTTTACTGGCTGCCTATTTTTATGAGCAAAAACGCCCTGCGGCAAGCGGCGTGGCATTGGCCGCGGCCATTAATGTTAAGGTCGTGCCAATTTTAGTGATCCCGATTTTTGTTATGAGCCACCATTCCAGGCGTGATTTAGTTAAATTTAGCATGGGGTTGCTGGCAGGGTTGCTGCCGATGATAGTGCTTTTCATCGGGCATAAAGAAGGGGTTATACTTAACATCCTCAATTACAATTCAATTCAAGATCGATGGGGAATCATGTCGTTTGTGCTTGAAGGGACACAAAACCCAGCGCTTAAGGAAGTGGTTACTGCGATTGGTGATTTTTACATTGTTAAAGGCCGCTATATTATTGTCGGATTAGTATCATTGACCAGTATTTGGCAATATTTTACGCCCAAAAGAACTTTGTATGAAGCCGTGGCGCTGTGTTTTGCCATATTTCTTATATTTACTCCCGGGTTTGGCATTCAATATCTGATTTACATCTGTCCGTTTATGTTTGCCATCAATTTACAGTGGGCCGTAGTTTATTCATGCCTTGCTGGAATCTTCGCGGGGGTAGTCTATTACAGTTTTTGGTCCGGAACTTTTCCATGGTATTCTCTATCGACTGCGCTTTTTCCGCCACCTGCATCGCTTATTGGAGTGCTCACTTGGGGTCTCTTAATTCAGTTCGCGTTTTGGAGTATTGCACGATTCAGACATCGGATTTCACCTTAGCCAGTATGCGATCGGTATGGTCTGTCTCGCGTAGCTCGTGACAAATAGATGAATGAGTCGCGTTATTCCTGGCGTAATGCCTACGTGCTGGTTTTTGCACTGGCCTTGCTTGTGCGCGTGATCGCCGCGCTGCCGCAAGATCAACCGAACTATATGGACGCGGCGTACTACACCGTGGGCGGCCAGCGCTTGGCGCAGGGTTTCGGCCTCAACGATCCGTATGTTTGGAATTACCTCGATCAACCCACCAATCTGCCGCATCCCAGCCACTTGTACTGGATGCCGCTGCCTTCGATCCTCGTAGTGGTGAGCCAATCGATCTTCGGAGTGAGCTATCGCGCGGCGCAAATTCCGTTTGTGCTGCTCGCGGCGCTGCTGCCCGTGCTGGCCTATCTCATCGCCTCGCGTATTTCTAGCGTCAGGCGACACGCGTGGATGGCGGCACTCTTGACGATGTTCAGCCCGTTTTATTTGCCGTACTGGGGCGTGCCGGAAAGTTTTGCGCCGTTTGCGGTGGCAGGCGCTTTAGCGCTGTACTGGGCCTGCGCTGAGGCGAAGTGGAAGTTGTTAGCCGCCGGAGCCTGCGTGGGTTTGGCGCATCTATCTCGCGCCGACGGCGCGTTGCTGTTGTTGCCGGTGCTGCTTATCCAGATTAGGTTGCGTGATGCTAACGGGCACAAGCGAGTATTCATCCCTCATCCTTCCGCCTTCATCCTTCTACTCGTCGGTTACGGACTTGTCATGCTCCCGTGGTTCTGGCGTAATCTCAATGTTATCGGCGCTCCGCTCTCGACGGCCGGATCGCAAACGATCTGGATGTGCAACTATGACGAACTATTCGCCTACGGCCAGCAGTTTGATCTCGCTCATCTACTAGGCTGTGGCAATGTCATCGCCACACGCTTGAATGGAGTGACTTCCGGCCTGGTGCACTGGCTGGCGGAAGCCGGCATGATCTTTCTTGCGCCGTTGATCGTGATCGGCTTATGGCGTGATCGCGGAGCGCGTTTATTTCAGGCGGCGGCAGGGTATGCCGTGCTGCTGTTCGCGGCGATGACGCTGGTCTTCACCTTGGCGGGCGATCGCGGTGGATTGTTTCATTCGACGGGCGCACTGCTGCCGTTCTTCTACGCGGCGGCGCCGCTGGGGTTGGATGCCGTCATCGATGGGATGGCGCGGCGACGTCGCACGTGGCAAGCCGTGACGGCCAAGCAGGTGTTTGGCGCGGCTTTCGTCGTCTATGCGATCGTGTTGAGTTTGTTCATTTATCGCGGGCGCGTCATTGGCCCGGACTGGAACGATCCGATCTGGAATCAAGCCGATCGGGTGTATGACTCGATCGGGCAGTGGTTGCGCGAGCAGTCGCGGCGCGATCGGGGAGAGACGGATCCGATCGTGATGGTGAATAATCCGCCGGGATTCTATTATCGCACGGGCTTCTCGTCGATTGTCGTGCCGTATGGTGACGTGAACGATCTGCTGAACGCCGCGCAGCAATTCGGTGCACGCTGGCTGATTCTCGATGCCAATCGCCCGGAGCAACTGGCCGCTTTGTATGCTCAAAGTGATACAGAACCACAGTTGAGACTGCGCCAGGTGATGGGCCCGGTTCAGCTATACGAAATCATACCGCCATGAATTTACGACGTTTACTGATTTGTGCACTCGTGTCGGCCAGTGTTGTCGCGCTGTATCAGCAGTTCTCAATTTGGCTTCGTAGTAACCGCTTCGCGTCAGTCGTGGTTGGCGGCCCAAAAGCGACTGAAGTCGCAACGACCGGCGTCAATTGTTTTCATATTGAGAATTGCTGGCGCTGTATGGCAGTCTGGCCGCGAATCGCCCGACGGGGCTGGCGGAGGCCTAACGCCAAGCCCGATTCGGCGGTCGTGTTGCGGCGTGAGGCCAGTTTTGGCGGCAATCTCCTGCCAAAGATCATGCCGTCTTGATGTCAGCTGCCCGTTGACTTTAGTTCTTGCTTCACTTATACTGGCACCATCGCGGGGGGAACTTGCAAACAGAAGGAGCAGGCGCGATGAAGACTAGCACAGCGAAATTGACACGTAGTATATGGGTTCGGGCGATCGTGATCGGGCTGGCGGTGTTATTGCTGCTGGGGCCGGCCTATTCACAGGCTAAACCGGGGGCTGGCGGCATGTTTGTGACGCCGGTCTATCCGACCGCGAATTTAGAAGTGACGGTGGCGAATCATCCGCCGGTGGCGATGCCGTATTTTGAATGGCAGCCCGTGGCAGGCGCCACGGCTTATCGGCTGCAAATTTCAGATCAGATCGGCTTTAACAATATTCAACGCGATGTTACGATTGCGTATACCAAGTATCTGGCGCCTGACCTGAACTGGATACGGGATACCACCTGGTACTGGCGGGTGAAGGTCCAAAGTTCGCCGGACGGTGAAGGCGATTGGCCGTTGTCTCCGTGGACGTTCTCACGCAATTGGGCCAAGGACAATGCGCCCACGCTGCTCAAGCCGGACGCCGGCGCGACGATTGAGTTTTTTGAAGATCCGATTTTCTCGTGGACGCCGGTCATTGGCGCGGCGCAATACGTTCTGAAAATCGACAACGATTCCGATTGTCAGTCGCCGTTGTACACTTACACGACGCCCTATACGCATTACACCCCCAATGGGCGCTTACCCAACGCCAATTATTATTGGTGTGTGACGCCGCAGGACCCGGCCGGTCGTGACGGGCAGATGAGCGTGGCGCGGCAGTTGTTCGTCAATTACGCCCAAACCACCACGCTGCTGGAACCGGCCAATAATTCATTTCCGGTGTATACGCCGCAGTTTAAGTGGACGGCGGTTAAGGGCGCGTATGCCTATCTGTTGTATTACGGCACCGATCCGACTTTTCAGACGAATGTCAGTACGGCGAACGTGAATCAAACGACGTACACGCCGCCGAATTCCCTGCCTAACGACAAAGATTATTATTGGAAAGTCCAAGTAGTTTTTGGCAATGGATTCGTGGGTCAGGACAGTGCGGTGTGGAAGTTCCAAAAGAAGTGGTACCATCAACCGATTATATTGTCACCCCGTAACAACGAAGTCGTCAACGTGCAGTCGTTTACGTGGACGCCGGTGCGTGAAGCAGCCTATTACGTCATTGAAGGCAGCACCGATCCCGGCTTCGGCTCGCTTAAATGGTCGGCGACTACGCCTAATACCTGGTATTGGCGCAATGAATTTCCGAGCGATGAGTGGAACATCACACTATATTTGCGGGTTCGGCCCTACGATGGTAATGGGAATCCCGGCAAAGACAGTAATTCGATCAGCTATCGTCCGCGCTATGACAAGGCGTTGGTGGAGGCGCTCTATCCGCGCTATTACTATCTGCCACCGTCGATCGCGAGCGGCAATTATTCCCCGCCCTACAACATTCCAAACTCGTACGACTATACCTTGGATGTACCGACATTGTACTGGTCGCGCACCTATGTGCCGGGGGCAAAGCCTGATTCGCCGGCCACCTTGCCGGAACATGTCGAGGCAGATTATTACAAAGTGGAAGTCAGTCGAGACGTAAACTTCCTTACGCCCGATGATTGGACGTACACGACGCAGAATCTTAGCGCCACGCCCGATGAAAGTGCGCCTTTCACGCCGACGGCGGCGATCACCTATTACTGGCGCGTGACGCCATATCTGGCTTCGGGGGCAGTGCTGACTAATGCGGCCACGAATCAACCGTGGGCGGTGCATTTCGATACGTCGCGGTTGCGCGCGCCGACGGCCACCAGCGCACCAGTGCTGCTTGCTCCACCCTTCAACGAAAAGACGATGGACACACTGCCGTCGTTTGAGTGGTTGCCCCTGCAGGGTGCAGTCCGCTACGAGTTCGCCATCAGCTCAAACAGTAACTTCACGTCGACAGACTATGTTACGCGCACCAACTATACTCATCACACCCCGAATGTCCGTTTGCCCAAAGGTACGTACTTCTGGCGTGTGCGCGGTCTTGATGCCTCGGGTAATCCGGTTGGGGAGTGGAGTACGGCGCGCCGCTTTATCGCCACGTATCAGACCCGCTGGGTGGCGTCGTGGCCGCTGTGTACGCTGGCCGCCGTTCCCGATACGCCGAATACGTTGATTGCAACCAGCCCGGTGGTAACTGGCACACCGACCGATCTAACGACACTGTATGTCGCGCAGGACAGAGATTACTGGTATGTGGGCTTTAACATTAGCCCGGCCGCCACAGGCACGATTGTGTATGGCTTGTATCTGGATGGCAATCAGACCGACCCGCCGCCCAGCGGTAACGTTGACGTTAGCGGCGCGTCGGTGGCGCCACCCGATCGGCCGGCGATCACCATGGTGGATTATTACCGGCCGGAGTATGCGGTTTATGTCGTCTACTCCAACACGCAGTTTATTACGGCGACGGCTAAATCGGTCGCGTTGTATCGCTGGGATGCCACTGCCGGTTCATGGGATCCAGAGATCAAAGATTTGCTTGATCCTTTGCAAGTCGGCGGCGGCTTTACATTCAGTCCTACCATCCGCTACGCGGAGTTCAAGTTGCCCAAGACCGCCATCGGCGATACGGGCTACACTCCATTTGTGCTATCGCCGGCGTTGTTTAGCGCTACGTCGAACTCGGCCTCGGTGGCGGCAGATACACTTCCTGACAACGGCCAGAATGTTTCAGTCTTCAACGAAGTAAAGTCCATTAGCGATCGACTGATGTTGTCACTGCCGTCGGATAATTCAGGTGGTAACGGTGCGGTTGTAAAGTCTATGCCGTTCATCTATGCTGAAGCGGGGAACCTTGATTGGCTGCGTGGCACGAAATTGCAAATTGCGCGCGATCCAGTCTTTAACACTATCGCGCTCGAGCAGACTTTCACCTGCGAAGGCTGTAATAACTACGTAGACATTTTTCAGCATGTCTATACTCCGAACCGAATTATTGAGGACAATACACTGTATTGGCGCTACATTGTGCGGCATTTTTCGACGGCGACCGCTGTTGTGCCCCTGTGTCCCGGCGGTGAATTTTACAGCCCGCCCACTGAGGCGCATGTCTTCGACAAATACGGTCCCACTCCTGACAAATTGCGTACCGAAGGCAACTACTCTACGCCCACTTTCCGCTGGGATGATGTAGAAGGCGCGGCGGTCTATCGCTTGCAATGGTCTCAGAATCCAGATTTCTCGGGTTCGGTGAGTGACCGCAGCACCAACCATGATGGCTTTACGCCCGATAGTCCGTTGGCGCCTGGGAAGTATTATTGGCGAGTGCGCTATGAAAATGGTTACAACAGCGACTGGTCAATATCGACGACGCTGATGATCACCCTGCCACAGGTGACGGTGACTCAACCGGCGACCGGGGCCATCGTTAGCCTCCCGCCCACTTTCCAGTGGTCGCCGGTGCTCACTGCAAGTTGGGGCTCACCTAACGTCCATCTGCAGGTAGCCACCTCCCCCACGGGTTTCGGCAGTCCGTTTGAAGATATGTTCGTCGATACGATCAACTGGACGACCAATCGCACGTATCCTGACGGCACCTACTACTGGCGTGCGGCGGTGCGTGACGCTAGCAATAACGATGGCCCCTATACTGAGATCTACACGTTTACCAAACAGTACCTGGCGCCAACGCTCGTCGCGCCGTTGTCTGGCGCACGCACCGGCGACGACTACCCTGAATTTGAGTGGAAAGCCGTCACGGAGGCCGCTGCCTATCGATTGATGGTGGCGACCAACCCGCAATTCTCCAATCCGGTGATTGACGCCAGCACTAACAATATTCACTTTATCCCAACCACCAAACTCAACACCGGCAGCTACTACTGGCGCGTCGCGATGATCGACAAAGACGGGCGGCAAGGCCCGTTTAACGATGCCACATTGATTGTCGATCCATACCCTCATCGAGTGTACATACCGCTGGTGCGAAAGTAAGACTGCGCTTGTGTTCGCAAGGTGGACAGAGTGGCTGCTCCGGCGGTCACTCTGTCTTGCTTATCAGGCGGCAGAGGTTACTACTCAGCCGTCATGCCCGAATGCTTTCGCCAAGCGCGCCCCCGCGCATTGCGCGGACAGGGCGTATCGGGCATCCAGATGACCATCGGCGAATTGTGCTGGCCATGCGCTGGATTCCCGCCTAAAACGTGCGGGAATGACATCGCCACGAAGGCTGAGCAGTTACCGGCAGAGATGAAATGATTGAGGCGGCTTGTCATGCCCATGCCTAAATTAGCTTACCGGCTCGCCTTGGGCGTATTGCCACTCATGGTCGTCGGTCTTTACCTTAGCCGCGGTTCCACGGGCTTTCCGCTCGACGATGCGTGGATTCATCAAACGTATGCGCGCAACTGGGCGGAGACCGGGCAGCTGGCTTACGTGGTCGGCTTGCCCAGCGCCGGATCGACTGCGCCGTTGTGGACGTTGTTGTTGAGCATTGCCTATCGGTTGCAGATCGATCCGTATTTGTGGACGATGCTGCTGGGCGTGGTCACGTTGGCGATCAGTGCGTGGTTGCTGTCACGCCTGGCCGATCGGCTGTTGCACGCTTCGCGCCGATCGGTGGTGAGCTGGCTCGTCGGGCTGGCGTGTGTGCTGGAGTGGCATCTGATCTGGGCCGCCGCCTCGGGCATGGAAACGCTGCTGTTCATCGTGTTGGCGCTGGCCCTGATCGATCGTTTATGGGCTGATTCGTCTGGGTGGATTATCGGCGTGCTGGGCGGCCTGCTGGTTCTAACCCGTCCCGAAGGCCTGTTGTTGATCGCGCTGGCGTTAGGGGTGATGCTCGCTTCGCGCCGATCGGGCCGCGCGGGATTGATCGAGGTGGTGAAGGCCGGCGGGGCGTTTCTCATCGTGCTGGCTCCCGGCGCATACTTCAATCTGCAAGCCAGCGGATCGATCTTCCCCAATACATTTTACGCCAAGCAAAGCGAATATGCCGAATTGATGAGCACGCTGCCGATCTGGTTGAACTCGATCGGTAACATGTTGATCGCGCCGCTGGCCGGTGGACTGTTGCTGTTGATTCCGGGTTTGTTGTGGTGGATGATCGATAAACGGCGTGATTGGCGAAAGCGGGAGCGCTGGATCGGGTGGTTGCCGCTGGTGTGGATGTTCGCGCACGTGGCGGTGTATGCGCTCCGCCTGCCGGTATCTTATCAACATGGCCGTTATCTGTTGCCGATCATTCCGATCGTGTTGTTGTATGGTATCGTCGGAACGGTGTTGTTGCTCGATGGGGTGAAGGCGCGCAGTACCAAGCCGGCGGCGCGTCTGTTGCGACGCGTGTACGCGCTAACCATCGCGGTGGTGTTTGTGGTGTATGTACCCATCGGGGCGTTGGCCTTTGCGACCGATGTGGCGATCATCAACGGCGAGATGGTGGTGGTGGCCAAGTGGCTCGCTGCGAACACTCCGCCGGGCGCGACCATCGCTGCACATGACATCGGCGCGATCGGTTACTTCACACGCCGCCCCATCCTCGATCTGGCGGGCTTGATTTCGCCTGAAGTGATTCCCTTCATTCGGGATGAGGCGCAGTTGGGTCAATGGATGCAGGCCAAAGGCGCATACTACTTTGTCACGTTCCCCCGTTGGTATCCACAGCTGGCGACCCGCTGGCCGCCGGTCTTTGCGGGCAACTCGCCGTTCAGCCCGGAACATATGACCGTCTACGCGCTTGAACCTCAGCCGTAGTCTTCCCTCTTGCCTCCTGCATCTTGCTTCTTGCCTCCTGCCTCCTGCCTCTCGCTTCAGTCTTGCGGTATAATCGTCCTGTCGTCTACACCCGTGGTTCTCAGGCTCCTGGAGGCTATGATGCCCATGTTCGAATTTCACGTTTCACGCCGTGCCCGCGACTATTATGGTTTTGACGAAGCGCTATTCTCTTTCAACGGCAATGTGATTTTTGCCAACTTCTACGCGGCGCGTGTTTTTGCCCAGCGGATCAATGAAAAACGTCCGCCCGATCAGACCGTGAAGGCCGGGCAGATCAATGCGCTGGGTTTGATCGACGAACTGCAACACTATGCGTTGAAGCAGTATCGCGAGTCGAAGAATCCGCGTGTCATGCAAGAAGCGTTCGACTACCTCACAGCGCAGATCGGGCCGGAGGAAGTGGAGAAAACGCTGCGCCGTTTCGTGCAAGAGTTTCCGCCGGTGGCGGTCTACCGCGGTGAGATTGCGGTGGAGGAATACTTGCGCGGCGAAACCGGCGGCACGCCGCATCATCAGATCGAATTGGAAGAGATGTTGATGTTGTGGCTCGCCAATCAGAACCCGGCCTTTGAGCCGTACCGTGAATTGTTCGACGATACGCCGCTGCGGCAAGACACGGCTTATCCGCTGGTCATGACAGGCATGCGCGACTTCTTTGCGACGCAGCCCACCTTCGGCCTGGACAACCAGAACCTGATCGATTTTCTGCGGTTGCCGTTGTTGGCCGCGCCTGACTCGCTGCTGGCGCAGTTGGAATTCATGCGCGGGCGCTGGGGCATCACATTGGGGCAGTATCTCTATCGGCTGTTGGGCGGCCTCGACTTCATTCGCGAAGAAGAGAAGGCCATCTTCACCGGCCCCGGCCCGACGCTGATTCCGGTGTTTGGCGAAGAAGGGCAGCGCGCGTCCCTGGCCTTGTTCGGCCCGGCAGGCAGTAGTTACGATCTCGAACCGGAGCTAGAACGCTTCAGTACCGATCTCGATTGGATGCCGCGGCTGGTCTTGATCGCCAAGAACGCCTACGTGTGGCTCGATCAACTCTCCAAGAAATATCAGCGCGCCATCACGCGGCTCGATCAGATCCCCGATGCGGAACTCGATCAACTGCGGCGCAGCGGCTTTACGGGCCTGTGGCTGATCGGGTTGTGGGAGCGCAGCCGCGCTTCACAAAACATCAAACGCATGATGGGCAATCCCGAAGCGGTCGCCTCGGCTTATTCGTTGATGGACTATCGCATCGCCGACGATCTGGGCGGCGACGCGGCGCTGGTCACGCTGAAGGAACGGGCGCGCAAGCGCGGTATCCGGCTGGCGAGCGACATGGTGCCCAACCACATGGGGGTCGATTCCAACTGGGTGATCGAACATCCCGATTGGTTTGTCGCGCTCGATTATCCGCCATTCCCGTCGTACACCTTCAACGGACCGGATTGGTCGTGGGATGGGCGCGTCGGAATCTACCTGGAAGATCACTACTTCAATCACAGCGACGCGGCCGTGGTCTTCAAACGCGTCGATAAGTGGACGGGCAGCACCAAGTACATCTATCACGGCAACGATGGCACCAGTTTTCCGTGGAACGATACCGCGCAGTTGGACTATCTCAAAGCCGAAGTGCGCGAGGCGGTGATTCAAACTATTCTGCATGTGGCGCGCAACTTCCCCGTCATCCGCTTCGATGCGGCCATGACGCTGGCGAAGAAGCACTATCAACGCCTGTGGTTCCCTGAACCGGGCACGGGCGGCGCGATTCCCACGCGCGCGGAATATGGTTTGACCAGAGACCAATTTGATGCGGTGTTCCCGGAAGAATTCTGGCGCGAGGTGGTCGATCGGGTGGCGGCTGAGGCCCCCGACACGCTGCTCCTCGCCGAAGCGTTCTGGATGATGGAAGGCTACTTCGTACGCACGCTGGGCATGCATCGCGTATATAACAGCGCCTTCATGAACATTCTGCGCGACGAGGACAATGGCAAATATCGCAGCGTGATGAAGAACACCCTGGAGTTCGACCCCGAGGTGTTGAAGCGCTACGTCAACTTCATGAACAACCCGGATGAGAAGACGGCGGTGGAACAGTTTGGCAAAGGCGACAAATACTTTGGCATTTGCCTGATGATGTCCACACTGCCCGGCCTGCCGATGTTCGGCCACGGCCAACTGGAAGGGTTTTCGGAAAAGTACGGCATGGAGTACCGCCGCGCCTACTACAACGAGACCCCCGATCAATGGCTGATCGATCGGCACGCGCGTGAAATCTCGCCGCTGCTGCACAAGCGCTACGTCTTTGCCGGGGTGGATAACTTCTTGCTGTACGACGTCTACACCCCTGAAAGCCGCGTGGACGAGAATGTTTTTGCGTATTCCAATTCGTATGAAACTGAAAAAGCGCTGGTGGTCTATCACAACAAGTTCGCCGACACACGCGGCTGGATTCGCCTGTCCGCGGCGTATGCGGTGAAGACGCGCGATGCGTCGCGCGGCAATGGCGACGAAAAGGTGTTAGTGCAGCGTGAATTGAAGGACGGTCTGGGCCTGCGTGACGCTGACGACGTGTACTATATCTTCCGTGATCAGATCACGGGGCTGGAATACATTCGCAATGGGCGCGAGTTGTGCCAGCACGGTTTCTACATCGAACTGGGCGCGTACAAATACCATGTCTTCATGGATTGGCGCGAAGTGATCGACGACGAGCAGCACCACTACGCTCAGATCGCCGCGTACCTGCAAGGCGGCGGTGTACCCAGCATGGACGAGGCCGTGCGCGAACTCCATTTGCGATCCGTCCATGGTCCGTTCAAAGAACTGGTCAATGCGGGCATGTTCAAGTGGTTCACCACCGAGCGCGTGCGTGACGCGGCAGCGACGTTGAATCCAGCCGTGGGTGATGAAGTCGAGGAGAAAGCCACCCGGCTCTTCAAGGCGATCAAAGAATTGATCGGCGGCACGGGCGGTGAGGTCGAGCTGGCCCGATCGGTGCGCGCCGATCTCGACGCGGTCAGGCAGCTGGCGGTGTTCCCCGAGCGATTCCCGGCGCCGACTGCGCGCAAATATCAAGCGGCGGTGAAGACGTTGTTGGCGAATCTGGCTGGGTTGCCTGAAGACATTCCGGCAGCGAAGAGCAAAGCTCGCCAGGCTCCGATCGTGCGAACGCTGCCCGCCGATGACAAAATCGTGTGGGGCACGCTTTACGGCTGGACGTTCGTGCGCTCGTTGGGCAAGCTGCTCGACGAAGCCGACTTTGCCACGGTCAGTCGCACGTGGATCGACGAATGGCTGTTGGGGCGCATCATCGCCACGGCGCTGCGCGAATTCGGTGTGGAAGAAGGCGCGACTTTGCGCGCGGTCACTGTCATCAAAGTGCTGACGACTCAGCAAGCCTGGTTCGACGTTGAGGCGAAGGCCGCTCAGCGCCCCGCGCAGGTGCTGGGGGCGCTGCTGGCCGATGAAGATGCGCGGCGCTTCTTGAACGTCAATCTCTACAACGGGATCGAATGGTACAACAAGGAATCGTTCGAGGAACTGTTGGCGTGGTTGATGCTGGCGGAAGCAGTCGTGACCTCGGTCGAAGGCGTTGAGGTGCCCAAGACGTTTAGCGCGGCCAACGATGTGATCGTTGCCTTGCAAGCGGCTGAAGCAAGTTCAGAATATCAAGTGGAGAAGCTGAAGGAAGCAGCCCAGCCTGCTCCTCGCGCAAAGGCCCGCCCGGTTGAGGATGGGGTATAACGATCTAGAGCGCTTTCCGGTTTGGTTTACGACTTTGCTCCCGCTGGATGGTTACATCCAGCGCCCCCAACAGCGAATGTAACCATCCGCTTGGAGCAGACAACGTCGTAAATCAACTTGGAAATTGCTCTAGGGAAACGGAGGTGGATCATGAGCGCTGTCTTAGCGCCGGCGGAAGATAGATTGATTACGGGAGAAGAACTATCCCGCATGGCTGGTGTTGAACGAAGCGAGATTGTAAACGGAAGGTTAGTACAGATGTCGCCTACTGGTAACGAACATGGCGCGATCGAGCTCAATATTGGAGCGCAGCTGCTGGCCTATGCTGAGACGCATCAATTTGGAAAAGTGCGCTCGGGTGAAGTGGGCATCTACATTCGCCGCAACCCAGACACCATCCGTGCGGCGGACGTTTTGTATATTTCCAACGAGCGCTATGCCGGCAAACGTTCGGCCAGTTATCTGGATGTCGCACCTGATCTGGTGGTAGAAGTACTGTCGCCCGGCGATAGCTGGTCGGAGGTCATGCAGAAACTACGCGACTATTTCAGCATTGGCGTGCGGCTGATCTGGGTAGCCGATCCCGATGCCTTGACGGTCTATGCTTATCGCTCGCTGACGGATGTGCGTGAATTTGCAGAGCAGGATGATCTCCCTGGCGATGAGGTGCTGCCGGGTTTCAGCGTGAAAGTCGCGGAGCTGTTTGAAATCTGATCGAAGACTGGCGATCAAACACGAACCACCTCGCGCGAAGAGGCTCGTGTTTGTTTCTGCGTTTTGGAATGGAGGCTTTAGCCGGGTTCGCAGGGCAATTCTGATCCGGCTAAAGCCTCGATTCCTGCCTGGCCCGTTTCATTTGGCCTGCGGTGTCAGTAAAAAGACGCCAATCTACTGGAAGATCAAACTGCAACACGTCACAGCGCCTTCCGCCTTCGCCACTTCAGTCGCGTCGACGATCTGCAAGCGCAATCCCGCTACTTCCAAGCGCCGCTGCGTCTTGGGAAAGCTCGCTGGATAAAGCACTGTGTCGCCAAGCCGCACCGCGTTTGCGGCCGAGGGTTCTGCTTCGTTCACCTCGATGAAGGTCATCTCCCCGAAGAGATTACGATCGATCCAGGCGGGATTGATCAACAGCGTGTCATCACGCACTTGCGTCACGGCGGATTTGAGATGCAGGTAGCCTGTCACTTCGACGCCTTGTACGGTGTAACCGTAGGGCGCGAGAAATTTCTGCGTTTGTTCCACCGCCGATTGGTTGCTGCGGCTCGATAGGCCGACGTAGACCGTTCGGCCCACGCGCAGCACATCACCCCCGTCGAGGGTCCCCGGCGCTTCGATGGTGACCAACGTGCGATATGGCTTCAGCGCGCGCGCGATCGAGGCGGCTTCCGGTCGGCGTGAAGGTGCGCCGGGCCGCGTGATGATGGCGACCTCGTCGAACACCAACGCCACGTCTTCCACAAAAACCGAATCGGGCAGCTCGGGTTCGGCGGGCAGCGAGATCACTTCGCAACCCAGTTCGCGCAGGGCCGCCTCATACTGATGATGTTGCGCGCGAGCGAGATCGAGATCGATCGGTTGCCGATCGAGATGGGTGAGTTCGCATTCGTTGAAGCGTGGACTAATCTGACGGGTGAGGGCAATGAACATCGGGCGTCTCCTGTGAACCATTTCATGCCGATCGGGTGTTGATGGACAACGCGGCACTTAGCGCAACAGTGCTTGATCGAAAACCGTGATCATGCGCTGCTCGTATTCGTCGTGCCGCACTTGCAGGCCGCCGCAGTGCGTGGCCTCTGGAATAATCCAGAGTGATTTCGGCTCGCGCGCCAATTCGTAGTAGCGCTGCGTGGCCCGTTGTTCAAACTCGTCTCCCTCGGCAATCAACAACAACGGCCGAGGCGCTATACGCTGTGCCGCTTCACTCAATGATAAGGGCGCCGACGCGCCGCTCTTCCATTCCATGAATTTGATAAAGAGTGGATACATCGGCATGGTGAGCCATTCCTCAAGGTATTGGGGTGCGGGCACATCTTGCGCTGAGGTGTAGTTTAGCGCATCGGCGACGACGGCTTTCAGATCGTCGAATTGCGCTCCGGCGCCAAGTGCAATCTCCGCGCCGGTTGAACAACCCACGACACCCAGCCGCTTGGGATCGACATCCGATCGGGTCTTGAGAAAATCGATCGCAGCGGCCACATCACCCACATCACGCCAGCCCCATGAAAGAACATCGCCTTCGCTTTCGCCGCTGGCGCGTTGATCGTAGAGCAGCACGCCATAACCATGTTTGGCCAACATCTCGGCGTACCCCAACGCGCCGAGGCGATTACCGCCGTAGCCGTGCAAGGCGATGACCGCCGCGCGATTCTGCGCGGGAATGTACCAGCCTTGCAGCTTCAGCCCATCGGCCGTGGTGAGGGTGATGTTTTCGTAGGGCAGACTCAGATCGGCGGGTGTGGTACAGCAGACCGGCCCTTGCGCCGGGTGGATCGCGGCTGAAGCTCCCGTATAAGCCAGCACAACGTTAAGCGCCACACACGACATGATCGTGGCGAAGACACCCAGGCGCAGCCAATATCCGACACGCCGACGAGGGCGTTTAACGTTCACAGGGCAGCTTTCTTCGCCATAAAGATCAATTCACCTGGATACTTTGACCCATATTGACTCTTATCGTAGTCAACGTGTAACGCTTCCACTTCAAATCCGCAGCGCGCCAACAGGTGTTCCACACCCTACTTCAAGCACCGGCCCGCCGCAGACCCGCGCGGCTTCGACGAAAAACGTCACATCCTGGCGGGTCTGATAAGGCACGACGTAGTCGTAGAATTCAGCGGTGGCGGCGTATTCTTCGGTGTTCATGACACATCCTTCTTGGTGCTAGTGTTGTGTCGAAGGGCGCTCATAGTGGAATAAGCTGGTAGGACAGTTCGGATTTCCACTGACAGCCCAGCCTTCGTTGACGGAGACCATATCCAATTCGGTTAACGCACATTTCATCCGATCACTTACTTGCTGCCATTGGCCGTTTTGATAATGCAAAATCACGTTGCCGACCAGCCAGCCTTCGTCAGGCGAAAGCATTGCCAACGCATTGAGCGTTTCCTCATGATCAGCGTAATACCGCTGGCGGATTTTGGTTTCTTGCCAGACGCCATCTTTGTACCTGGTCACATAGTAAAATCCATCTGACTTTTCGATTAGGAACCACACATCATTGGGAGCAAGTGCCTCAATATCAAGTGTTTCCCCTTCCCGAATGACCGTTTGCCATTGTGCGTTTGTATAATGCAAGAGGCCCGGTTCACTCAGTGTCCAGCCTTCATTGGGCGACACCATCACCAGGCCGGTTAAGTGCCTAAGTTTCGTTTGGTCGACATTTTCCCAGTTACCATCTTTATAGTGCACGATGTGTTGATCAGGCTCGCAAGTCGTGGCCCAGCCCTCATGCCCCGCTGCATCCAACATCTGTATGGAATAAATACACAGTGATTCTGGCGTTGGGATGAGCGACCAGGTTCCATTATCAAAGTGATAGAGATGGCCGCTGAAAACACCCCAGCCCAAGCCCTTATTGAACATTTGCCAATCAGTTAACTTACGATCGTCCTGCTGAAGTCCGCTCGTCTTCTGGTAGCTCCAGTGTTTTCCATCGTAATGCCGCACTTCACGCCCGGGATAGTATCCGTTGAACATTACCCACCCGTCATTGGGCGTTACAAATTCGAGCGCAGTTGGTTGGCCACTGCTGAAACCTGACACTTGCTGCCATTCCCCGTCCTCAAAATGCAGCAGGCAGCTCTCGCCAACCGCCCAACCTTCTTGTGGCGAGAGAAAAGACACACCCCAAAGAGAGTAACAGGTATTACCCCAGACCGGATCGATTGTGGCCTCCTGCCAGGTTTTGCCATCGTAATGCAGGATAGTGTTTTCCATACCGACGGCCCAGACGTCATCTGGAGCCAACATCGTCACCGCGTGCAGATTGTGTTTGCCTGGGCCGGGCACAACCTGCCAGACTGGCGATTGATCGGAGCGCAGATGAACGAGTGTGCCATTTGCTCCTACCGCCCAACCTTCTACCACGCCTTTGGCTGTTTGCAGCGTCGCCAGCCCGCGTAAATGTTCGTGCGTCGGACTGGCACTCTCTTTCCAGGAAGTCCCATCATAATTAACAATCGCCCCATCGCGGCCCACGGCCCAACCTTGTCTTGAATTGACCATCGATAGCGCATAAAGTGTGTGAGTGATCGATTCGTTGGCCGATTGCCAATCAGTGCCAGTGAAATGCCAAATCGCGCCGTTCTCCCCAACGATCCAACCATCATTGGGCGTCAACATTTGAATGTCCCACAGATAGTCCCAGGTCGGCCCATAGACTTCTTGCCAGCCCTTTCCATCATAGTTCATCAACCGGCCTTGTCTTCTTCCAAGATCAGCACCAACCAGCCACCCGCTATCTGCGCCGGTCATGCCAATTCCCCAGACAGAAATATCGCCGTCTGGATACTGAACCAAGTTTTTAGTCAACTGATACCATTGCGGTTGACGTTTTGGCTGATATTTCATGGCGCAGGAACCAGCCGCCAGTCCCTGTGCCGGCCCGACGACGGCGATGCTATAAAAACTGCCACAGTAAGTGGGATATAGCTGTGACCAGCCAGAATCAGCCAGGGAATCGTCGGGGGATTCCCAAGTCCCCTGATGAAGATCGCCGGTATAAGGTACTCTCGTGGGCGGCGGTACGAAAGTCGGTGGCTGGTATCTCTGAGTGGGTATCGTCGGCGTTGCCGTAGCTGGCACGGTTCGCAAACGCGAGAGGACTTTTCGACCTACTACAACTAAACCGACGATCAAGATGACGGCAACGATAAGAATGGCTAATCGATTTTTCATGTTTTTGCCCGCTTGATAATTCCCCCCAACTGATTGCCGCAATTATATAGACATCCGACCTAAAACAAAACACGATTAGTACGGGTGCTGATCTGAGTTACGCAAATCCTAAATCATGCCTCAAAAGTTTCCTGAATAGTTTTCGGCATCTGGTCGGTACATCACTGCGGAAGATACAAACGAAAGAGATCATGTCACCGCGACATGATCTCTTCATCAACTTGTATCTTCGCTAGCTAGGATGCGGGCACTGCACTGGCGATAAACGTAGCTAGGTCTTGCTTCAACTTCGCCAGCGAGGGCAGATGGATGTACATCATGTGCCCGGCCTCGTAATAGCCCATCGATACGTTGGCCTGCAAACTCGGATCGAGACTGAGATGATTGAAGGTGTATTCGGTGGCGAAGTACGGCGTCGCGAGATCGTAAAAGCCGTTGGCGACGAAGACCTTGAGGTACGGATTGATCGTCATGGCTTTACGCAGCGTCTCGGCCACTTCCACGTAACGATTCTCGTGCTGCGCGAAACTCCATTGCTCGTTAGCCTTGAAGTTCAACACCTCGTAGGGCAGGTCGCTTTCGAAGTGCAGCTCACGGCGCACGTAATCATAGAAGGCCGCCGTGTACGGGCCGGTGATGGCCGACATGCTGGGATCGTGTTCAAACGTCTCGCCGCCCGAATCCCGATCGATCCCGGTGAAGCGGCTGTCCAACCGCCCGATCGTGCGGCGCTGATCGCGCAGTAATTCTTTGGTGAAGCGCATGATCTCGATGCGGAGGTTAACCCGATCGATGTAATCGGCGGACAAGCCGGTGTAGCTGACTAGCTGCTCGATGATGGCTGCGCGCGCTTTGGGAGATGCTGCTGCGCCGCGCAGCAGGGCCGTGGCATAGTCGGTCCGGGAAAACTCTTCCACTTCTGCCAGGAGCCGGCGCAGATCTTTTTGCAGGCGACCTTTCAAGCGTTGATGATACCAGGCCGTGGCTGCATAGCTGGGCAAATACAAAATGTAAGGTAGATCGTTGCCGGGCTGCACGTCGGTCGTGCCGAAATCCAGAATCGACGACACCAGCATGATGCCGTTGAGGTACATACCGTGCCGCTCTTGCAGGTAGCCGCTCAAGCCGGCGGCGCGAGTGGTGCCGTAACTTTCGCCGATCAAAAACTTGGGCGACAGCCAGCGTTGATAGCGGGTGGTATACAACCGGATAAAATCGCCGACCGACTCGATGTCTTTCTTGAAGTTGAGAAATTCTTTCGCCTTCTCGCCCACCACTGGCCGGCTGTAACCGGTGCTGATCGGATCGATGAAGACGAGATCGGTCTGATCGAGCAGCGAGTAAGCGTTATCGGTCAGGCGATAGGGCGGGGGCGGCAGTTGGCCCAGGTCGTCCATCATCACGCGGCGCGGCCCCAAGACCCCCAAATGCAGCCACACTGACGACGAGCCTGGCCCGCCGTTGAACGAGAACGTAATCGGGCGCTTGGCCGGATCGTCTACGTCCTTCAATGTGTAAGCGACGAAGAACACCGTCGCTTTGGGCTTTTCACCCTCGGCCTCGCCGGCTTTGTCGTCGATCTTTTCACTTTCCTCTTTCAAGACCAGCGTGCCGGTGGTGACCGTGTAGGTGATGTCTTTACCGTCGAGGGCGAGGTGGTGCTCGGTAGTCACAAGTTGATCTTGCGGGACGGGCTTCTTTTCTTCGACTGGTCTTTCGGCGCGTTCTTCGGACTTGTCGCTCATACGAATCTCCTGATCATGGATATGGATCGTGCCGTGCTGCTGTGGCGTATTCTACGAATTGTAGCACGGCAGCGCGATGGGTTGCCTTAAGATGGGGTTACGAACGATGTGGTTCTGCGAACAGCCGGGCGAAACCGGGATAAGCGATCAAAGGGATCAATTCAAACCCGATGAGCTTTTCACGCACCAGCGGCAGGGTATCCAAGATCGAGCGGGCTTCGTCCACATGGGCGCACTCCAAGATCAATACCGCTTCGTGTCGATCGGCACGGAAGTATAACTCGCGGATGAGGCCGGCCTGATGCAGTTCCCATGCTCGTTGGGCTTCGGCTTTCAGCAGCGGCTCTGTGAATTGTTCACCGGTCACAGCGGGCGGATCGTGTTCGATGGCGAGTATTTTCATACGCCTCCACGCAGAAGCCGGGGTTCTCCGTTCAATCTGGAGTCGCGCCCCAGCTCGGAGAAACCCGGCTTCTCGATTTCAAAAATCGCACGGCGACACCATAGTGGATCGAGCGCAGGCACGGTGTCGCCGGCGTTGTCCATCTTCCAATCGGGCTCGGGGCTGAAGGTTTCCCAACTAGACAGGTGCACAGATTGCGCGCTGCCCCCACCGCCGTTGGGCAGATATTCGATCTCGCTGTAGTCGGGATCCATGGGCGCCTTATTCGACACACCGGGCCAGCCGGGTGCGGTGATGATAGCATCACTCCAGCCTCACGACAAGACCGGATACACGGCGTGATGCGCCAGGAAGGCGCCAAGCTAATCAGCGCTTCAACTTCAGCTGCATATCGCCGATGAATTCTCCCCAGATCGGATAATCGCTGCCTTCCCAAATAGGCGCACGGAATTCAGCGGCTTGCGCCTCCGACCAACCCAAGTGCTTCATGGCGTAGAGCGAATAGAACGCCGTAACCCTGAAATTAGCCGCGCAGTGGATGAGGGTCTTTCCTTCGGGGAGATCTTGAACAACGGCTTCAAACGCCGCAAAGTCGCTTTCCTGTGGGTACTCCCACTCCACCGGAATATGATGATACGTCATGTCTAGCGACCAAACCAACCCCGCTTCATCCTTCAGGGAATAGCGCGGATTGATGGTCGCCAAATTGATAACGGTCCTGAAGCCCTCCGCGGCGGCGGCGCGAAGCTGTTCTTCGCTGGGTTGTCCACCGGTACTGATCTGATCATTCACGCGACGATAGTTATAAATTTCTTGAGTGCTCATGGTCCTTCCCAGTTGTCGGATTCCGGAATTGGATCAACGTCACCCAGCTTCCGGCTAGTAAGGTTGTACCACAAACTTTTGAAACTCAGCAAAACAAAACAGGCTTTCTACCTTGCGATAGAAAGCCTGTCCTCCCTGACTTTACCAACAACTAACTAACTGCTAAGCATCATAGTACAGATAGAATTCGTACGGATGCGGGCGCAAGCGAATGGGATCGACCTCGCGCGTAATCTTGTAATCAATCCACGTATCGATCACGTCTTGCGTGAACACGTCGCCTGCCAACAGGAACTTGTGATCGGCTTCCAGCGCCTTGAGGGCCTCCGGCAGTGAACCGGGCACTTGCTTGATCTTGTTGTCCTTGTGCTCGAAGATGTCGTAGTCCGCCGGCTCGCCCGGATCGATCTTGTTCTGAATGCCGTCGAGACCCGCCAGCAGCATCGCGCTGAACGCCAGATAGGGATTGCAGGTTGGATCGGGACAGCGGAACTCCAGGCGCTTGGCCTTGGGATTCTCGGAATACATCGGGATGCGCACCGCGGCCGAGCGGTTGCGGCTGGAGTAGGCCAGGTTGACGGGTGCCTCATAACCCGGCACCAAACGGTGATACGAATTCACCGAGGGCGAGGTGAGCGCCAGCAGAGCCGGGGCATGCTTCAACAGACCGCCAATGTACCACTTCGCCAACTGGCTCAGGCCGGCATAGCCTGCCGGATCGGCCATCAACGTCGAGCCGTTTTTCCACAGCGATTGATGCACGTGCATGCCGGAGCCGTTATCACCGAACAGCGGCTTGGGCATGAAGGTGGCCGTCTTGCCGTATTCGCGCGCCACGTTTTTGATGACGTATTTGTACATCAATAGATGGTCGGCCATGGTGACCAGCGTGTCGAAGCGCATGTCGATTTCGCACTGACCGGCGGTCGCCACTTCGTGGTGATGCACTTCGACCGGCACACCCGCTGCCATGAGGCGCAAGATCACGTCCGAGCGGAAGTCCTGCAATTGATCGGTGGGCGCGACAGGGAAGTAGCCTTCCTTCCAACGCGGGCGATAGCCGAGGTTCGCGCCTTCTTTGCCGCTGTTCCAGATGCCTTCGTCGGAATCGATAAAATAGTAACCGCTGTACTGATTCTGATCGAAGCGCACGCTGTCGAAGATAAAGAACTCGGCTTCAGGGCCCCAGTAGGACGCGTCGGCGATGCCGGTCTTCTTCAGGTACTCTTCGGCCTTGCGCGCGATGTGGCGCGGATCGCGGCTGTAAGCTTGCTTGGTCACGGGATCGGACACGTCGCAGATCACGGACAGCGTGGGAATCTTGCAGATGGGATCGACTACGATCGTGTTCGGATCGGGCATCAAGAGCATGTCTGATTCGTGAATCTGCTGGAAGCCACGGATGCTGGAACCGTCGAAGCCCAGACCTTCGGCGAAAATGTCCTCGGTGAAATCCTCGACGGGAATGCTGAAATGCTGCCACGTGCCTGGCAGATCGACAAACTTGACGTCGACGATCTTGACGCCTTGATCTTTGGCGAACTTCACCGCGTCTTTAGGTGAGGTTCCGGTCTTGACTGCTGCTGACATGATACTTCTCCTTTTGCGTATGATTGCTGAATGAAGCGTAATGCGTAAAACGTACTGCGTAAGGCTTCAATTACGTTTTACGTTTCACGGTTTAGTTATCCCAACATCTGGCTCGCCAGCGTGATTCCGAAGATCATCAACGCGGCGCCGCATCCAAAATTGATCGCGCGAAACAAATTGGGACGCAAGATCTGCTTGCCGAAGCGCACGACCAGCGCCATGATGAACGCCCACAGGAACGTTCCGGCGACGAAGCCCAACACGAAAGAGGCCGTCTGTCCGCCCGATTGACCCGCCACGCCCGCCGCGATCAGCGTGCCGCCGATCGAGAGCCAGTAACCGATCGCCATCGGATTCGCGATCGAGATGGCCATGCCCGATCGGAATGCGCCGCGCTTCGGATCGATCGCGCCACCTTGGTCGAGTTTGGCCGACTTGAACGCTTCGCGAATGCCGCACGCGCCCAGATACAACAACAGCCCGACGCCGACCACGGCCAACACGCCACGGATGATTGCGATTTGCGCCAACTGTCCCACACCGATCAGGGCGAGCATGAACCACATGAAGTCGCCGATGATCGATCCCAGNNTCCATCGCCACCGGGCCGGGCGGGGCGCTGAACGAAATCGCAATCATGGCACCGGTTAGAACGGTGGCGAGCATAAATCCTCCACGCTTTCCGGCATCCCCATGCCAGCGTCGGGAAAACAGAAACGCCCCCCGCCCATGCCAGTGCATGAGTTCGGGAGGCGTCTCGGCCTCAATGGTATTCTATTGAGAAATCGCCTGACTGCGGCGATGGGCGAAATATACCCTAGTTAGAGGGTGCTGTCAATACAAAAATTGCCTGAATTCGGTCAAGGCCAGTTAGTGGATTTGAACAAAATCAGGGCGTTTTCTGTCGTGTTAGTGTGTAGAAAGTTTGTGCAACTAATGCTCATAAGGATGTCAACTCACTCACCGCATTCAACTGCGCCCTGACGGTGGCAATCGCATCGGCGAACCATTGCCATTGCTGATAGTCGTCGTCGGCCTCAAAGTCTTCTGCGCCGACGGCCTCATAGCGCGCGCATTTCGTCCAGCGTGCAGTGCCACTTGGCCTGCAGATACTGCGTTTCGGCTTCATAGTGGGCCAGGCGTCCCAGCAATACCATGCGCGCCTGTTGACGCGCGGCCAGCATCGGATCGGCGTAGCCTAGCGCGTTGAATACGTCTTGGGCAGTGTATGAACGGACTGGCGTTTGCATGGTTATGCTCCTTCTCAATGGCTTCTCAATCTTGATTGTATCATGTTGCCTGACGACTACTTTTGTCCTTCTGCCAAAATCTTCTCCGCCACCTCACGCATCGAAGTGCGTCCGTCGCGTGCTTTGCGCTGGATATATTGGTACGCCTCGCTCTCACCCATGCCGCGATCGATCAACACGCCCTTGGCGCGATCGACGATCTTGCGCGTCTCCAGATCCTCGCGCAGTTTTTCAGCCTCGCGCAGGGCGTTCTGCTGTTCGTTGAAGCGCGCCAGCGCCACGCCGATCGCCGCGGCGAGATCGCGTTCGTTCACGGGTTTGATGAGATAGCCGTGAATGGGCAGCTGCGCCGCTTTCTCGATCAAGTCCTGCTGTCCGTAGGCCGTCAGGAAGATGATGGGCATGGGATGTTTCTTGCCGATGACCTTGGCCGCTTCAAGCCCGTCGGTCATAGGCATGTTGATGTCCAACAGCGCCAGGTCGGCATCGATGGTGCGGGCGAGGTTCAGCGCCTCGCGCCCGTTGCTGGCGAGATAGGTCTCGTGGCCCAATTCGGTCAGCATCGTCTTGAGGCCCAGCCGGATAATGGATTCGTCGTCGGCGACGATGATCTTGAGTTTTTTCATAGAAGAGTTGCTCTTCGGAATGCGGAATGATTTACCCCGCCGCGATGATTCCGCACTCCGCACACCCGCTTCCGCATTCAGGAAATTTCCGCGATCGATTGCGACAAACGGATAACAACCTGTGTGCCCTGCTTGCCGCTCTTGAACGCAATCTTACCACGCAAATCGTCACGCACCAGCGTTTCGACAATTTCCAGCCCGGTGCTGGCCGGTCGCTCCTGTGGCAGGCCCACCCCGTCATCACTCACTTCGATGATGTAGTGATGCGGGCTGCGACTGAGGCTGATCGTTACCGTGCCGTGCGCTTGCCCGACAAAGGCGTGTTCCAACGCATTTTGCAACAGTTCGTTGATCACCAACGCCAGCGAAGTGGCTGCTTTCGAAGGCAATACGATCGCTTCGCCGGTGACGTGAATGCCGATGCGCCGATCGGGACTGATCATGTTCTGCGCCGTCAATTGGGCGATGCGGTCCGCTACGTCTTTCACGTCGACAAACCGGAAGCCCTCTTGCGACAGAATCTCGTGCACGGCGGCGATGCTGAGAATACGATTGACGCTGATCTGCAAGACATCGCGCGCCGATAGATTCTCGCCGCTCGACGCCTGCATCCGCAGCAGCATGGCGACCGTTTGCAAATTGTTCTTGATGCGATGATGCATCTCGCGCACGACGGCGGCATTCGTCACCAGCCGCGCATTCTCAATCGCCAGCGCGGTTTGATTGGCCAGCGTGGAGAACAGCGCGATGTCGCTCTCGGAGAATGTACGCGGCCGGTTGGTATAGCAACTCAGCACCCCGATCGCTTTTTCGCGCACGACGAGGGGCACGGCCAGCAGCGACACGAGGTATTCCTGTTGGATGAGATCGTCGTCGCGGGTGGGGCGTTCGTCTTCCAGATTCTCGATCGTTATCGGCTTCTTCGCGGCAATGACGCGATCGGCAATCGGTTTGTTGAAGGCCGCTAACGGCTTCGACCAATACGCAGGCTGTTGATCGATCGCGTGCACCACCAACTCGCCGCGGGTGTCGTCGATCAAGTGCAGAGAGCAGATCGGCGCGCCCATCACTTTGGCCGCCATCTCCACCACCAGATCGAGCATCTCGTCGAGGTAGAGCGGCGAGGTGACGGCTTCGCTCACTTTCGCCAGCGTGGTCAGTTCGACGATCTGGCGGTTCATGCGGTCATAGAGAATGGCGCGGTCGAGCGCGCCCGCCGCGAGGTCGCCGATCAACGAGAGGAGTTCGATCTCGTCGGCGGTGAAGTCGTGCGGATCGGCGGTCTGCACGTTCATCGCGCCGATGACACGCTCGCGATTGACCAGCGGCACGGCCAGCAGCGACTGCAGTTTTTGTTCGCGTGTTTCCGGCAGAAACTTGAAACGCGGATCGGCTTGTGCTTCGCGCACGGCGGCGGCTTGACCGTGCTGCGCGGCCCAACCGGTGAGGCCTTCGCCCAACAGCAGATGCGCACGCCCGATTGCGTCACGGGCCAATCGAGTGGAAGCGCGCAGCCGCAGAATATCGCTGTTGGGTTCCAGTAGATAGATCGAGCAGGAGTTGACCTGCATGACCTGCTCGGTGCGGCGCGCGATCAGATCGAGCGTGGTGTCCAGATCCCATGCGGCGGATAACGCCTGCGCGATTTCACGCAGACTGGACATGGCGCGCGATGATTGATGATCGGAGGTAAGCACAAGTTCAGTAGTCATGCGATAATTGTAATGTAGAATCTTAATGTTCGGATCAGTTGACCGGAAGTCGAGTTGAATTTATACTCCAGGCCACTTGCCGCCAGGAAACGTCACGATGCGTGTTACCGAAAAAGACGATCAATTGATTCTGCATACTTCATGGTCCAATCTTGTGGGACCCATGGTGTTTGGCCTGATCTTCATGCTGGTGGCGGCCGGCATATTGTGGTCAGCCGGCCGCGAGTCGACACTGAGCTGCAAACGGCTCGAAGCTGCTCAGATTCAATGCCAGCTTCAGCAAATTTTTCTGGGCCGCGTGGTCAGGCAGATCACGCTGGATAATCCGCAACAGGCCATCGTGCAGTCGTCGCATAGCAGCAAAGGCGGCACCACCTACCGCATGGCGCTGGTCACGGCGCAGGGCACGATTCCGCTGACAGATTTTTATTCCAGCGACACCAATGCCGACGATCTGGTCGCGCAATTCAATCAATTCCAGCGTAATCCGGTGGCGAAATCGGTTGCGCTCGATCAGCCGGCCAGCGGCTTTGTGTTTATCATGCTGCTTGTTTTCAGCGCCTTTGGCCTGCTCATGATCCTCAGCACCCACTATGATACGTTTGTATTCGATCGTTATCGCGACGCGGTGACGTTTACGCGCATCGGGTTCACCGGCAGGCGCACGCGCACAGAGCAGCTGAGCGGCTTGAAAACGGAAGTACGTCAATTCCGGGGCAGCAAGGGCCGCCGCTATTACTGCGTTTTTCTGCACCTGAATAACGGCATCGACATCAAGCTTGACTGGAATGCTTCCCGTGAATCTTCTGCTCAAGACGTAGCCGATCGGGTTCAGGAGTTTGCCCGGCCCGGCGTACACATCAAATATGCAGATGCCTAACCCCCGATTGTTTTAACTCGCCTCGATCAAAGCGAGGCTCCAGCCGATCGATGTATCCAGCTAGAGCCTCGCTTTACGTTTTATGCATTACGGATCAGGCCACACGCTTAACACGCGCGGGCGAAACATTCACCGTCGAGCGCGGAATCGCGATCGGTTGGGTTTGCGCCGCCGCTTCCTTGGGCGCGACCTTGAGGAACTTGCTTGCCTGATTGGCCCAGTCATTCAAGATCGCTTCAGCGCGCGGGCTGTTGGTCAAGGTGAAGTGCCGTTGAATCCACTGCTGCACGTAATCGATCTCGAAGGTCGTGAGGGGTTCGACGTTCACCAGTTGGCGGTTGATGCGGCGGCCCGCCGTGCCATCTTCATCATAGAGGTAGGCCATGCCGCCCGTCATGCCTGCCGCGAAGTTGTAACCGATCGCGCCGAGGATGATGGCGAGGCCGCCTGTCATGTATTCGCAGCCGTGATCGCCCACGCCTTCGACGATGGCAATCGCGCCGCTGTTGCGCACCGCGAAGCGCTCGCCCACACGGCCCGCGATGTACAACTCGCCGCCGGTCGCGCCGTAGAGCAGGGTGTTTCCGGCTAAGACATTGTGGATGGTTGAATGCTGATTGCTGATGACAATGCGGCCGCCCGCCATGCCTTTACCAACATAGTCATTCGCTTCGCCATGCAAGGTAAGATTCAGACCGCGCACATTGAACGCGCCGAACGATTGACCCGCGCTGCCGTGCAGCGTCACCGCGAAAGTGTCGGGATCAGCGCCGTCGTCGCCGAAGCGCTCCGCAATGACGTGGCTCAAGCGCGCGCCGAACGTCCGATCGCGATTGCTGATCTGATAGTCCAATTCCATGCTGTGCCCCAGATTCAAGGCAGGCCACGCATCGCTGAGGAGTTGCTCGCCCAGCGGCGACTTGCTCGACACGCCATTGGGTTCGCCCATATAGCGGCGCGGCATCCCGGCGGGCGGAACGAGCAGCAGCTTGCTTAGATCGAGATGCAGGGGCCGCGGTAGATCGTGATCGATCTGTTGCAGCAAATCCACGCGTCCGATCGCTTCGTCGATCGTGCACAGGCCCAGCGAAGCCAGCACTTCGCGCGTTTCCTGCGCCACGAACAACATGAAGGCCATCACCTTTTCGGGCGTGCCCGTGAACTTGGCGCGCAGATCTTCGCGCTGGGTGGCGATGCCCGTGGGGCAAGTGTTCATGTGACAGGCGCGCGCCATGACGCAGCCCTCGGCGATCAACGGAGCGGTGCCGAAGGAGAATTCATCCGCGCCGAGCAGGGCGGCCACTACCACATCGCGTCCGGTGCGCAGACCGCCATCGGCGCGCAAGCGCACGCGACCGCGCAGGCCGCTCGTGACTAAAACATACTGCGCTTCCGCCAGACCCAGTTCCCACGAAATGCCCGCATACTTGATCGAACTCAAGGGTGAAGCGCCGGTGCCGCCGGACGCACCGCTGATCAAAATCACATCCGCGCCCGCTTTCGCTACACCCGCGGCGATCGTGCCGACACCTGCTTGCGCCACCAGCTTCACTGAGATCGTCGCGCGCGGATTGATCTGCCGCAGATCGTAGATCAACTGCGCCAGATCTTCGATGCTGTAGATGTCGTGATGCGGCGGCGGCGAGATCAACGTGACGCCAGGCGTCGAATGGCGAATGGCCGCGATCTCGGCGGTGACTTTGTGGCCGGGCAGTTGTCCGCCTTCGCCGGGTTTGGAACCTTGCGCCATCTTGATCTGCAATTCGTCGGCGTTGATCAAATACGTCGGCGTAACACCGAAGCGACCGGACGCCACCTGCTTGATGCGATCGTTGGCTTCGGTGCGATAGCGCGCCGGGTCTTCGCCGCCCTCGCCGGAATTACTCAACGCGTTCAGGCGATTCATCGCCGTGCTCAAGGTCGAGTGCGCTTCGGCCGATAACGCGCCGTGTGACATCGCCGCTGTGGAGAAGCGCCACAGAATCGTGTGCAGCGATTCCACTTCTTCCACGGGCACCGTGTGACCATCGTAATGAAAGGCGAGGAAGTCGCGCACATCGATCGGGTTGCGGCCATGCTGCAAGTCGCTATACTGCTTGTACAACACATAGCCCTCACGCCAATCCGATTCGCCTGCATGTTTCACGGCCGCTTGCAGGGCCTGCACAATCGCCGGGTTGTAGGCGTGCAGTTCGCCTTCCCGCTTGAACTTGTAGAAGCCGGGGCTTTCCAATTTGCCCTCACCCCCGTCCCCTCTCCCAACAGGCGAGGGGTGAGCGGCTTGATGCCACGCCAGCACGATCTCCGCGATTTCGTTCAGGCCGATGCCGTCGAGATGAGACGCGGTGCCGGTGAAAAACCGATCGACGATCTCGTCCCGCAGGCCCACGATTTCGAAAATCTGCGCGCCGCAATACGCATCGACCGTGCTGATGCCCATCTTCGACATGATCTTCAACAGGCCGTGTTCGACGGCGTGCAGATAATTCTTGATGGCTTCGTCGGGTTGAATGTCGCGGCCGATGTGCGCCACGGTGGATAGCGCCAGATAGGGATTCACCGCCGCCGCGCCGTAACCGATGAGCACCGCAAAGTGATGGGTCTCGCGCGGCTCGCCGCTTTCGATCACGAGATCGCACTTCACGCGCAGGTCGGTGCGCAGGAGATGATTGTGAACCGCGCCCAGCGCGAGGATCGCCGGGATGAAAGTGTGCTCGGCATCTGCGCCCCGATCGCTCAGGACCAGCACCTGCGCGCCTTCCCGCACTTCACGCTCGGCGCGATCGCACAGGCACTCGATCGCGCGTGTTAAACCAATCGGGCCGGCTGAGGCCGCAAAAATGGTCGAGAGTGTCACGGTGCTCAATTCGGGATCGGCCTTGAGTGCGGCCAGTTCCCCATCGGTCAGGAAAGGCCGATCGAGTTCCAGCAAACGCGCTTGCTCGGCTGTTTCGATCAAGAAGTTGCCACGCGCACCGATCCGTACTTTCAATGACATGACCAATTCTTCGCGCAGCGGATCGATCGGGGGGTTGGTGACTTCCGCAAAGCGCTGGCGGAAGTAGCCGAACAGCGAACGCGGCTTGTGTGAAGCGGCCGCCAGCGGCGTATCATCCCCCATCGAACCGATCGCTTCGGCTTTGGTTTCCACCATCGGGCGGAGAATCAGCGTGTGCTCTTCGCTGGTGTAACCAAACGCAGCCTGCGTTTGAATGGCTGATTGATGATCTTGCGGCTCTGAAGACGGCGTGCTGACCGCTGTCTGCGGGAGGTGGCGCAAATTCTGTTTGATCCACGCGCCGTAGGGTTGACGCGCAGCGAGTTCGGATTTGATCTGACCGTCTTCAAGGAAGACGCTGTTGTGGGTTTCGACGAGGATCATCTGGCCGGGACCGAGTTTGCCGCGCAGGACAATGCGCCGATCGCCGAGTGGGAGTGCGCCTGCTTCCGACGCCGCGCCGATCAGGCCATCTTCCGTGACGAAGTAGCGACACGGGCGCAGGCCGTTGCGATCGAGCGAGGCGCCGACGGTACACCCGTCGGTGAAGACGAGCGCGGCCGGGCCGTCCCACGGTTCGGTGAGACAGGCGTGATAGGCGTAGAAGTCGCGGATGTGCTGCGGCAGATCGGGCGTCTTTTCCCACGCTTGCGGCGCGAGCATGGCGATGGCATGGCGCACATCGCGCCCGCCGCGCAGCAGCAACTCCACCGCGTTATCGAGCATGGCCGAATCGCTGCCGTTGGTGTCGATAACCGGGCGGACAAGACCTAACAGGTTTCCAAAACCTGTTAGGTCTAAATTCGATTCACGCGTCTTCATCCACGCGAGGTTGCCTTGCAACGTGTTGATCTCGCCGTTGTGGCACAGCACACGGAACGGCTGCGCGCGCGCCCACGTGGGGAAGGTGTTGGTGCTGTAGCGCTGATGAAAGACGATCAGCGGCGCGACAAAATCGTCGTCGTTGAGATCGCGGTAGAACTCGGCGATCTGCGGCGCGAGCAGCAAGCCTTTGTAGACGATGGTGCGCGAGGACATCGACGGCACGTAAACTTCAAGGTTGGCGTTCTTGGCTTCACGCTCAAATTCTTTGCGAGCAAGGTAAAGCTGCAATTCGAATTGCGGAGTGCTGAATGCGGAATTCGGAATGAGGATGGCGTGCCGGATGGCGGGCATCATCAAGCGGGCCTGATCGCCGAGGATGTCGGGATCGATCGGGACTTCGCGCCACGCGGCGACAGTGAGACCCTGATGCTGCGCGGCGGCTTCGAGGAGCTGCATGCCGCCGCCGACGTGATGCGGATTGAAGAAGAAGACGCCCACGGCCAGCGCGTCGGGATCGATCGCGTGGCCGGTGATCCGTCCGGCTTCGCGGGCGAAGAAGCGCGTAGGCAGCGGCACCAGAATGCCGGCGCCGTCGCCGGTCTTGGCGTCGGCNNNNGAGGTTGATAAGGTGAAGATGCAGACATCATGGTCTGACCTCCGTGAGCTTAGGGTAGTCTAAGTGTAAGGTAAGATTCGCGCTATGTCGCCCCCTTAGAGGGCCATTTTATGACATGACCTGATTAGGTTAGTTCAAAGTGACGAAGCAGGCTGCGCTGGGGGAGGGGAAAGTGGAGCAGGAGGCGGATCGATTGTGTGGATTGCATGAACTGTGCAGAGTTTCACGAGGAGAAACGTGACGAGTGAAAAGTCCCACAGGGAGGCTTCGCACTAATGAGTGAAGAGTCAAACGGGAAGCGGCGCACTGATGGCGGAACGCGGGAAGGGGGATAGAGGGCGAGTGTCGACCACGTTTCCTCACCTAAAAAGAATACCGAAACTGATTCGTTTCCTCCGACTTGACTTGAATGGCTTGATAGGTCTATACTCAACTTTGGATAAAGACAATTTGTCGAAGAGCGTTCTTTACAGTTATATCGGACGGAATTTATTTTGCATGATCAGCTAAATCATTTTCTAGCAGCCTGTCGGAGAGAACATNNTTTCCTCTCCGACAGGCTGCTAGAGAATCATCTTCATCGGATTGGAGTGCGATGATTTCAATTTTGTTTCTTGCTGCCGAACCTACTGATACAGCCCGTCTTCGACTTGGCGAAGAAGTGCGCGAAATTCAAGAGAGATTACAACTTGCAAAAGCGCGGGATAACTTCACATTATATCAGCGATTTTCTGTTCGTCCCGCAGATATTAGCCAGGCTTTGCTTGACTTGAATCCACACATTGTTCACTTTGCTGGTCATGGGACGGCAACAGGCGAAATATGTGTAGAAGACCGGTCAGGTAAAATGCTTGCTGTTCAGCCTGACGCATTAGCCGCTTTATTTGAAAATTTTGCCAACCAAGTGGATTGCGTTTTGTTGAACGCTTGCTATTCAGAAACTCAGGCTCAGGCTATAGGTGTGCACATTAACTATGTGATTGGTATGAATAAAGACATCGGTGATAAAGCTGCTATTGCGTTTGCAGTCGGTTTCTATCAAGCATTAGGGGCAGGGCGTCCAATTGTTGAGGCATATAAACTTGGGTGTGTGCAAATTCGACTACAGGGCATCTCCGAACACCTTACGCCAGTTTTGATTGATAATTGTGCGTCTCACTTGAGCACAAAATTGCATGGTGATCTAAAAAAAACTTCGGGCCAGAATATAGTTGAGGCGTCAGTCGCTAAAGATGCAGATTTGCAGTATTACGTCGATGAAAACATCCAAACCTTATACGACAAAGTTTATAAACTCTCTGACACGCAACGAAGTATTCTATTCGAAATAATAACAGGAACAAGTAGTGAATACGGCAACCTCCAGCAAGCTTTCTCATCTATACCGCCTCGTGAATTTGCTTATAGGGCTAAAGACTTGGTCGCATTGGGCCTTGTGGAAGCACGCGAGATTGACTATGGTACGGATGGGCCAAAAGTTCACCTATCTACCACGTTTAAACCCACTAGAGATTTGGATTATGGCCTATTGGCGATATTATTTGATCTTGATTTCTGCAATTCTTCTAGCGAGATAATATCGTTCTATAAGATATTATGCAGCAGTAGTTTGAAGGATGTATCAGTTGATTCTTCCAAGCTGAGATTGTTTGGACTTTGGACAAACGGTTATAACCGGTGAAGCCGCACCGGTTGAAAACGAGTCAAGGAATTTCGGGGAGCGCGTGTTTTAGGCGGGTGCGGGGGCCGGTTTGCCCTTTTTGACCACGGGTAGGCAGGGGCGCGGCGTGGGGCGAGTGCCTGTGGCCCGGCCGAGGGGATTACCTCGGGGTTTGGGCGCTGCCGCCGGGGTACCAATCTGCCGAATAACCTCCGCGAATCGGCGTTGCGCGGTGGCCGGGCTGACCGGCCCCGTCGGTGCAGTGGGAAGATAGCGTTCCCACGGGCGGGGTAAGTTGTCAACGACGTCCCGGATGAGCCAGAGTTGGACATAGGCGAGTTGACCGAGTTGCCACCAGTGCTCTTCGTGGGCGGTGACGGGGGTTTGATACGTCGTGAGCAGCAGGCGCTGTTTGCCGAAGCGGAAGAAATGCTCCAGATCGTAGCGTTGACGATAGGCTTCCCAGATGTTCAGCAGCGACACTTCAGCCCGGCGCGCGCCGACCACGATGAGCCAGAGTGGTCGTTGACTGACCGGTTGCCCGGCGGCATTCGAGACCTGTACTCGGACCAGGGTAAAGGGGACCGTGTGCATGGGTTGGTTCTGGTGCCCGCGCATCCGCATCTCCTGCCACGCCTCCAAGCGGACGGTGAGGCGTTTGCCGTGGGCCGTGGTCCACGAGGTAGTTTTTACTTCGTCAGGGGGCGACCAAGTGTCGGGCGTGTTGAGCCGCATGTCCACGCCATACCAGGTCGGATGCCCCGTCGGGGCCGGTTCAGCCACCGGGGCCGGGGGTGGGCCATAGAAGACCCGATTGTTACGCGCGCGGGTAATGATGACCAAGTCGGGCTGAGCGGCCAGCGGACTGAGGAAGCCTGGCCCGCTGTAGGCGCTATCCGCCACTTCCACCACCAGACGCGTCTGAAGTTGGGCCGGCAACTGGCTGAGCAACATCTGGGTCTGGGCCACCGCGATTTGAGTGGCGGTGTGGGCACTGTCTACCCGTTGGATCAACAACGGCACGACCCACGGTGGGACGGTCGGCGTCTCTTTTTCGGGGAGCGCCGCCAGCACCGAGTAGGCATGGCCGATCGTGATGGGCTTATTGCCGCCAATCGGATTAGGCTGGTAGACAAACGATCGATCCGCCAAGCAGCGCGCGAAGGACCGGGCCGTGGGCGTCACATCGATCCCGAACAACCAGAATTTCCGGCGCTGGGGCGCGGCTAGCAACGGCCCGATCAGATTGAGAAGTTGCTGGGTGAAGACGGAGGGCGTCCCTTGGGTGGACACGCTGAAGTTCTGAATGCCATCGTAAAGGCTATTGTACGTGCGGCGAAAGAGCGGATTGAGACTGAGTTCGGCGGGAGACCGTGCGAACAGGTTGCTGCTCAGGGCATCCAGTAAGTCCAGGAGCGTATCGGCGCGTTGCGGAAAAAGGAGATGGAGCGCGTCACGAAAGTTTTGGAGCGGGCGAAGTTGGGTTGGAGTATCCATACCCTAACTTTGCCACACTTAGGCCGTTCTTGCAGGATTTGTCCAAAGTCCAAGATTGTTAGCAGATAGTGAAATTACACGGCTTAGAATTATTATGGCAAAGAAAATTTGGTTACCCAAGGAAATTCTGGAAAAACTTTCACGTGATAAAAGTAGTGATGTTAGAAAGGCAATTGCCGCGAAC
>PMCF01000199.1 GCA_003154115.1 Anaerolineae bacterium
CGCAGTCAAATCTATCTGGCGATCAGCGGGGCTTATCAACAGTTGGATGATTACCAGCGCGCCGTGGAAGCCTATCAGCAGCTCATCCAGTACGGTCGATCGGCGGCCAATCTGATCGTCGAGATGTCGGGAGTGTCCGGTCTCGCCCTGCTGGCGCTGCAACACGGTCAATTGCACTTCGCTTATAACCTCGCCTCACAAGGCATCGAGCGGATGGAACGATCGGGAACCCTACCGCCGATCGCCGCGGCCATGTATGGCGAACTCGGCGAAGTCTGCTACCAATGGAATCAGATAGAGCAGGCCCGCCACTGCTTTCAGCGGGCCGTTGAGGTGAGCGTGCTCAGCGGCTTCAGTGACGCCGAGGCTTACTTCGGCGTGGTGCGCTCGCGCTTGCTGCAAATCGAAGGTGATCTGGACGGTGCCGCACGCGAGATTCAGACCGTGGTCGATCTCATGCAGACTTCGGCCCCGGCCGCCGTCCGCGAAGAGGTGATCGCGCAGCAGGTGCGCGTTCTGCTGGCGCAAGATCGACTCACAACCGCCGAGAACGTGCTTCAGCCGTGGGCGACTTTCGCGCCCGGCAAATTGTCCATTCACGATCTGGACACTGCACGCACGATCACTTACCCACGCGGCTTGATCGCGAACAGCGCGTTGCGCGTGATGCTGCACCGATCACAGGCCGCGCATGACGTGGCGAGTCTGCACGCCGGGATCGAGCTGGCCGATCGGTTGGTCGATCTGGTAGTGCAGGGCCAGTACCTACCGATTGCGCTGGTGGCGCTCCTCTTGCGTGCCCGGCTGCAGGCAACGCTGGGCAATGATCGCGCCAGCCTGACCGATAGTCTTACCGCGTTGGAACTGGCTGAGCCGGAGGGCTGTATTCTAATTTTCCTTGAAGAAGGTCCGGCGATCATGCCACTGCTGCAAGCGGTTGCCGATCGAGCCGCGACGCCCGATCGGTTGAAGACTTATGCGCGCGAATTGCTGGCGGCTTTCCCTGCCGCCGATCGAGCCGCGGCCCTCGCGGAAATCTCCGTAGCCGCGGATCAGCTGATCGAGCCGTTGAGCAAACGCGAATTGGAGATCCTCCGACTGATCGGCGAGGGTCATTCCAATCAGGAGATCGCCGATCGGTTGGTGATTACGCTGCACACCGTGAAGAAGCACAGCAGCAACATTTTCGCTAAGTTGGGTGTGACCAGCCGCACGCAGGCTGTCGCCCGCGCCCGCCAATTACAGCTGTTGTAATACTTCCACTTTTGAGTAATCCCCTTTCCCGCTGAAAATCTCCCAAAATCATACTTTCGCCTGCTGACTCCGCGCCCATCTGGACATAGAATGGTGTCATCTTTTCAGACGGAGGCCGTAGTTCATGAACAAGGCAAAATTCGAACAAGATGATTTCCATTGGCAGTGGCTCTATCGACTTGGCGGGGCAGCCGCCCTGATTACGGCCATCTTCATTCCGCTGCAGGTCGTCATCTTCATGGCCTGGCCACCGCCCTCGACGGCCCAGGGTTATTTCACGGTATTCCAGAACAATCCTCTCGTGGGTTTGCTCGATCTCGATCTGTTGCTCGTCATCGATCAGATTCTGGGCATCGTCATCCTGGTAGCGTTCTACATCGCGCTCAGGCGCACCAATGAAACGTTGATGATCGTCGCGCTGGCGCTGGGCCTCGTCGTGGCGGCCACTTACTTCGCCTCGAACACGGCGTTCAACATGCTCACCCTCAGCCATCAATATGCGGTCGCAACCACCGAGGCGCAGCACGCTGTGTATCTGGCCGCCGGTGAGTCGATGCTGGCGATCTACACGGGCACGGCTTTCCAGGTGTACTACATTCTTGGAGCCGTCGTCGGAACAATCATCTCCGTGGTGATGCTGCGCAGCGGCATTTTCAGTAAGACGACGGCCACCATGGGCCTTCTGGCGAACATCATTTCGCTGGGGCTGTACGTGCCAGTGGTGGGCATCTACATCTCGATTTTCTCGGTGCTGTTCCTGGAGATTTTCTACAGCCTGGTAGCGCGGCGCTTCTTCCAGATGGGACGGCGTGCCAGCCAGCTAGTTTTGCAGCCAGCGTAATCGAGGCCGCCATGTCCGACCAGCACATCTACCTCATTCAGTTGCGCGGTTCGGTGGACATCGAAGAGTTGAACACGCTTACCCCCGTGCGCATGACACAGGCGCGGGCCGAAGCGACGACGACGCAGGTGACGGTGTCGACGCGAGTGACGGCGTCGACCGATCAAGCCGGTCTCATCGGGTTGATGCGCCACCTGCATGGGTTGGGGTTTCAGTTTTTGTCCATCAAGTGTGAATCACCTCATCAGGAGAATGTAGATGTCGAAATCAAAAATGACTCAGGCCGTTGACCCCGAGATGGTCGATGGGCGCTGGAAAGACCTGTACCGCATCGGCGGCATAGCCTGCCTGCTAGTCGCCGCCCTGATCACATTCGCAGTGATCGCTTACTTCATCTGGCCTTACACACCGGGGATTGTCTCTACGGAGAACATCCTGGTGAGGCTGCAAACTGATCGTCTGGGCGGGTTGATCGCGCTGGATGTGCTAATGCTCGTGATTGTGTTGCTCAACCTGCTGCCGTTGCTGGCGTTATACGTCGCGCTCAGGCGGGTCAATGAATCTTATGCGCTCATCGCGCTGGCGCTGGGCCTCATCGCGGTGGCGGCTCTGATCGAGGCGCGGCCTGTCGCCGAGATGGTCTCGCTGAGCGAGAAATATGCCATGGCAACCACCGCGGCAGCGCGCAGCCAATATCTGGCCGCCGGAGATGCCTTGCTCGAACTCTTTACCGGAACAGCTTGGATGATAGAAACGTTCTGCCTGGTGCTGTCCGGCCTGATCAGCTCGTTGCTCATGCTGCGGAGCCCGATCTTTGGCAAGACAACCGCCTACGTAGGCATTGTCACCAGCCTGTTCGGATTTGGTTTCGTCATCCCGGTCATTGGCATTCCGCTGTTATTCGTGAACACCATGCTGAGTGTCATCTGGAATATCCTGGTGGCGCGCGGCTTCTTCCGGCTGAGGAGACAAATGCAAGCGCCTGAGAGCCGTTCAACAAGAATAGGAGAATTCGTTCGATGAACGCTTTGATCGTTTACGATTCAGTTTTTGGCAACACGGAAAAAGTGGCTCGCACCATTGGCGAAGCCCTTGGAGCGAATGGGCAGGTTGACACGCTGCCGGTCAGCCAGGCGACGATGGACAAGCTGCGCGGGCTGGATATGTTGATCGTCGGTTCGCCCACGCGCAGCTTTCGCCCCACCCCGGCGGTCTCGCAATTCTTGAAGACCCTTCCCAAGAATCATCTTGCCGGGGTCCAAGTAGCGGTCTTCGATACCAGAATCTGGTTAGACACAATTGACTCGTCTGTCTTTCGCTTCGTAGTGAACAAAGGCGGCTATGCGGCCAGCACGATGGCGAATGTGCTCAAGATGAAGGGCGGCCAACTATTCGTTCCCCCAGAAGGATTTCTTGTCACTGGAGAGCAAGGGCCGCTCAAAGAGGGCGAATTGGAGCGCGCTGCAAGTTGGGCCAGGCAAATTCAGCTGGCAAAATGAGGGGCAAAATTCTCGTCACCTGCGCCGACCGCCAAGGCTAACGAAAACAACCTAGACTGTAGGTCTAGGTTGTCACTCAGTTGCGGGGGCTGGATTCGAACCAGCGACCTCCGGGTTATGAGCCCGACGAGCTGCCACTGCTCTACCCCGCGATAGTGGCAAGATTGTACCACCTTGCTCAAGGCGCGTCAAGGATTTTGCCGAGGGCCGAAGAATAAGGCAACCCACTCATTGTGAGGATCATTGGGGATGGGCGTTGGCAGGCTGACGGTATTGGTGATGGCGGGCGCTGATTCCACTGGTGATGGTTTGATTACCGTTTCGCCGGGACGGGATAGACCGGCCTGACGGGCCCAATGCTCAACAAAATCATTCGACTGCACAAAGTCACGCAGTGCCAGTAATTCAGTCCGGAGAGCTTTTTCCTGGTTGATCTGCTCCGTCAATCCCGCGGATTCAGCCGTCATTTGTCGAACGTAAGCCAGGCGCGTGTTAAAGTCGGCTAGTAGAGGAATCGCAAAGACGACGATGACCAACAACCAGAAGTGTGGCGATTTCCAAATAGCGCGGAGTTTTTGTTCGCTGGACATAGGCCTGCCCCCAAACAAAGAATCCCAGGACGCGCCCGGGATTCAATGGAAGTGCCGAAGCGGGGATTTGAACCCCGATGAGGGAACCCTCACTACGCCCTGAACGTAGCGCGTCTGCCAATTCCGCCACTTCGGCGTTACTACGGTGTCATTGTACCAAAAGCGATCGATTTGTCAAGAAACCCGGCGAGTAGCCAATTTCTACTGAAGAAACCTGATCTCATTTCAAGCATCACGGCAAGCTGTGGAAGCCGAAGTCTTTCATCCACTCGCATACGATCGGGCCGCCGTAACGATCGGGTTGAGTACCACCGTTTTCCGGCGGTATGCCATTCAAGCCGCGAAAATAACCGGCGGGCCCATCAAGCTGTAGACGCGCCGCTTCCGATAGTTCCCGATCGCCGATGGCAATCGCATGGATGTGCGTCGCCGTCGCCGGCGAAAGATCGCCGGGCAGACGCACCCACGCGGCAAAGCTGGCCTGTCGCAGAGCCGTGACCAGTTCTGCCATTTCGTTGGCGTCAAGCACAGCTGCCGGTTGATCTTTGACACGCACGCTGATATCGACCGCTCCGCCACCCGCATGGGTACCGAAGCTCGCTGCGACCGCATCCGTATAGGAGCCTTGCACGACATTGAGGGGATCGCCGCGGCCTCGATAGAGCGCCTGCGCCAGCTGCAACATCCACAACGTGCGCGCATTGATAATCTGTTTCCCGATAGTGACGCGCTGATAATCATCAGGCGGTTTTTGACAGGCCTGATGCGGCGTCGCATCAATGGTCGGAGTAGGCGCAGGCGTGAAGGTGGCAGTCGGCGGCAGCGTCGGCGTTAGCGTTGAGGTTGAAGTTGCTCGCGCGATCGTTGGACGCGCAGTAGAAGCTAATGTCGCGGCGGGTGTCGAAAATCGATCGGGCTGGCGTGGTGACGCACAGGCCGCCAAGAAAACCAATGCCAGATTTGCGATGAAAAGAGATCGACGGCGAGCATGCGGCATCATAGCGCTACTTCGCAGGCACGTTGCCCGCTTCCAAACTTGCCTCGGTAATCGCTTGATAGGCGCCCGTCAGCAGCACCGTGAAATCTTGCTTGCCGTGCCAGAACTTGGGCAGCCCCAGGCGCTTGATGGGCGCGGCATCGATCGGCGGGGCGGCGATCGACACGCGGAAGTCGGAGAGATCAGCGGAGCCGATCCAGAATCGATCGGGGTCAAGGTCGAGCGGCAGCAGGGGTTCTTCTTTAACCCGATCAGCTTTTTCACTCTCGATCGGAGCCGCCTCTTCAAGAGCCGACATCACGCGACGCGCTCGCAGCAGCGACATGATTTCGTCTTTGCTCTTGCCGCGCAAGCGAAACAACAAAAACGGATCGCCGTCGAATTGCTCGCCGAGCAGGTAATACACGGCCGCGATGTGCTTGCACGGATTCGACCAGTCGGGGCAGGAACAGTCGGTATCGAGATCACCACTGGATGTTGGAAACAGATTCACCTTCGCCGCAGCAAATGCCTCTTCGATATTCTGCGGCATCTCACCGGCCAACAACTTCGCCGCGAAGATGGCCTGCTCGGCCATCGCATCGGCCACCCGCTGCCACTCTTTCTCCGACAACGGCGTGATGTCAATCTTCACTTTGTACGGCTGCGGACGACTGCCCTGCACCCGCGCGTCGACGTGGCCCGGCTTGATGTCGAGGTTGAGCACTTGCCCGCTGCGCGCATACGAGCGACCGCGGCTCAAGCGGCCGGAATCCATCAGGCGCTCCAACGCGGCGAGCCACTTACTGGCCCACCACGTCTGCCCGAATTTTTTGCTTTGCGCTTTGATGCCGTCCGCCGGTTTACGCGGCTTGGCTTTTGGATACTCGTACCACCAACCCATTAATCACCTACCGCTTCTTTGCGCAATGCAAACAGATCCTTCAACTGCTCCGTCGAGAGTTCCGTGATCCAGCCTTCACTCGTGCCGACGATACTTTCCGCCAGCGCCTGCTTGCGCTCGATCATATCGTCGATCTTTTCTTCAAAGGTGCCCGCGCACAAGTATTTGTGCACCTGCACGTTCTTGGTCTGCCCGATGCGAAAGGCGCGATCCGTCGCTTGATTTTCCACGGCGGGGTTCCACCACCGATCGAAGTGGAAGACGTGATTGGCGCGCGTCAGATTCAAGCCCGTGCCGCCTGCTTTGATCGAGAGGATAAAAATCAGCGGGCTATGCGGATCGTTCTGGAAGGTCTCCACCATTTTGTTGCGCGTCTTCACGGGCGTGCCGCCATGCAGGAAGTAGACTTCTTCGCCGAACGTGTCTTGCAGATAGGTCTTGAGCAAGCCGCCCATCTCGGCAAACTGCGTGAAGACCAGCGCATGATCGCGCACGGTGCGCGCCTCTTCCAGCATTTCCGCGAGGCGCATCAACTTGCCGCTGCGGTTCGAGAGCGCGCTGCCATCGCCCAGGAACTGCGCGGGATGATTGCATACTTGCTTCAACTTCAGCAGCGTGCCCAGAATTACGCCGCGCCGATCGATCCCCTCGGCTTCTTGAATCTTGAAGAGCGAATCTTCGACCACCGCCTGATACAACGTGGCTTGCTCTTTCGTCAGCGAGCAGTACACTTTCATCTCGTTCTTTTCCGGCAGATCGCTGATCACCGTCGGATCAGTCTTTAGGCGCCGCAGGATGAATGGGCCGACGAGCGACTTGAGTTGCTGCGTGGCCGCTTCGTCTCCGCCCCGCTCGATCGGCCGGGCCAGGCGATTGAGAAAATCCTGCTGCGATCCCAGATAACCCGGATTCAAAAACTGGAAGATGCTCCACAATTCGGTCAGGCGATTCTCGACTGGCGTGCCCGTCAGCGCGACGCGCCACTGCGCGGTGAGTTTGCGCGCGGCTTGCGCCTGCTTGGTCGCTGGATTCTTGATGTTCTGCGCTTCGTCCAGAATCACGTCACTCCACTCGACGCTACCCAACTGTTTTTCATCGCGGTGCAGCAGCGCATAGGAGCTGATGACCACATCGTGCCGGGCAGCTTGTTTGCCTAGATCATCTTTCTTGCGCGCCGCGCCATGATGGATGAGCACGCGCAGATTGGGCGCGAAGCGCGTCAACTCGCGCTCCCAGTTGCCCACCACCGAGGTGGGACAGATCAACAAAGCGGGACGCGGTTTGGCGTTGATCCGTTCGTGCAGCATCAACGCGATGATTTGAATCGTCTTGCCCAGACCCATATCGTCGGCCAGGCACGCGCCCAGACCCCACTGCCGCAAAAACGCCAGCCACGCCAGCCCCACCGTTTGATAAGGCCGCAATTGCCCGCGAAAATCGATCGGGACGGGCACTGGCTGCATCTTCGCGCCCGCGGATAACTGCCGTAATAAATCGTTCAACCAGCCTTCCACGGCCACCTTGTTGATCGGCAGCCCACCGATCGGGGTGGAGGTTTCCACGGCCAGTGACATCCGCAGTGCTTCCGCTAAAGAGACCTCGCCTGATTCGCGCTTCTCCCAAAACTTGATCGCCTGCGCCATCTGATCGGGTTTGAGTTCCACCCATTGCCCGCGCACCTGCACCAGCGGCACTTTCAGCGTCACCAGTTTATCGAATTCATCAGGCGATAACGGTTCGTCGCCCAAGGCAAGTTGCCAATCGTATTCAAAGATCGCTTCAGTGCTCAGGCCGCCCACGCCGCCCTGCGGCGACTTGGACTGCGACTTGGGTTTCACCGTCACGCGCGCGCCGAGTTTGCCGCTGACGTTGGGCACTAACACGCCGAAGCCGCTGCTCTCCAACAACAACGACGTTTCGCGCATGAACGCATAGGCCTGTTCGACGTTGAGGTTGCATTCGGACGGGCGCGCGCTTTTCAGGCTGCTTTCGATGGGCGGAAAAATACGCGAGGCCAGACCCAGCCCGGCCAACATTCTTTCCTGCGGCGCGTCGAATTTGCGATTGAGAAATTTCAGCGTGCTGCCACGTTCGCGCCACACCGTTTCGGCGGGCACGAGCAAGCTGAGATCGTCGGTGGCCTGCAAGAAGTAACGCAGCGACCAATCACGTTTGTTGAGGCGGGGCGCATAAATCTGATCGGGGTCGGTGTCCAGCGTGGGCGGATCGAGCCGGAAACACAGGCGAAACGTCGCGCCCGCCGCGCCCGGAAACGGCTCGGTCCACGCGCGATAGTGTTCGTAAAATTGCGTGAGCGTGGGGAACGAAGCCTCGATAACGGGACTGGGGCCGCGCAGCGCCGCCAGCCAGGCTTCGGCGACGGGCGTCTCTTTCGCCGCGACGATCGTTTTGCCGAAGTCCGCGTGTTCGCGCGCGAAGGCGTCGATGGTGAGTGAGAAAAAGTTGGTGAGCAACGCGCGCGGCGCCACTCCACCCGATTGATCCGCGCCTCCCACCGCGCGGCAGATCGCAGGCATGGCTTGCGCCAGCCGATCGAGCCGGGGTTGATCGGCGTTGTTGAATTGCGGCTGCCACACCGCCAGATAACGAATGCCCTCTTCCAGCAGGACGGGCGAGAAGCGCTGCTGCGCCAGAATTTCCAGAGCCAGATGCGCGGCATGCTGCCAGAAACGCAGATCGTCGCCCACTTTCACACCCGGCGTCGTGTCTTCTTCGGCGGGCAAACTGGCCAGCAAATTCAGCGCATCGCGCGGCGCAATGCTCAACGCTTCGATCTTCCACGCGGCGAATTTGAGCTTGTCGCGTTTCGTCTCTTCTTCGAAGAGTAGCAGTGAAGAGGGCACTGGTCGATCGGGCGTAGAGGGCAGCTGCACCGTCGTTTTGAAATCTTTGGTCGTGCTGCGCATCAGCACATCGGCCGCGGGCAGCAGATCGAGCAACAAGGTGCGCAGGGTTTTGCTGGAAACGGTGAAAGGATGCGGGCGTACGGCGCGGCGCAAGACCCGGTGTGCTTCAACCTTCTCACCGGTCTCGGCCCAGACTAAAAAGCCATGTTCTTTGTCGGCGTACTGGCCGCTGAGCCAGGTGCCGTGCAGGATGCGCATGCTGCGCCTTCTTTGGCGGTAACTACTCAGCCGTCATGCCCGAGCGCTTCTATCGGGCATCCAGATTCGCCATTAGCACAGCCTCTGGATTCCCGCTATGCCGTACCCAAGCCCCACCGGGGCTTGGCGGCACGCATGAGCGAAAACATGCGGGAATGACAGTACCGCACAACGGCTGAGTAGATGCCTTTAGCGAATGTATTCGTCGAATTTGCCGGCCGCGCACATATCGATGTAGCGCAAGATTTCTTCGCCGTCCAACGCGTAATGCGGATAGCACGACGTGGGCCACGCCCCGCGCGGAGCGTGGACAACCGCCGTGACCGAGAGGCCCGTCAGCTCGATCGGGGCAGCCATCTCGTCGACGATTTCTTCGGCAGTGATAATGACGCACTTGGCCGCGAGGGAGAGCTCTTGATCGATGGCGAGGTTGCCCAGCAAACGCGCGTTGCCATAGCGATCGGCGATGGGCGCGTGAATCACCGCCACGTCCACGCGCAAGGCCGGAAAGACGACAGTGGGCCTGCCGGAATACGGATCGTCGATCACTTTCACGTCAGGCCGCACCTTCAACATATCCGTGCCGATCCAGCCTTGCCCCGGCGTGAAGCCCACGCCCGACAGTGTGGCCCGCAGGCCAAAGGCGATGCTCGCCTCGGTTTCTTCAATTAGTTGCAGATCGCCGCACGTCGCTAACGTCGTGAACATCGGCGCGAGGCCGAACGACTCCAGACCGCAATAGCAGGTACGCAGCGTCTTGATGCGCCCCGCCCCGATGAGCAAATCGCTCTCATAAGATGAGGTGAAGTTGAGCAGCGTCAGATCGCGCACGTCGGTTTTCAGCAACTCGCGCAGAAACGCCACCGGACGGCGATACAAATTCATGCCGCCCAGCGAAAGCGTATCGCCCGACTTCACCAGTTTGACGGCTTCAGCAAGAGAAGTTACTTTGTCAATCATAGTCGTTGGTCGCTAGTTGGTTGCTGGTAATGCATCCTGCATCGTGCATCGTGCTTCCCGTTATCCCTCTGTCTCGCCATCTCTCCGTCGCTCCATCTCTCTTTCGATCACATCTTTAACCGCGAGAATATCCGGCACACAGTAATCCACTTCGGCGCAATCGTCGCTGTCGACCAGAATCGTCGTCATGCCTAAGGCTTTGGCGGGCAGCAGATTGCGCACGGCGTCTTCGATCAGAATGCACTCGTCGCCGCGCGCGCCGATGATGTCCAGCAGCTGCTCGTATGCGCGCGGATCGGGTTTGCTCACATACCCCACGCGCCGCACGTCGATGATGTCCGCGAACTGATCGGCAATGCCGATGACATTCAGAACGTTCCGTGCGTGTTCCACTGTGGCGTTAGTGAAGATCACTTTAGTCAAGGGAATCGATCGGAGCATGTCACCCAACGCCGGCTGCGGGCCGATGTAATCGGCGAGGCGGAGGTCATGCACGTAGTGCAGGTAAGCCTCAGGATCGACATCGGGCCGTTCGACAACCAGGCCGCGCAGCGCCGTGCCATGTTGATTGTAATACCGTTTCCGTAATTCCTGCGCTTGGTCGGCGGGCAGCTGTAAGTTCTCAATCAAGTAACGGTTGATACGGACGCCAATCTCCTGCATCAACCCGGCGCCGCGCGGATAGAGCGTCTCGTCGAGATCAAAAATGAGGAATTTGAGCATGGAGCGAGACATTTCAAATCTCGCAACCGAGGAATTTTGCTAAGTCGCTTAGAAATGCTTCGCGCTGCGATTCATCCTCAGCTATCTGCGTGAGGTTGTAGACTGAGGTAAGTTTACCTTGTTCAATCCATAAGGCAGCTTCACGCGCTACACGATCGACCAGAATGGTCGCAATGAAAGAGAGTTGGGGGCGTGGTTTGGCGGTGTCGTCTGCCGCACTTAAAATCCTCTCGAAGGCACGCGTCGCTGTCTTCCAGTGCTCATCCGATCCAGCGGGGTCAGCACCGCCCTTAAGCTCGCCAGCCCAATTAAGCATCTCGTCCGAAAAATACGCTGATAGATCGGGCCCGATTTTGAGTGACTTGCCTTCCTGATTTAACCATTTGATCTGTCGATTGAGCCGCAACTGATTACCACTGCGAAGGAATATTGTCTTATAGACGACACGCTTTGATTCCACGACTCTCAATCGCTCAAGAAAATCTGCGCCAGCGGCCAGGATGTTGTCTCTTGCGAGATACCGACTTTCGCCATCTGAGTCCTCAACATCTTCATCCTCAGGAGGGTTGCCCTCCTCATCTTCTTCGATGACAAAACCCTTCAGATCATATTGAACCTGCGACAATTGTTGTTTGTCGTGCAAGTAGCGCAACAACAGGCTCATGACTTCCACGTAAGACAACCGTCCAACTTCATTCCGCCAAGACCCGCCGATGCTTTCGCCGAGATTTGAAAACACCATTTCAAGATGACGGCGGCCTGTAATGAGTTGTGGGCCACTGGTAATTAAGGCGCTGACCGTGCCGTTGAAATACTGCGCGAGCTGCGCTGCTTTGTCTTCCGATAGCAGTGCGCCTGCCTCATGCGCCGCCGTGTCGAGGCCGATCCCACGCGTCACTTTGGCCGATCCCATCGCCACGTTGCGATAATACAGAAGCAGTGAAGGGCTTTGCAGCAGTTGATCCGGAGTGCAGAAGTAGCAGGCATAACCTACTGGAATGCGATCTAATACATCCAACGCTCTGATATCAATGCTGAACGCGGCAGCCGATTCTCGTAGGACTTCTCGGTCCGTTTTGCGTACCAACGCATCAATTTGATCGAGTATGGCGTCGAATCCCAGTCGTGCTAAATTGAGGGCAAAATATTGGCCGCGCTGAACGGCATTCCGTTGAACGGCTCGCCTAATCTCTTCGGGTGTGCTGGCGAAACTTGGTGATGGATCGAATTCGATCTCGTATTGTTCTGATCCGGAATCACGCAACCGACGACGTTTCATGCTCTCTCCAAGACAGAGACAGATTAATTTCTCGCCCAAACCGTGATGCTCTTGCGATTCGCTTCCCGTCCATACTTGCCCATTTGCTGACTGCTATTTCCCTTGCGTTGCGGCAGCACATAGATTATTTCGGGACGAAAGCCAAAACTTGCTGCCAAATCTGTCATTAACAAATCAACCGGAATGATCTCACCGCCATAACGGACATTGTCGTTGACAATCGCAACGTGCGCTTGAGAGCGACAAGCGCGCTGCAATTCAAAAATCACAAAAGCGAGTTCTGTGAAGTAGCCTTCGACCATGCGAATGACACCCTGATTATTCAATTCACCACGCAGACCACGAGTATGCAAAGCGGCAAAAACTTCTTGCAACGCAGCATTCTGATCGAGCGCTTGCTTTACCCGATCAAAATCCGCGGATCGGCCAAGCGCCGTATAGTATGACCCTAGTTCGTGCAGCTTCGATCGATTTTCTACCGTGCAGCTCAACAGACTTTGCCGCAAGTCCTTAATGCCCTGGTCATCCACGCCCAGAAAGGCCAGTTCAAGCGCATAGGTGCGAGTATAATCGTACCGATTGCAATAAGGTGGCGAAGTAATGACGACATCAAATTGCTGATCGGCTAATTGTGGCAAGACTTCCAAAACAGTGCCTTTAATCAACTCCTGCTGGCTAGCGGGCAGGCCGTTTTGTTGCATGACCTCAAGATCGCGTATCACTTCATCCAATGCCCCACTTAAGGCATCGCGCACATCGACGATCCTGCCCTTATCAAACACTTTAACTGGTGCTCGACCTTTGGCCGTGCGTTGTGCGTTACGAGTCTGCACTTTTTCTGATCGGGCATCCCATCTCAAGTACTGTCCATCTTTTCGAGTAAAGCTGATCTCCTCAAGGACGGACATCAGTATCAGGCGAAGCAACAGCTTGGTTAGACGGCTTACAGCCATTCGATCGAATTGATCGCGATACCACATCAGTTTTGCTTCTTGATCAGGTGTAAAGGCTGAGTGGGTGATAGTCACATGTGGAAAGGCGACTTCATTCAAACCAGGCGTCGTCACTTTCAACCAATGTCTGACCCGTTGCAGCTCAGGTATATCATATTGCCGATATTGAGACTTTGCCTCCCACGCCAGATGGCATACCGGCAGAATCTCAATGCCTACGGCATCGATCCCCAGCTCCTTGGCAACCAAAAGAGTTGTGGCTGAACCGGCAAAAGGCTCCAGTATTTTTTGACCGGCCTGAACACCAAACTTGCTTAGCAGAATGTCAACTAATTGAGCAGAAAAACCCTCTTTATATTTAAGCCAATTATGAAGTCGCGCCTGTTTGTTCGCCTGGTAGCTCACCAGTCTGCGATTGAATTCATCCGTGGGTGTCAACAGCGCGGCGTATTGCTGCTCCAATGCCATACGTGCTTCACAGGAAGTTGCGCCATCGTTGGCATAGGCCAGTTGGATCCGTGCAGCGTCGGCAGCCGATGGCGGTAACTGAAAGACAGGCAAAGTCATTTGAGAAATGGTAGCACGCAATGACATAGATTCTTTAAGATCGCGCGTAACGCGAGAATGCAACGATCTCGTAGATGGCTGCATGCGAGTATGCCATAGTCTATTAGACAAGTCAATATAGATAGAAAACGGGGCGCGTTTACATTGACGAGAGCAGTTCACACCCTCGCGTCAATCACGCTGCGAACCGACGCGGTTCAAGACCTCGCCGGTTCTGATTCAAGCAGTCACTTTGATCGTCTCGTCACCCGTTCATCTCAAGCCCCCCATCACGATCGCCTGAAGCCTGCAAGGTTGATACATTGATCGGAAAAACATGCTACAATATCGTCGTCGATCGTCGCCCGAGGCAGGAGGTCATTATGGCCCTATCACTTCAACGTTCAACCGCGACTAAAGGCAAGCGCTCAGTTCGTGCGAAATCGAGTCGCCGCGTCCGGGCCATCAGCCCCCAAAACCGCCAAGCCATCAAACTGCTGCAGGACTGGTTGAACGAGCCCGACGATCTTGGCACAGCTTGGTGGGCCGATTTCGAGCGCGAATTATCCAGCCACCGCTTTACCCTTCGCTCTGGATGACGCGGTCAACTTATCTCCTCGACACCAATGCGATTGCCGCCATCCTGAAAAGAGACAGTCGGATCATCAACCGTGCAACCGAAGCTTTAGCCATCGATGCGCGGCTCATTTTGTCGCCAGTTGTGTTTTATCAAGTATAACCCAATTGGAATCAGGCGTAAACCAAAAGTCCGGCTCTCGATCATCGAAAGCCGGACTTCCTTCTTTCTCTCTATCTCTCGATCATTCTACGCTGTCGCCGTTGCCGTCCTCATTCCACCCTCGGCCTTCTGCCCGTTGCTAGCATCCTTCTGTCCATTGCCCGCAGTTGGCACACTAATCTGCTCTTGCCGTCGGAACTGGCTCATATACAGATCGTAGAAGAAGCCCTTCTGATCGAGCAGCTCGTCGAACTTGCCGCGTTCGATGATCTCGCCATCGTTAATAACCAGGATTTGATCGGCATGCTTGATGGTGCTGATGCGATGGGCCACGACGAAACTCGTTCGATCGTGGAGCAGCTGTTCCAGCGCAGTCTGAATCAACTTCTCCGTACGCGTATCCACGCTCGAAGTGGCTTCGTCGAGGATCAAGATACGGGGATTCGCCAAAGCCGCCCGCGCGATCGAGATGAGCTGACGCTGGCCCTGGCTCAAGCCGCTGCCGCGCTCCCCCAGGATCGTTTGATACCCTTCTGGCAAACGCTCAATGAAGGTATCGGCGCGCGCCAGCTTCGCCGCGGCGAGTACGTCTTCATCCGTGGCCTCGGGCCGGCCAAAGCGGATGTTGTTCATCACCGTATCGCTGAACAAGAAGCTGTCCTGCAGCACGATGCCGATCTGCTGGCGCAGGCTGGCGGCCATCACGTCACGCACGTCGATGCCGTCGATCTTCACCGAGCCGGCCGTCACATCATAGAAGCGCGGCAGCAGATTGATGATCGTCGTCTTGCCGGCGCCGGTCGGGCCGACCAGGGCAATCATCTGCCCGGGCTCAGCCTTGAAGCTGACGCCGCACAGCACCGGCACACCTTTCTCGTATTCAGCGTGGGTGTCTGTAAACTCGACCGTGCCTTGAATCTGCGGCATGGGCCTGGCAGCCGGCTTGTCCTGCACATCGGGCACCACGTCGAGCAACCCGAAGATGCGCTCACCGCCCGCAATGGCGCTCTGGATGTTGGTCCACAACACGGCGATTTGTTGAATCGGCTGATTGAAGCGCTGCACGTAGGCGATGAACGTGATCATCAGACCGAGCGACACGGTCGCGCCAAACAATGGCGTATCATGCAACACGAGGAACCCGCCCACCGTCGCGACCAAAGCCATGCCCGCATACCCCAACGCTTCCAGGGTCGGCGCGAGTGCGGCCGTGAAGGCCACGGCGCGGATGTTGGCATCACGGTTCGCGGCGTTCACGTCGCGGAAGTTGTCGATGTTTTCCTGCTCGCGGCTGAAGGCCTGTACTTCACGCACTCCGGCGATACTCTGCTGTAACTCGGCATTGACATCGCCGATGGACGATCGGGTCTTGCGAAAAGCTTTGCGTGCTTGCGCCGAAAACCATCTCGTCGCGATCCACATGAAGGGCGCCATCGCCAGACTGATCAACGCAAAGGGCACGCTGGCCGAGAGCATGTTGTAGGCGATCCACACGAGGAGCAGCACACCGCTCACCACATTGATCAGCGCAAAGCTAATCGCTTGCTGGATCGTGTCCGAGTCATTGGTGATGCGGCTCATCAAGTTGCCCGCTTCGTTCTCGGCATAGTAACCGAGCGACAGACGATGCAGATGTTTGAAGACCGCCACCCGCATGAGTTTGAGGACGTGCTGCCCGGCCCAGCCCATCAAGTAGAACGTCAAGCCGGTGGCCACTGAGCCGAGCAAGTACAGGCCGACCAACCTCAACACGATGCCGCCCAGGCCGGCAAACTTCGCATCGTTGCTCAGCGTGGACGAGGCCGCTGGGTCGTAAGAGCAGCGGCTTGCGGCCGGCTGTGTCGCCGGCTGCGCTGGAGCGCCGGTCAAACCCGATAAACTGCCGGCCGATTGCGCCGGGCTAAGGTAACAATCGACCGCCTGTCCCAGCAATTGCGGGCCGGTCACCTGGGTCCAGGTCGATATGACCACCAGAACCACGACCAGCAGTAAGGCCGGCCAGAAAGGTTTAAAGTAAACGGCAAAGCGCCGCAATGTTTCACTGACATTCTTGGGCTTAAGGGCCTCCTGTTGCATCATCCCCAGCGGCCCGCCCCGGTGTCCTCCCATCATAATGAAGCCTCCATTTCCGCCGGTGTTACCACGATCGATTCTTCTTCGATATGCACATCTGCGACTAACTGCGATTGATAAATTTGAGCGTAAATCTCGCTGTTTTCCATCAGTTCTTCATGCGTCCCGTTCGCCGCAACGACGCCTTTATCCAACACCAGAATTTGATCGGCATTGAGCACGGTGCTAATGCGCTGAGCGATGACGAAGCTGGTGCGGCCCTTCATAAGCCGATCGAGCGCCTGCTGAATCTTGTATTCCGTCACCAGATCGACGCTGCTGGTCGAATCGTCAAGGATCAGGATGTGCGGATCGAGCAACAGCGCCCGCGCAATCGCCACGCGCTGCTTCTGGCCGCCGCTCAACGTCGAGCCGCGCTCGCCAACCGGCGTGTCATAGCCTTGCGGAAACTCCAGGATGAAATCGTGCGCCGCCGCCGCTTTCGCCGCCGCGATCACTTCCTCCTCGGTGGCATCCGATCGACCAAAGGCGATGTTGTCGCGGATGGTGCCGCTGAACAGGTTGGTTTCCTGCAGCACAATGCCGATCTGCTTGCGCAGTGAATCGATCGTGATGTCACGCAAGTCGAAGCCATCGATCAAGATTTGGCCGCTCGTCGGATCGTAGAAGCGCGGCAGCAAGTTGATAATCGTCGTCTTGCCGCTGCCCGTCATGCCCAGCAGCGCGATCGTTTGACCCGGTTTGGCGTCGATGTTCACGCGACTCAAAACGGGCGCGCCGCCGCCGGGATAACGGAAAGTCACTTCCTTGAACTGCACGTGCCCCTGAATCGACGGCAGCGGTTTGGCCTCGGGCTTATCCGTCACGTCGCTCTTGGCGTCGAGGATCTCGAAGACGCGGCTGGCCGAGGCCGCCGCCTGCGACATCTGCGTGATGATCATGCCCAGCTGCGCAATCGGGAAGAAGACAAACACCATGTACAAACTGAACTCCTGCCATTCACCGATCGACAACGTGGCATTGATGATCTGACCACCGGCCGCATACAACACCACCGCCTGGCCCAGATTGGCGATCAGGAAGATCACCGGGAACAGGAAAGAGAAAACACGCGCCACTTTGATTTGCTGTTCCATCAGCGCGTCGGCCGATTGGCTGAATTTGACCTGCTCCTGCGGCTCGCGTGCGAAAGCCTTAACCACTTTGATGCCCGCCAGGTTTTCCTGCAAAATCGTATTCAGCTTCGACAAGCGGCGCTGCACTTCGCTGAACAGCGGCTGAGAGATGGCGCCGAAGACCAGAAACAGCACAAACGCGATCGGCAGGGTGGGCAATACCACCAACGTCAGCGGCAAATTGGTTACGGCTAAAATGATCAGCGTACCCGTCAAGAGCACCAGCGCTTGCAGTGTCATCAGCAGACCCTGCCCGATGAACAACCGCACCTTTTCAACATCGTCGGTGGCGCGGATCATCAATTGGCCGGTCTGGTTCTTGTCGTGGTAACTGAACGACAGGCGCTGAATCTTGGAAAACAGATCGTTGCGCATGTCGAAGGCCATGCTTTGCGACAGGCGCTCCGCGTTGAACGCTTGCAAGAACGAAAAGATGCCGCGCACAATCGCAAAGATCACAATCGCCACGCCGGCCGCAATCAAGGCCGCTGAGGAATTGTCGCGATAGTTCGCGAATTGATCCTGCGTCCAGCCGACCTTCTGCAGAATTTGCGGCAAAAACTGAGTCGGGGCTTTGGAAAGCTGAGTCGCGATCACACCATTGGTCACCGAGTCGATAATGCTGCGCACCAGCGTCGGCACGACGAGCTGCGCCA
>PMCF01000281.1 GCA_003154115.1 Anaerolineae bacterium
ACCAGCAGTCGTCGTGAAGGACGCTCTGCCCTACAGAAACTTCGTGGGGACGAAAGGAGTCCATTTTCATGAACGAGCGCATCACGGGTACGGTGAAGTGGTTTAGCCGGACAAAGGGCTATGGGTTCATCACTCAACCCAATGGACCGGACGTGTTTGTCCACTACTCGGCCATTCAAGGTGAGGGTTTCCGCAACTTGGATGAGGGCCAGCAAGTGGAGTTCACCGTACAACAAGGCCCCAAGGGCCTGCAGGCCGCTGACGTCCGACCGGTTTAATCAACAAACTTCGACGTCAAACCAACAAGCCTCGATCAAACGATCGGGGCTTGTTCTTTTCCCCAGATTGTTGCCGAATGTGCGGCTCGGCAGTACAATCATCAAACGACCATCTTACTGAACGGAGCATCAGCATGGAAGACGTCATCATCATTGGATCGGGCTGTGCCGGCTTGACTGCCGCAATTTATGCGGCCCGGGCCAACCTTAATCCACTGGTCGTCACCGGTAACGAATTCGGCGGGCAGATTGCGACCACCACTGAAGTTGAAAACTATCCCGGCTTTCCCAACGGCTTGCAAGGGCCTGAACTAACCGAGCAGATGAAGCTGCAGGCGGAACGCTTTGGCGCTCGGCTGGAATATGATGCAGTCGTCGAAGTTGATCTCACGCATAAGCCGATCGCCGTAAAGACCTACAGCGCGACGTACGAAACGAAGTCGTTGATTGTAGCTTCTGGCGCCACTCCCCGTAAGCTGGGCGTCCCCGGCGAATTAGAGTTCACCGGTCGCGGCGTGAGTTACTGTGCCACGTGTGACGGTTTCTTCTTTAAGGGCAAGGAACTGCTGGTGGTGGGCGGCGGCGACAGCGCTTTGCAAGAAGGGTTGTTCCTCACTAAATTTGCCAGCCGCGTCACCGTCGTGCATCGCCGCGATCAACTTCGGGCGGGGCCGGCGTTGATCGACAAAGCGCAGTGTAACGAGAAGATGAGTTTCCTGTGGAACAAAGTGGTTACGCACATCAACGGCGACGGCGCGGTGAAGAACGTGGTACTGCAAGACACGGTCACCGGCGATCGCAGCGAAGCCAAAGTCGACGGCGTGTTCGTCTACATCGGACACCTGCCCAATACCGCGCTCTTCCAGGGGCAACTCGAAATGGATCACGAAGGTTATTTGATCGTCGATCCTTTTTTGCACACCCGCGTGCCCGGCGTCTTTGCGGCCGGTGAAGCGCACGATAAGCACTTTCGGCAAGCCATCGTTTCAGCGGGGTTCGGCTGTATGGCTGCTTTAGAAACAGAGAAGTATCTAGCAAGCCTTGACTAGGTGAAAGAGGCGAGTCAGTGGCTCGCCTCTCTTGTTAAGTCATGCCCTATCTCGATCTCAACGGCGAACGAATCTATTACGCCCTGCACCGCAACCGATCGGACGGGGCGCCGGTGCTGTTGATTCACGGCGCGGGTGAGAATCACCTGATCTGGCCGGCGGGATTGCGCCGTCTGCCGGAGGCCGTCATCTACGCGATCGATCTGCCGGGGCATGGCAAATCAGCGGGCCGGGGTTATTCCACCATTGAAGAATACACCGATTGGATCGTCTCATTCATGGAGGCCACTCGGCTCGATCGCGCGATCCTGATCGGCCACTCCATGGGCGGGGCTATCGCACAGCTCTGCGGGTTAAAGCATCCCGGCCGCGTCAGCGGGTTGGTGCTCGTTGCGAGCAGCGCCAGGTTGCGCGTCGCGCCGCAGTTGCTGCAATTGGCAGAGAGTGACTTTAGCGCCGCAGTCGATCTCGTCAGTCAGTGGGTATGGGGTCCGTTGACGCCGGCCGAAATCAAGCAGTTGGGCAAACAGCAATTGTTGAAGATCAGACCGGAGATTTTGCTCGACGATTATCGCGCTTGCGATGCGTTTGATGTGCGCGACCACTTGCACGAGATCACCGCGCCGGTGTTGATCATTGCAGGCGAGGCCGATCAGATGACGCCGCTTAAACATGCGGCGTTTCTGGCGGAACAGCTGCCTCACGCGCGATGGGTTGCCGTCCCTCAAGCGGGACATATGGTGATGTTGGAAGCAGCAGAGATCGTGACGCGCGCCGTGGAAGAATTTGTGCATGAGGGTGCTTGGCGCCCCGCTTAAGACTCAGACAGAGTTCGTTCCAGAACGAGTCGCATTTTGTGCGCGGCATGAGCGCGATGGCTGATGGTGTTCTTAAAACTCTCCGGTAGTTCAGCCATGGTGGCGTTATACTCCGGCAGGTAGAAAACAGGATCGAACCCGAAGCCATGTGTGCCGCGCGGTTCGTGTGCAATCCAGCCCTCACAACTTCCCTGTGTTGTCTCTGTTCGTCCATCCGGCCAGGCTAAGGCGATGACGCATTGAAACTGTGCGCGACGCCGATCGTCGGGCACAGTCTTCAGCTCGCTCAGCAGCTTGTGGATGCGCGTGGGACTATCGGGTGCATAACGCGCCGAATAAACTCCGGGGCGGCCATCCAAGGCAGCTACTTCCAATCCCGAATCATCCGCCAGTGTTAACAATCCGCTGTGCGCCGCGTATTCACGCGCTTTGAGCAGCGCATTCTCTTCGTAGGTCGCGCCCGTTTCGGCGACATCATTACTGATCCCCACATCTGTCAGACTGACCAGCACGCAATGAAGTCCTGCAAACAAGTCGGCATATTCACGCACTTTTCCAGGGTTTGTTGTGGCAATTAGTAAGCGCATTGTGGCTCCCAAATCTATTATTCAGGCAATAACTATAACAAAAACAGCTCATTCTGACCAGCCTTCTTGACTTATGTGCTGATCCGGCGGCTTATGTACGTATTTTATCCGCTTACGTGTTACTACTTGACAGTAAGAAAACCCTATGATAGAATTTCACTATCATTTTACCGAGTCTTCTCTAAAAATCGACTGGTTTAATTCGTATCGTCGATCGGAAGTGTTACCTGATAGGTGCATCCGCTGACGAACGTGCTTAAATATAACGTTGCCCTCCTCCTGAAACCAGAAGTGGGGGCCACCCTGGGACTGGATGTGGATGAAGTCCATCAGACCCTGGGTGACCTGAAAGTCGATTACGTCCGTGGTCAGTTGCTCCTCACCCGCACCACGCGGGGTGTCCTTGCCACAGGACAATTCCACACCGCCCTGCAAGTCGAATGTGTACGCTGTCTTGAATTCTTCCATCTGGAATTGCAAGTGCGGATGGAAGAAATGTTTACCTTCACGCCCGCGGCCGATCCTATCTACTTCATCGCTGAGCGTTGGTTGGATTTGCGACAACCGCTGCGTGAGCAGATCTTGCTGACCCTGCCAATCCACTCACTGTGCCGCCTCGAGTGCAAAGGCTTATGCATCACTTGTGGTCAAAACTTGAATGAAGGCCCGTGCAGTTGCGACACCGAAGAAATCGACCCGCGTTTAGCCGCACTCAAGAAACTCCTATAACGGCGGAGGCACTGGCATGGCGCATCACACCGACAAGACGATGGAACTGCTGTTGACGGACTTGATGGAGAAGGCCGAATTCCAAGGCTACTTGTTGACGGATGAAATTCTGGAAGTCATTCCCGACGGGTCGGAACTGGCCGATCGGATGGAAGAGATCGTGCTGCATTTTCAAGAGGTAGGCATCGATGTCTATGATGCCAAAGCTGCGCCGGACGATCAAGTGATGTTCGATGATTTCGACGAGGACTTTGACGAGGACGAAGAAGAATTGGAAGATCTCTTCGGCGATGATGAAGAGATGGACATGGCGGCCGTCGGCAGTGATGACACCGTGGGGTTGTACCTCAAAGAAATGACCCGAGTGCCCTTGCTGAGCAACTCGGAAGAGGTGCGTATTGCCAAGCAGATTATCAGGGGCCGCGAAGCCTTGAAGTTATTGAATCAAACGGTGAAAAGTCGTCAACGGCGTGAGCGCCTGCAAAGTCAGGTGGAAGAAGGTCTGCAAGCGCGCGAACACTTGATCAAGGCCAACACGCGCCTGGTGGTCAGCATTGCCAAGCGCTATATGGGGCAAGGCGTGCCGTTCCTGGATCTCATTCAAGAAGGCAACCTGGGGCTGATGAAGGCGGTCGAGAAATATGATTACAAACGCGGCTTTCGTTTCAGCACCTACGCCACCTGGTGGATTCGGCAAACCATTACACGCGCGATTGCCGATCAGGCCCGGACGATCCGACTGCCCGTGTACATGAGCGATCGGCTGCGGCGGCTGTATCAGGTGGCGCGCAGCATCGAGCAGACCAACGGGCGGCAGGCGACGGCCGAGGAGATTGCCGACGAGTTGAACGTCGATACGCGCAAAGTGCAATGGATGCTCAAAGCGTCATGGCAGCCGTTGTCGCTGGAGCAACCGGTGGGTGAAGAAGACGATAACGAACTGGCCTCATTTATCGAAGATGACACCACGCCTTCGCCGGGGCAGGTGGCGTACAACAATATGCTGCGCGCCAAAGTGGAAGAGGTGCTCTGCACTCTCAGCCCGCGCGAAGCGAATATTCTGCGACTGCGCTTTGGCCTTGTCAACGGCCGCGCTTACACACTCAAAGAAGTGGGACAGAAGTTCGGTCTCACACGTGAGCGCATCCGCCAGATCGAAAGCCAAGCCCTGCGGCGCTTGCGCCACCCTAGTCGCTCACGGCAGCTGCGCGACTATCTGAGCTGAATCACGACCGGCAATAGAAACGGTTCCTCCTAGAATGTGAGGGGCCGTTTTTGTTTTCACACCGAAGCTATTCAAGCGGAGTTTTGAAATCGTAGATGCCTTCGCGGGTTGACCAGCGATGGCCGTTCGCGCAACGCAGTTCATCATTCGCAGGCTGGGCGGGGAGTGATGCACGGCAAGTTGGGCAAGCGAAGACCTCGCCCTCTAGCATCTCCTCTTGAGGACGAGACTTATCAAGAGCGGGGGAGCACAGGACAAACATGCTCGGCGAAATGGCCAGCGGCGCGCAGGGACGCTGCAGCACGCCATCGATCGCGGCGAGACGTTTAGCTCCGAGTAAGCGCTTTAAGGCACTTGCGCGAAACGTCGAAACGGAACGAGCCTGTCGGATGGTAAAGCCCACTTGACGGAGCTGCTGCTTCATCCAGTCGGGATGAAAGTCGAAGTTGAGTTCCACAAACTCGATCGGTTTTTGATCGAACGGTGACCAGGTTTGTTTCCGCGCAGCATAACGCGCGATGGCTTTGAGGTTGCGCTTGTTGGCGAATTCAAAGACAAACAGGCCGGCGGGCTTCATGACGGCGTGAATATTGTGCAGCGCGCGCGGTACATCGACGATGTGATGGATGACGCGAATCATGACGATGCTATCGAAGGCCGCTTCAACAAACGGCAATGTGTAGAGATCGGCGGCGACGAACTTGAAGCGTGGATCGTGTCCCCAGCGGTCACGCGCTTCGACGATGGTGGAGCGGGCGTAATCCATGAGGATCACTTCGTCGTAGCCCAGATACAAATCACCCAGGCGACCCGCCCCTGCGCCAATGTCGATCAACCGTCCGCCCTTGGGCGGCAGCATGGCGCGGATGGCAATCCGTTCGGCGCGATCTTCGTATTCGCGCGCGCCTGTCCAGAATTCCGTGCTGTAGGTAGAACCTTCGTAATCGATGACACGCGGCGATTGAGTCATTGATCTCCTGAACAATCAGCAAGGTTCATTAGCCCTTGTTCAACACCAGCAAGCTGAGGATACAATGTTTGGCTCCATGATATTGGAATTGAGGAAGTGAGAATTTTACCGCTGGACAAAACATAGCGATCCCCGTTCCACTGGCAAATTGTTTCTATAACAGGGCTGGGTACTTCAAGTATGAATTTTTTGTTTGCGTCGTCGACATCACAGTTCCATTGAAGTGTTTGGCGAAGATAACTAGGTTGATTCTGATCAGCAAAAACACGTGCTTGAGGATTGAACATCGGGCCACAAAAAACATCACCGAGCGAGTCTTTCTTTTCATATGACCAACTCGGTATCAAGTTCAATTTGCCAACGATGCGAGGTGAGGATGAAGCACATTGAGTCAAGTTTAAGCGAAATGGGGAGTAAGTTAGTGTCTCAGTTAGTGTCTCTGATTGAGCAGCGGTGTGTTGCGGGATTTCTATGATATTTTCGCTATGGTCAGGTGAGCTCAAAGTGTAATATGAGCAAACATCCTGCACACTGTAGTTTTGCTTGCCGGTGAGTTGCGCCAGCAAATTGGCTTCTGTTTCGTAACTCAATTCCAGATCGAGAGGTGTATACCAAGAATCCGCCTGGCAGGGTGAATTCTGTACTTCGAACTCTGATAAACCTCGACGACGAGCAAGGTGATACTGTTGAAGTGCACCTGACAAATCACCTAATTTACGGCGTCGCTCTGCCTCAGCAAAAGCGTGATAGGCGCATGTTTGGGTAACAATCGGAAGTGTATTCGTGTAGGCTGTCCCATTCCATTGGTAGATATCGAGAGTTGTAGGGTTTCCACCACCCGGTGGACCAGTGTAATAATGTACGACAATTTGTTGTACTCCCTTGCGCTTGGACTCCTCAATCTTGAATGATCCGTAGTAGGCATCTGGGAACTGATACGGATGCCATTCCATGCGGTCAATCCACTTCCCGTCTTCCCAGTTGAAGATTTGTAGCCGCAACCCCCATCCACCTACATAAGCGTGTTCCAAAGCAACTACGATCTCGTCATGACCTTCCCCATTGATATCCGCAATGGATTGAATCTGAACTCCGTATTGGTATTCCCCCTCCTGGTCATACCAGGTGGGCAAAGGAGTAAATTTCCATGGCTGACTGCGCTCGCGGACGAAAGCATACATTTGCCCTGTCGGTTCGCCATATAGAGGCGAGAATTGGTATCTGAACAACAGAGATTCAAAATCTTTCATTCCAAGGTCTGTACTTTTCGCCCAGTCAATGGGTAGGCCCATGCCCATGAGATCGTCAAGGATATAAACCATCCGCTCAGGATGATGTTTCATCAGCAGGTTAACTGCCTGTTCATACTCTTGCCCCAACAATTTAGGGGAACGTCCCAGATACCACCCGATTTGAAAGCTATGAAGATGTCCTAACATCATCAAGACGGGTATCGAGCCGTCACTATCAGGATATCGCCCTAAAAAGTCGTCTGCTCGCGCGAGAAAATCTGGATAGTGGGCATTGAAAGAGTCTGGCTTAACGCCACCAGAAATGGACAGAGGCAGATATGCTTCGAGTGTGCGAGTCAGATACCACGTCTCATTGGCATTATTCGTTTTTACCCAATCAGGTATTTGGACACCAGGTAAAGAATCATATCGCTGATTATCAAATGACCGAGTGAAAACAAACGATCCAATTTGAGTTACTGTCAGAGTAGGACGAGGAGTAATGGTTGGAACCATTGTCGAAGTCGGGATAGGGACAGGTGTAATGGTTGGCAACGGCGATGGGGAAATTGATGCGGCGACAGAGTGGGTAGGGGCCTGGGTGGTCTCAATAGATGGCACTTCCCTATCATATCCCCCACACCCAATAAGCACCAGCATTAAGCCAAGCCATAGCGTCCATTTCATTATGAGTTACTCGTTACTCATCACTCGTCATTTGATCGGGCACATATCGTCGGAGGTGTAGGAGCGATTGGTATAGCCAAACAGGTTGAGATCGTCGACGATGAGGTATTGCCCGTTGTCGCTGGAATTGGCATAGTCGTTCGCCACGGCACAGGCGGTTTTGAGGTCTTTGGTTTCCTGATATTTGTTCCAGAAGGCCTGCGCCATCTGCTGCGTCAAATGCACGGGCGAGCCTTCGGGGTAAAGTTTGGTGAGCTGATCGAATTGATCGCCCGCGTTGGCGTCGCCGCGCAGCAGGCCGATGAGCAGCAGCCGGAAGCGCGCATAAGCTTGCAGCGTGTCGCGATCGTGCGCGTTAGCATAGCCGATTTCGGTCAGCCAATCTTTTAAGTTGTCATCTGTTAAGACACGCGTGTACCAGTCGGTGGCTTTGGCGTAATCGCCCGCAGCAAAGGCATCGTCGGCCTCATACACAGCGTGGATGCGATATTCGACCGGCGACCAGTCGGATTTGACTTTCACGTATTGCGCGCCGTTCCACTTCCACAGCTGCTTCTCGGTGCGCTGCGGCCCCGCCCCGATGGAATCTTGCAGGCCGCGCTGCGCTTGAATCTCCAGCGCGCTATCGGCGTCGGTCTGAATCATCTGGTATTGCGCGGAAGGCAAGTCCAGTGGCTCGGCCAACAGATTCGCCAGCGCGACGCCATTCCAGCCCAGCACTTCCAATTTTTCGAAGCAAGTATTCGCGCCGCATGACGAGGAAACGACGGCCAGCTGCGTACCGTGCGGTGCACCAATGAGATCACCGCTTTGCAGAACACTGGGCAAGAGTTGGCCTTTGGGCGCTTGATTGGCATAGAGTAATTCGATCTGTTGTTGTGGCGCACAGCCATAGACGAGGAGCTGGCCGCTGGGGCCGGCAGCTTGATCGGTGGTAAACGGATCGAAGATCGAGACGACGATTTCCGGTTCGCCGTCGCCGGTCAGATCGATCGAGGAGACGCCGCCCCATTTCTCATTGATCGAACTGGCGTTGCGCAGGATCGTCAACAGGTTGGCCGCCGTCCCACCTTGTGCGAGATAAGCTCGAATGGCCTCCGGGTAGCCGTCAAATTGATCGGGCGCAACCCATTTCGCCGCTTGGCCCGGCGCGGGACACAGCGGCACGGGCGTAACCGTCGGCGTTGGTCGAGGTGTGGCTGTAGCCGTTGGACTCGGTGTCGCGGTGGGTGTCGGTTCAGGTGGACGGGTGCTGCCGCAGGCCGTCAATATTCCGACGAGAATGGCAAATTGAAAGATATGGCGCAGCAAATTCATAGGCTGGTGCATGATGGCCGAGAGCGGCGTCAGAGTGCAGCGATTGTACCATAGAGGTATAAAGATCATTGTCAAGCCTGCGGGTTTGGCATATACTGATGTCAGAGTTTAAGCTGTTCGCACCCGTGATGGAGGTCATCCGCTTCAACGAGATTCCTTGAATCGACAAGGGAATGGTGGCGACCACAGGAGGCAAGCCGTGGTCCGTGATGAGGGCCGATCGGAATTTGGCGCACGTGGAATAAAAACGTGAGCTGATGTTCGATCGGTTTTTCGTTCACCCGGCAGGAGGTCTAACATGAACGCCAGATTCGGCCATTTCAGCCTGGTGCTGATCGTCACCAGTACGTTGATGTATGCCACGTTGCTCCTTTTTGGAATTCAAGTTCCGGGGACGCTTGAGGCAACCGCACAGGTCAACACTCTGCCGCCGCCTTATCTCAGCGACGCCAACGCCGCCGACGCACCCTATGGTCCCACGCCTCAACTCGATGGGTCCATTAGCCCCGGAGAGTACGCGGGGGCGTACCGGCTTGAGGCTCCCACTTACGGCGGGAAGCTGGAAGTGTTTGTCCGGCAGAATGCCATCACGCTCTATGTGGCTTTCGATTCACAGGACACCGCGCTGTTTCCGACACCTGCGAACGGCCCGGCTTTTCAAGTTTTTCTGGACACCCAACACAATGGCGGAAGCGTGCCTCAAGTCGACGACTACAGATTGAACCTCCGTAAAGACGGAGCGAGCTGGGAAAACAAAGGCGATGGGATTGGTGGCTGGGGCGGCCCAGGTGATGGCCGCTGGCTGGCGCAAGCCTCCACTTCATCATCTGGTTGGCAGGGCGAGTTTGCGATCGGCTTGACCAAGCTGGGTATCACGCAGACGAGCGCTATCTCGATCGGGTTGGCCGTGGCCGAAGTGTGGACGCCCTCGTGGCCGCACGATTGGTATTGGCCTTCGTCCGGTTACTGGCTCGATCCATCAACGTGGGGCAATCTCGCCTCGTCGAGTAACTGGTCAACCTTCTACTGGAAGCCGGGGCCGTGGGCCGATTACGCGCCATCGGGTGTGCCCGATTTCGATCAACATCAAGACGCGTGGCTGCGCAACGGCGTATGGACTCACTGCGGGCCGGTGGCGGCGGCCAACTCGTTGTGGTGGTTCGATAGCAAATTTGAAACACCCGATCATATGCCGCCGGCCATCAGCGACACCTACGGATTGATCACGAGCTATGGCGGCGCGTGGGACGATCACATGATCTCGAACGTCGTGCCCCTGGTGAATGACCTTGCCACCAATTACTTCGGCACGAATCAAGGCATTACCGGCACCAGCATCATCAGCATGTTTTACGGCCTGAACAACTATCTGCGCGCGCATCAACTGTGGGACGACTATCGCGTTACGCTGGTGCCGTCGCCGACGTTTCAGTGGGTCGCCACTGAGGTTCAACACAGCGAAGATGTGATCTTGCTGTTAGGCTTCTATCAATGGAGAGAAGATCCGATCGGCAGCGGCGCTTTCCGTTGGGCGCGGGTGGGCGGCCACTACGTCACGGTGGCCGGCGTCGGTAGCACGGCGCAGCTGATTGCCCTCAGCGATCCCGCGCTGGACACGCAGGAAACCAATCCCACGCCCGTGGGCCGCGTGTTGAGCGGCACGTTGATTCCGCATCAGCCGATTCCGGGTCATGCGTCATTCGTTCACAACGACGCGGGCAATGTCTCACACGATGTTTACCCGATCGCGCCCAGCAACAGCCCCGGCGGCATTTGGGGCTTGCCCACTTATCCGTGGTACCAAATCGAATCGCTGTTGGGAAGCAACCCACATCCGACTATTCCCACCGAGGTCTATCAACCTGGCCCTCCGCTGCAGGTCGAAGTCGAGTTTGCCTTAGCCGTTTCGCCGTACACGTGGAAAGCCAGCGGGTACACCGACTATTCACCCAACGGCATGCCGGACTTCGATCAGCGCCAGGACAACTGGCGCAATCCGTTGGGGCAATGGTCGTTCTGTGGGCCGGTCGCGGCGGCCAATTCCGTGTGGTGGTTCGATTCGAAATTCGAGCCACAGCCGATCACGCCGACGACGGTCAACGATCATTATCCCTTGATCTCGACCTACGCCACCCTGCCGCCGTTCTGGGACGATCACGATCCGCTCAACGTCAATAATCCCGTCACGGGGTGGCCGCCCGGTGGGGAATTGATCGAAGACCTGGCGCAGCGCTTCCAAACCGATCAGCTGGGCAGCGGCACGATCGTCACCAACGTCTTCACGGGCCTCGATCAATATTTGATCGCTCACAACTTGCGCAGCGGCTATGTCATCACGCTGGTGCAGTCGCCCACATTCTGGTGGGCGGCCGAAGAAGTGGAACGCAGCGAAGATGTCATCTTGCTGTTGGGCTTCTATGTGGCGGGCGGCACCAGCAGCGATCGGGTGGGCGGGCACTACGTCACGCTGGCGGGCGTCGATAAGGCTGGCGGCCTGATCGCCTTCTCCGATCCCACGTTCGATAACGCCGAGAAATCTTGGCCGTTGGCGTCGACGGGTGTGCCCAGCCGCCAGGGCCGCGTCGCGACTGGATCGCTGTTGCCGCACCTGCCGATACCCGGCCATCCGGTCGTCGCGCACAACGATGCGGGTAATGTGTCGCACGATGTGTATGCAGCAGGCGCGCTGGGGCCGGGCGGGATGTGGGGGCCGATCGGGTATGCCCAGACGGCCTATGACGTTTCCAATTTCGCCGGGCAAAATGGCGGAGGCATTCCCGTCGCGCCCGGTCAACCGATCGAGACGCGTGTCGAATGGGCCGTGGCCGTGTCGCCGGTCGCCGATGTCGGCATCGTCAAGTCGATCACGCCGACGCTGGTGCAGTACGGCGATCATGTCACCTTCACACTGAACTTTAGCAACGCCGGTTCGTTGCCCGCGCAAGACGTCTTGATTGCCGACGCCTTGCCCGCCGAATTGATCAACACCGCCTGGAGCGCCTCGCTGCCCATCACGCCGATCCTCGGCGCCTCTTACGCGTGGCACGTGCCCGATCTCGCGTGGAGGCAGAGCGGCGTCATCACCATCACGGGGCAGATCAGCGCCACTGCCGCGCGTCTGACCGTGACGAACACGGCGACGATTGCGACGAGCAGTGTCGAGCAATATCAACTGCCGGAGCTGCCCAATCGATCGAGCGCCGCTTTGACGATCGTGAATCCGTTGATCGCGGTGACACCGTCGCCGATCGTCATCACGCTCACGGCCGGATTCAGCACCACGCAAGCGATCACCGTGAGCAACAACGGAGGCGCAGCGTTATCATGGAGCAGCCTTGAAATTCCAGCGGTTGGCTGGCTGACGGAAACTTCGACGAGCGGCAGTGTGTCGCCGGGAAGTAGCAGCTCGATCACGTTGACGTTGGACGCAACGGGCTTGTACAGCAATACTTACACGACCACGCTGCGCTTCACGCACAGCGTTCCGCAGCAACCGCCCGTCGATGTGCCGATCACCTTGATCGTCCCGCCACCCGCTATTGATGTTGCGCCAAGCCAGATCACGTTGACGCTTTCGACTAACGTTACGGCCACACGCTGGATCACCGTCGCTAATGTCGGTCAATCGGCCTTGAGTTGGAGCGCGGCTGAAATTCCAGGTGTCACCTGGCTGAGCGAATCACCCGGCAGTGGCAGCCTGATACCAGCGGCGAACACGCTGCTGACTTTGACATTCAACACGAGCGGCCTGAGCGGCTTCTACACGACGACGCTGCGCTTCACCAGCGACGATCCTGATCATCCGCAGATCGATGTACCGATCACGCTTACCGTGCTTGCGCCCAGCATCGCTGTCACACCAGCAGATCTAGCGATTACGCTCTCCACCGGGCTGACTACAACTCGATCGATCACGGTGGCGAATGTGGGTCAAGTGCCGTTGAACTGGAGCGCGACCGAAGTGCCCGCTGTTACCTGGTTGAGTGCAACACCACTCAATGGCGCAGTTGCTCCCGACGCTCAGCAACTCATCACGGCCAGCCTCACGGCCAACGCTTTGTCCGGCGGCGCCTACACGACGACGCTGCGCTTCATCAGTGACGATCCTGATCATTCGCAGATCGATGTACCGATCACGCTTACCGTGCTTGCGCCCAGCATCACCGTCACGCCGGCGAGTTTGTCGATTACGCTAACCACCGGGCTGACTACAACTCGATCGATCACGGTGGCGAATGTAGGTCAAGCGCCATTGAACTGGAGCGCGACTGAAGTGCCCGCCGTTACCTGGCTGAGTGCAACACCACTTAACGGCACGCTTGCACCTACCACCCAGCAACTCATCACCGTCAGCCTCACGGCCAACGCTTTGTCCGGCGGTGCCTACATGACGACGCTGCGCTTCACTAGTGACGATCCTGGTCATCCGCAGATCGATGTGCCGATCACGCTCACCGTGCTCGCGCCGCACCTTGAGGTAACGCCGACAGCCATCGCGCTGACCCTGACTCCCGGGCTGAGCGCCACGCAGGCGTTGACCATCACTAACAGCGGCAGCGCGAATCTCGCGTGGAACATCGCATTGACGCCGACCGTTGCCTGGCTGACCGTCGCGCCCAGTGGTGGAGCGCTTGTGCCCGGCGTCAGCACAACCAGTGTCATGACCTTCGATACGAGCGGATTATCCGGCGGGGTCTACACCACCACGCTGCACCTTACCAGCGACGATCCCGATCGACCACAGCTCGATGTGCCGATCACGTTGAATGTACCGCTGGGATACAGCCTGTATTTGCCAGTGCTGATGAGAAACTTCTAGGATGGGGGTTTGTTTTGGCCTCACCCCGGTCGGCTTTGTGATCGACGAGAATGCTTCGCCCCTCTCCCGAAATGCATTTCGGGAGACCACGGCCCCGCAGCGAAGCGGAGAGGGGTGGGCCGGGAGTGCCGTTAGGCAATTCAATCTCCGGCCTCGGCAGCGATCTTACAAACGGGAACCCTGTGCAGCTAGCTGCTTGTTTAGTTGATCTGACGCAAGTATTGCATAAACTGTTCAAGATTCACACCGCTATCCCATACAGAGCGTTTTATCTTGAACCGTATCTGTGATGTCGCGATGTCAACCGCAATTCCATCGACCTCTACGGCGGCAACTGTCGTATACGTAGATAGCTCTTTGACGTCAGACACTCGCTTATCAAGGAGGTTGCCGATATTTGTCACAAACCGAGCCGACGAACGAACATACTCTGGTGTTATAGGCAAACCTGACAATGGCACAACACACAATGCAAAATGGTCGGCGTTTTTAGCGGCATTGTAGCCTTGGGTTTCGGTCATAGATGCGGAATTAGTGACCGTCGCTTTGATCTCCACCAAGCACTGCGTTTTCTGGTTTTGGATGTTGAATAGTTGTTCAGCGTTATCTTCAACCACATCGAAGTCCAGGTCATAATCCACTGCGAAGTCGCTACCGACTCCGGTGCGCTCTATTCCAAAGCCCAACTGCTGAAACTCTTCGCTTTGAAAGATCGCCTTGAAAGCAGCTTCAACGGCAGCGCCAACTTCTTGATTACGCCGCGTGGTTTCCCTTGCGTGTTGGCGATCTTCATATGCTTGCAAGATTGATGGATCTTTCAAGATGCCAATGGTTTGCTCCGGAGTGAGTTTACTAAGCAGCACGACACTGACGGCGCGATCCCAATCGACGCGAGTTTTCTCATCTTTTGCGACTAGATTCCGCGTTAGATCCCCAATTCCCACACCTAACTTATTTAAGAACTGAATCGGTGTTAGCTCTTGCAGCTTACTCTGTAATCCTATATCGTCTTCAAATATTGCCATCAGGCTGGCCGACGTTGGCTGTTCTTGTTTTCCCTTTCTCACATGCACCCACGCACGTTCCTTTATGGCATACAACCATTCGGTCGACACAATATGATGTTTTGAACCACAAGTGCAGCTAATTTCGATCGGCTCCTGCCACCCCCTGTCGGTTTCTGCCAAAGGGCCCAACAGGAACTCTAGAAACAGATGAGTTCGAGATTTACTATTACGCACTCGATCGATAACGCCGCGATCCGGTAGTTCTAGAAAGGCCAGACGGCTCACCATGATCATTTCTATAGCATCATGGTTCTGCTCATCATCAAGGCGCTCGCTCGCAAGAACGCTCAATTCGTTATTCGAAAGGGTTGACAGTTCGCTGTAAAGTGGATTGTCGAACACGATTTGATGCTGTCTCAACTCCTCCCATTGCGTCAGATTAATCTGTTGAGCATAGACAGCAGTCAGAATCTTTTCAGGTGGAAAGAGATCAAAAAAGGGACGGAATTTCTCTGGCCAAGTATCAACCGGCGCAAGCAATAGATTGCTAGAAGACAGATGCAGATAACTAACCTCGGACGCGCCTTTTTCATCGCTCTTGCAGACCAACACGGGAAAACCTTCCAAGTGTTTAAAGTGCTTGCGTTGGGTCAGCCACTTAAATAGTTGTGGGGACGCGACTT